>NZ_JBIJFP010000012.1:0-52995 GCF_057744235.1 Fluviibacter sp. | reverse complement strand
TTGAAACCAATATCTTTGAAAAAATCTCGCTGGATCAACTGGTCAATAATGCAATGTCGGGTGATTTTGAACCAGACGTCGCTAACCAATTGATCCTCCTTTAAAATCTACCGGACAGTAGTGAAATATAGTGGAAACTTCGCCAAAGTGAAGCTGTTTACGATTGATCAGGTCTTTGGTGGTTGGGATAAAGCCCAGAAAGCCTATTTTGCAGATAGTGGCGTGTTCGATCAGATTGTGACCAGGAAGTAAAAATCGAGCGGCTTATCGGTCACAACCGGCACCAGTAGACGTCGGTTTTATCTGAGCAACCGACGGGTTCTATATATCAATAACGTTATAAGCAAAGACGAAAATCGTCTTTTGTTGGCATAAGCATTGGCCTAGACTGCAAGTCCCAACCTTGGAGGCGATCTCATGAAAAAATTACAATTCCGTTCACTGTTTGGTGCAACTGCGAGCGTTCTGCTGTTTGCGGCTGTGCCCGCTGTGTTTGCCCAAACATCCCTCCTGAACGTGTCCTATGATGTGTCTCGGGAGCTTTATAAAGATATCAACCCGGCATTTGTCGCCAGTTGGCAGGCCAAGGGTAACCCGCCGGTCACGGTGAATCAGTCCCATGGTGGTTCGAGTAAGCAGGTTGGTGCTGTGATTGCCGGTCTGGAAGCCGATGTTGTTACCATGAACCAGGTTCCGGATATTCAGAAACTGGTGCAGAGCGGCCTGGTGAAGTCCGATTGGCAGAAGCGTCTGCCGAATGATGCGGCGCCTTATACAACAACATCGGTCTTCCTGGTCCGCAAAGGCAATCCTAAAAACATTAAGGATTGGCCGGATTTGGTGCGTCAGGGCGTAGAAGTCATTGTTCCTAATCCCAAGACGTCCGGTAATGGAGGATATACCTATCTGGCTGCCTGGGGCTTCGCCATCAAGAACTACAAATCAGAAGAGAGCGCCAAGGAATTCGTCAAAGCGCTTTTCAAGAACGTCCCGGTTCTGGATGGTGGTGGTCGTGGTGCCACGACAACTTTTACTCAACGGAACGTGGGCGATGTACTGGTGACCTTTGAAAACGAAGCGATTCTGCTTGATAAGGAAGTCGGTGGCGATCAGTTCGATATTGTTTATCCAAGTATTTCAATCGATGCTCCGGCGCCTGTGACAGTAGTGGATAAGTTAGTCGATAAGAAAGGCACACGCAAAGTAGCCACGGCCTACCTCGAGTATCTGTGGACACCTGAGGGGCAGGAAATTATTGCCAAACATTACCTTCGTCCGCGTAACCCGGCTGTTCTGACAAAGTATGCGAAGACTTTCCCGAAGGTCAATACCTTTACTGTTGAAAAGCTGCTCGGTGGCTGGGAAAAAGTGCAGAAAGAGCAGTTCGCTGATGGCGGCGTCTATGACCAGATCGTGGTGAAACGATGAGCAAACCGTTGTTTAAACAAAGTGTGATCCCGGGGTTCGGTGTCACCCTGGGGTTTACGCTGGCCTATCTGGGGTTGATTGTATTAATTCCCTTATCTGCGGTGATCTGGAAAACAACAGATCTGACATTGCTGCAATTCTGGGAAACAATTAGTGAGCCCCGAGTTGTTGCGTCCCTCAAGTTAAGCTTCGGTGCATCGCTCATAGCAGCGACAGTCAATGCCGTTTTTGGAGCGGTTTTGGCCTGGGCACTGGTGCGTTATCGTTTCCCGGGCAAAAGCATTGTCGACACGTTGGTTGATTTACCATTCGCGTTACCGACGGCTGTCGCAGGTATTGCATTAACCGCTATTTACGCCAAGAACGGTTGGCTGGGTCAGTATCTCGAACCCTTGGGCATCAAGATCGCTTTTACGCCCTTTGGCATTATGGTGGCACTCATTTTTATCGGACTGCCCTTTGTGGTGCGGACTGTTCAGCCGGTTCTGGAAGACCTCGATAAGGAAATCGAAGAAGCAGCGGCCAGCCTGGGGGCTAATCGCGCCCAAACAATTTTTAAAGTGGTGCTGCCGATTATTTTCCCCGCACTGCTGACAGGCTTTGCGCTGGCTTTTGCCCGAGCTGTCGGGGAATACGGTTCGGTGATTTTCATTGCCGGAAACCTGCCGATGGTGTCCGAGATTGCGCCACTGATGATTATCACGAAGCTGGAACAGTATGACTATTCCGGCGCAACTTCGATTGCGGTGGTCATGCTGGTTCTGTCGTTCATCCTGCTTCTGGTCATTAACTCCTTGCAGGCGTGGACGGCCAAACGTACGGGAAGGGAAGTGTAATGGCTGGTGGAATTTCCACGGCGCTGGGCGCCAAATCCATTCGGGGTGGTCAGAAACTCAACGATGCCACTCAGGAGTCCCCCTGGGTCCGTCGTCTGGTGATCGGTACAGGTCTGTTTTACTTTGCCTTGTTTCTGTTGCTACCGTTGGGCTCTGTTTTTGTTGAAGCCTTCCGGAAAGGGTGGGATGCCTACTTGCTGGCATTAACCGATCCGGATGCCTTATCGGCGATTAAGCTGACCTTGATCACTGCGTTGGTCTCCGTGCCACTGAATCTGGTGTTCGGAGTGGCCGCCGCCTGGGCGATCACCAAATTCAATTTCCCTGGTAAGCGCTTCCTGATCACATTGATTGATTTACCGTTTTCGGTCTCCCCCGTGATTGCCGGCCTGATCTTTGTTCTGGTGTTTGGTGCACAGGGATGGTTCGGTTCGTGGTTTATCGATAACGACATCAAGATTATTTTTGCGGTTCCCGGAATCCTGCTGGCCACCATCTTTGTGACCTTTCCATTTGTTGCCCGTGAATTGATTCCCCTCATGGAAGCCCAGGGTAAGGAAGAAGAGGAGGCTGCCATTGTATTGGGCGCCCGTGGCTGGCAGGTCTTTCGTTTCGTCACTTTGCCCAACATTCTATGGGGTGTGATTTACGGGATCGTGCTCTGTAATGCCCGGGCGATGGGTGAGTTTGGCGCGGTATCTGTCGTCTCTGGGCATATCCGAGGGGAAACGAACAGCATGCCTCTCCATGTCGAAATTCTATACAACGAGTACAACTTTGCAGCGGCCTTTGCGGTGGCTTCACTGTTAGCCATTTTGGCACTGCTCACCTTGCTGATTAAAACATTCGTGGAATGGAAGGCAGCAAAGGTCAATTCGGAATTAAAGGAAGATGAATCGTGAGCATTCAGGTCAATAACATCGTTAAAACCTTTGGTGATTTCAAAGCATTGAATAATGTCAGCCTCGAATTCCCGACGGGTAAGCTCGTGGCATTGCTGGGACCGTCCGGCTGCGGTAAGACAACGCTGCTGCGCATTATTGCGGGTCTGGAATCGGCCGATGCAGGACAGGTCATTCTCGAAGGGGAGGATGCCTCGGATCGCCATGTGCGTGAGCGTCAGGTCGGTTTTGTGTTTCAGCACTACGCACTTTTCAAGCATATGACCGTGTTTGAGAATGTGGCATTCGGTTTACGTGTCAAACCGCGTAAAGATCGTCCCAGTGATGCTGCCATTAAAAAGAAAGTGCATGATCTTCTAGAGCTGGTCCAGCTTGATTGGCTGGCAGATCGTTTCCCATCCCAACTCTCGGGTGGACAGCGTCAGCGCATTGCCCTGGCACGCGCCTTGGCGGTTGAGCCCAAGGTCCTGTTGCTGGATGAGCCTTTTGGCGCGCTAGATGCCAAAGTACGTAAAGAATTGCGTCGCTGGCTGCGTCGTCTACACGATGAGATTCATGTGACTTCCATTTTCGTGACGCATGATCAGGAAGAGGCCCTGGAAGTGGCCGATGAAGTGGTTCTGATGAATCAGGGGCATGTGGAACAGGTGGGGACTCCTGATCAGGTTTATGACCAGCCGGCGACACCCTTTGTCTATAGCTTTCTCGGGTCGGTCAATTTGTTTCATGGTCGCGTGGATGGTGATGTGGTGCATGTAGGGCCACATCAGCTTGCCCATGGCGGGGCAGATGTCGCCGATGGGACAAACGTCGTCGCATTTGCACGTCCTCATGAACTGACGATTTCAAAAGATCCCGAGGCTCGTGGCGTCTATGCCGTGATTGAAAGGGTCCTTTCATTCGGGGCGACTTCTCGTATTGAACTGATCGGCTTAGACATCAATGATGAAAAGACCTCCCAAAACTACGAGGTAGAGTTATCTCGAATCGAAGTTGCCGGGTTACATGTAGGTGAGGGTGATCATGTCTACCTGGTACCAAGAAAATTAAGCGTGTTTGAGCATAAAGGCGTTGCGGCATGAACTTCCAACAGCTGCGTATCGTTCGTGAAACGGTTCGGCAGAACTTTAATCTGACCGAGGTTGCCGAGGTGTTGTACACCTCGCAGCCGGGTGTCAGTAAGCATATCAAGGATCTGGAGGACGAACTCGGTGTCGAACTCTTCATACGTAAAGGTAAGCGCTTTATCGGCTTGACTGAACCCGGTAAGGAACTGATCGGTATTGTTGAGCGTCTTCTGCTGGACGCTCAGAATATCAAGCAGTTGGCGGATCAGTTTACGCAACGGGATGAGGGTGAACTGGTCATCGCCACAACGCATACCCAGGCAAGATACGCGTTGCCCAAAGTGGTGAAGGCATTCAAGGACGAATTTCCTAAAGTTCATCTGGTTCTACATCAGGGAAGCCCGGCTGAAATCGCATCGATGCTCAAAAGTGGCGAAGCCGATATCGGTATCGCGACGGAAGCATTGGATAGCGCCGAAGACGTCGTGACTTTTCCCTACTATCAGTGGCATCATGCGGTCATTGTGCCCGAAGGACACCCGCTACAGGCTGCTGATAAACTAAGTTTGAAGCAGATCGCTGGATATCCGGTTATCACGTATCACAAGGGATACACGGGTCGAACCCAGCTTGATAAAACATTCGCTGATGCTGGGGTGGCCCCGGATATTGTGATGTCTGCCCTGGATGCTGACGTAATTAAATCCTATGTCGAGTTGGGCTTGGGCATTGGGATCGTGGCTTCCATGGCCTATTTCGCCGAACGGGACAAGGGTTTACGGATGCCCAAGTCTGAACATCTGTTCCGATTGAATACCACCCTGATCGGCGTTCGAAAAGGCAGCTTCCTGCGGGGATTTGCGTACCGATTTATTGAGCTTTGTTCGGCCGATCTGACAGAGGCTCACGTGAAATCGACGGCTTCTCTGGCAGGCTAGTTTATGCGAAGCATTCCTAGTGGATATGCCGGTTTAAAAACGCGCACCAAGCGAGACGCGTTGCGCATTTCTAAGAATCGTTGTCAGTCGCTGAGTCAGATACTGAAAGGCTTTGTGTCTTTACCTGACGGCTGGTTGCCGCTTTTGGCTTATCGGGCATTTGATCCAGGAGTGAGCCGGGCCATACGGTTGGAAGCACTTAAACCACATATTCCACAACTGCTTGAGGCACATTCCTTACTACAGACCTGTGTGCAGGTCAGCGGTTCAATCCGGTTTTATGGTGACTTGCCGCTAGAACAAGCTATATACAAAGAATACAAGACCGAACTACTTTCTGATCGTCTGTACCGACGATCAAAGCAAATACGTTTGTTGCAAAAGACTCGCTACATCTCAGACGGTTTGAGTCTGTTAGATGAAACAACCGAGTTGCACTACCGTATCAAACCATCGCGGTCATCTTCAAGCCTGGTCGAGCGCAACCATCATGCGGAAATAATTGACATACTGGTAGTAGTTGATGACATGTCGCTAGCAAGCTATGTGGCTCTAGGTGCCACGCATGATGCTGCTAGCGTTGATCCAGTATATGCAAAAGACGTCTTGCAGTGTCCAGGGCTTCTTGTGCCAATCGATCTTGTGTCCATGATTCTTATGTCGGCACTCCATTTGGCGATGCCGGGAGTCTCGATAGGATCCCTTGAGTACCACACTTACGGCCAGCTTTATACAGGTGCCTCATTAAGGATTTGTGCCTCTCAGTTGTCAGATCAACAGGTTCTTATTTGGGCTGAATCGAGTGGTTATCTTATTTTTCGCGGTGTTGTACGTTTGATCTCTGCTTAGCTAGCCCGCTTCAGTAGCTCACTGTCAGCATGCCCACCGTATCAGTTGATTCCATTCACGATCATTATCACGGGAACGATTCAGTACGTCCTTGTATAGCTCCAAGCCTTGTGGCCATGGACCAAACCCGGCCTCGGCTTTAACATGGCCAGTATCTCCTAATGAGATCAATCGTGCTCCCCATTTTTTGGACCACCAGGCAGTCCGCTTGACTGGCATGCAATCATCGTTCGTACTTGCTGCCAGAGCCACCGGGTAACCTAGTTTCTCAATCGGCATCAATTCGAACAGTCCTGTTTGTAGCTCGGATGAATCCTGATTCATAAGCTGTCCAGACAAGCTAAAGCGTGAGGGGTTTGCCGGCGCTACATAGAGTGCGCCTGCGACGCGGTCGGGAACAATAGATGCTGCAACAACACTCGCGAGAACACCAAAACTGTGAGCTACCAGAATGATTCGATCCTCGGAACTTTCGATGGCCTGTTTGACATTCGTGGCCCATTGGCCGATGGCAGGCCGGTGCCAATCTTCCTGGAGGACCCGTGTCGTATTGCCTATGTAGCCTTCCAACCACGTTTGCCAATGATCAGGTCCGCTATTGTGTAAGCCTGGAACAATAAGTGTTTTGTAAGCCATCCCCGCAATCTATTGGAATTATTTTTCGATGTGAACGATTGATTTTTCATTTACATATCAGGATCACGCGTTATTCAGAAATCTTATATGCAACAAAGATCGCGCTGAATAAGTAAACAAAATCTAATTCGTTCACAAGGTGCGTTCGTGTTTTTAGACTGTGAATCCTTGAGTGCTTACATCAAAAAGGAGACAGTCATGGGAGCAGCCGTTGTTCATCACATTGACTTTGCAGGCGGGGCTGATGCGCGTGCGTTAAATCCGGAAGTACTGGTGCTGGATATCATTGCTCGTGCACGAACGGCAGGCCAAGCACTTGCCTTATCGTATGCGGGGCGTGTGACACCGAAAGAAGCTTGGCAGTTGTTTACGGCAGGTGCCGCGCAGATTGTTGATGTCCGCACTCATGAAGAACGCAAATTTGTCGGGCATGTACCGGGTACCCTGCATGTGGCCTGGCAGAACGGAACCTCGCTGAATAAGAACCCAAGATTTGTCAGGGAGGTTGAAGCCAAAGTCCGCAAGGATTCGCTGGTGTTACTGCTTTGTCGAAGTGGTAAGCGCTCTGATGCGGCAGCAATAGCACTGGCTGGAGCCGGATTTGAAGATGTTTACAACATCGCCGACGGTTTTGAAGGTGCGCTCAACGAAAGAACTCAGCGTGGTGCGCTGGGTGGATGGCAATTCTCGAATCTACCGTGGGTTCAGGATTGAGCTGGCATAAAGAAAGGTTTCATCAATGACGACGAGCTTTATAGATGCCCGCCAATGGATTCAGCATAACCATCAATGGGATCTTGACCGCATAGTGAATGAATTGCATTTGGTGCGTTCAGATTACCGGAAGCTGCATGGCCGTTCAAGCGAGCATGGTATTCGTGAGTTGCCGTCTCGTTCCGTATTGCAATGGATCGTAACATCGCTTAGTAGTGTTTTATTTCCCTTGCGACTAGGCCCCGCCGATTTACGCGAGGAAAGCGAGGATTTTTATGTCGGTCATGCACTGGATGCTGCATTAAATGCCTTGGTGACGCAAGTCCGGCTGGAGCTGACGCATCAGGCTCGTCAGAGTGGCGAATCTAGCGCTGATATCGATGCACTTTCCTACGACATTGTTCAGGGATTTGCCGATGAAATTCCAAGACTCCGTCGAGTATTAGACAGTGACATTATTGCAGCCTATCAAGGCGACCCTGCAGCACGAAGTGTCGATGAAGTACTGCTTTGCTATCCGGGCATTGTTGCCATTATTCATCATCGAATCGCCAACCTGCTGTATGTGCTGGGGGCACCTCTATTGGCACGCGTTATAGCTGAGATTGCACATTCAGAAACCGGGATTGATATCCATCCTGGTGCTGCGATAGACGAGAGTTTTTTTATTGATCATGGCAGTGGCGTTGTGATTGGTGAAACGGCTGTGATTGGTAAGCGCGTACGTATCTATCAAAACGTAACGCTTGGTGCCAAACGTTTTCCCAAAAATGCCGATGGCCATCTTGAAAAAGGTCATGCACGACATCCGATCGTTGAAGACGATGTCGTTATTTATGCCGGTGCCACGATCCTTGGCCGAGTGACGATTGGCCAAGGATCCGTGATCGGAGGAAATGTCTGGTTGACGCATAGCGTTGAACCGGGAAGCAACATAGCGCAAGCGCAAATACGTGCGGCGTCTGAATAGATCTCAATTTTTCCACTCAAAGGAGTAAAGCAACATGGCTGTAAATCATGAACCCCAACTGGCATTGAACGATGCCGCTGCCCGGCAGTTAGCCAATGCCACTAAAACACCGGCACAGCTGCCGATTATTACCCCGCGCTGGCTTGTGCATTTTCTGCAATGGTTACCCGTTGAAGCAGGCATCTACCGTCTGAACCAGGTCAAAAACCCGGGTAATGTCAATGTGACTTGCGCCAAGCGTGACGAATCCGAACTGCCACAGACTTTTGTTGATTATCAAGAACAACCACGTGAATATTTCCTGAATGCGGTTACGACCGTTCTGGATGTGCATACGCGTGTTTCGGATCTGTACAGCAGCCCGTTCGATCAGATTAAGGAACAGTTGCGCCTGACCATTGAAACGATCAAGGAACGCCAGGAAAGCGAACTGATCAACAATGCGGATTACGGCCTGCTCTCGAGTGTGGCGGATGAGCAGCGCATTTCCACCCTGACAGGTGCGCCGACACCGGATGATCTGGATGACCTACTGAGCAAGGTCTGGAAAGAACCCGCTTTCTTCCTGGCGCATCCGCTGGCAATTGCCGCTTTTGGTCGCGAATGCACCCGTCGTGGCGTGCCGCCGCCGACCGTCAGCCTGTTCGGTTCACAGTTCCTGACTTGGCGAGGCATTCCGCTGGTACCGTCGGATAAAATTCCGGTCGAGGATGGTAAAACTAAAATCCTGCTGCTGCGCGTTGGTGACAAGCGACAGGGTGTTGTCGGTCTCTATCAACCAGGGGTTGCCGGTGAACAGAGTCCGGGCCTATCGGTGCGTTTCATGGGCATTAGCCGCAATGCGATCGCATCCTACCTGATTTCGCTCTATTGCTCGCTGGCAGTGCATACGCCTGACGCACTGGCTGTTCTGGAAGACGTGGAGGTTGATAAGTACCATGAGTACCCAAACACCTACAAGTGATCCTTTTGCTGCACTGACTGATAGCCTTCCCGGTGTGGCAGGTCTTGTACCGGCGTTGCCCAGTCAGTCGCAGTTCGTGGATATCGCCAAGCTCGGTGATCTGGCGAATGCGTTCTTTCGTAGCCTGCCCGGTGACGATGTACCCGTTCCGCACGATCCGGTGCTTGATCTCGGAACGGGGGGGACGCCTGTGCTAGAGCCGGACCTAAGGATAGCGGCGACCACGCCGCAACCTCAAGGAACTGGGGCACCAGTCTCGGAGGTGCCAACACCGCATGCCACGTCACTTGCCTCCCCACTAGGTTATTCTGCATCGCTACCACAAGTGGGCGGTACAGATCCGAGAAACTCGGTTCCCGGTGCTGCCGTTCCGAGTACGCCGTACTACTTCCTTAGTCATGCGACTGAATTACCGTCGTCGCCTGCCGGTGTGCAACCTGTACCCCTTGAGAATCTGGTAACCCCACAGTCCCAGCATTTCCCGGGACAGGCGGAGGTTAGCGAGCTGCTCAAGGAGATCGCCAGCGGTGGTCGCCAGTCAGGGCAATTACAGCCTACTGTGCCGGGTCAAGGTTTCTACTTTGTCGATCGTTCGGCAGCGCCCGCCGAACTTGCCCCATCAGATAAGCCTGCCTATCAGGAAGTTGCACCTTCCGCGCATCCGCAATTCGACGTGAATGCCGTACGGCGCGACTTCCCGATTCTTCAGGAGCGCGTCAATGGCCATCAACTGGCCTGGTTTGACAATGGGGCAACGACACAAAAGCCCAATCAGGTGATTGACCGGATCTCGCACTTCTATAAACACGAGAATTCGAACATTCATCGGGCGGCGCATGAACTGGCAGCCCGTTCGACCGATGCTTATGAAGGGGCGCGCGACAAAGTTGCCAAGTTTCTCGGTGCGCAATCCAAGGACGAGATTATTTTCGTGCGAGGGGCAACAGAGGGTATTAACCTGATCGCCAATACTTTTGGCAAGCAGTTTATCGGGGAGGGTGATGAAATCGTGGTCTCGCTGCTCGAGCACCATGCCAATATCGTCCCTTGGCAGATGCTGGCACGCTCGGTGGGTGCCAAGATCCGTGTGATTCCAGTGGACGATACCGGTCAGATTATTCTGGACGAATATCAAAAGCTGATCAATGACAGGACGAAGCTGGTAGCGGTGACGCAGGTCTCCAATGCGCTGGGTACTGTAACGCCGATTACCGAAATCATCGAGATCGCGCATCGGCGGGGTGCTAAGGTGTTGGTAGATGGTGCACAATCGGTGGCCCATCTGCGTGCCAATGTTCAGGCGGTTGATGCGGACTTCTTTGTCTTCTCCGGGCATAAGGTATTTGGTCCGACCGGTATTGGTGCGGTTTACGGTAAGCTGGATCTACTGAATCAGTTGCCACCGTGGCAAGGGGGCGGCAACATGATCAGTGATGTCACTTTTGATCGGACGCTGTATCATGATGCACCGACCCGATTCGAAGCTGGGACTGGCTATATTGCGGATGCCGTTGGTCTGGGTGCAGCCCTGGATTATGTTCAGCGACTGGGTATCGAGAATATCGCCAAATACGAACATGATCTTCTAGGTTATGCCACTCAAGAACTCCTGCGGGTGCCTGGATTGAAATTGATCGGCACAGCGAAAGAAAAGGCCAGTGTGCTATCACTGACGCTGGCAGGCTACAGCAATCAGGAAGTAGGCGTTGCATTGAACCGGGAAGGCATCGCGGTACGTACGGGTCATCATTGCGCGCAACCGATTCTGCGCCGATTTGGGTTGGAAAGTACGGTGCGCCCAACCCTGGCCCTATATAACACGTGCGAAGAGGTTGACCGACTCGTTGCGGGTTTAAAGCGGATCGCCCGGGGGCAATCCGAGATAAGGGGGCGTTAATAGATTCTATGGCTAGGGAGCGGCAATTGCCACTCCCTTAGAGTTTATATTTGGCGGCTGATCCATTAGACTAATACCCGATAAATAATGTGCAACGAACATGCGTATTTGAGGTGTTTTATGACCGATGATCAAATTCGAGATGCCATCCGGAACGGCCGTCCCTTTTTTGCCGTCAATTCAAAGCATGAAATGATGGCAAGGTACATGTACTTTGCGCCGGTTTTTAAATGGGAAAAGAATCAGATGATTCCGACACCGCTCCAGGGTGAAGATCTGATCTGGTGGATGCAGGCCAGAGACGATTCTCAGGATCCCGGCTGATATTCGTTTGTTATTTGATAGTGCGCGGTCGTTATAGGGAGTGTGATATATAGAAGGCTCTGAGAATGACTTTCCGGGCTGCCATGACTGACCGTCAATCTAACAATCAAGGTTTTTCCACCCGGGCAATTCACCATGCCTACGATCCCTATGCGGGTCAGGGTTCACTGAATCCGCCGCTGTATTTAAGTTCGACCTATACCTTTCCGACGATCGCCGATGGCGCAGCCCGCTTTGCGGGCGAGCAGGCAGGCTATGTGTACTCTCGGGTCGGTAACCCGACAACCGCACTGCTGGAAGAGCGCATCGCTAATCTGGAAGGCGGTGAAGCGGCACTGGTGACAGCATCAGGGCAGGGGGCAACGACCTCGTTACTGTGGACCTTGTTGCAAGCGGGCGATGAGGTGATTGCCGATCAGACGCTGTATGGCTGTACGTATGCGTTTTTTCACAAAGGTCTGGAAAAGTACGGTGTCCGTATTCGTCATGTTGATTTGTCTGACCCGGATAATCTTGAACGTGCGTTGACGCCTGCGACGCGAGTCGTGTTTCTTGAATCGCCGGCGAACCCGAATATGCGTCTCGTGGATATCGCGGCGATAGCGGCGATTGCCCGACAGAACAAGATCTGGAGCGTAATCGATAACACCTATTGCACGCCTTATCTGCAGCGTCCCCTGGAGTTAGGTGCCGACTTTGTGATTCATTCGGCAACCAAGTATCTGGGTGGGCACGGCGATCTGCTGGCGGGTGCGATTGTCGGGCCTAAGGCCATGCTTGATGAGGTCCGCGCTGTGGGAATCAAGGATCTGACCGGGGCTGTGCTGTCGTCTCAGGATGCCTTTCTGGTGCTGCGCGGGCTCAAGACGCTGGCGTTGCGCATGGAACGTCATTCCGCATCGGCCCAACGGTTGGCAGAATATCTGGAGTCGCACCCGAAGGTCGCCATTGTGCGCTATCCGGGATTGAAATCTTTTGCGCAGTTTGATCTGGCTCAGCGCCAGATGCGTCTGCCTGGTGGCATGATGGCCTTTGAACTGAAAGCGGGCATCGAGGCGGGTATTCGCTTCATGGATCAGCTGCAGCTCTTTACCCGGGCGGTCAGCCTGGGAGACGCGGAGAGCCTAGCGCAGCATCCGGCCAGTATGACGCATGCGGTGTATACCCCGGAAGAAAGGGCGGAACATCAGATCAGCGATGGTTTGATCCGGTTGTCCGTCGGTCTGGAGGATGTCGAGGATCTGCTCGCTGATCTGGATCAGGCGTTGCAGTAGACCTGATCCATGATGCGCCTTGCTGCTTAAAGTGCGTTGACAGGGATCTTCAAATAAACCGTTCCATTATCTTCTGGAGGGGGGAAGTTGCCAGCACGGATATTGACCTGGACGGCCGGTAGAATCAGGACTGGCATCGCTAGGCCGGCATCGCGTGCTGTGCGCATCGCCACATAGGCGTCTTCATCGATGCCGTCGTGGACGTGAATGTTTTTGGCTCGCTCTTCGGCGACCGTGGTTTCAAAACACACATCGCGACCCGCTGGCGGGTAGTCGTGGCACATGAACAGCCGCGTATCGTCAGGCATGCTTAGGAGTTTTTTGATGGAACGGTAGAGCTGACGGGCGTCGCCACCGGGAAAATCGCAACGTGCCGTGCCCACATCCGGCATGGCAATGGTGTCACCCACGAAGACGGCATCGCCAATCTTGTAAGCGGTACAGGCGGGGGTATGTCCTGGTAGGAAAACCACTTCACCGGTCAGATCGCCAATACGGAAGGTCTCGCCATCGGTAAACAGCGTATCGAACTGGCTGCCATCGACCGCAAAGGCTGACTCCAGATTGAACACCTCTTTGAAAACCAACTGTACGGTGCGGATATGCTCACCAATGGCGATTTGGCCGCCCAGTTTCTGCTGTAGGTATGGCGCTGCGGTCAGATGGTCGGCATGGGCATGGGTCTCAAGAATCCAGGCGACTTGCAGTTGTTGCGTCTGAACGAAATCAACGATCTCATCAGCCGAACGTGTCGACGTACGGCCAGATTTTGGATCATAGTCGAGTACCGAATCGATAATCGCGCATACTGATCCCGGTTTCTCGTACACTACATAACTGACGGTCCAGGTATCTTTGTCAAAAAATGCTTTCATGGTGGGGTGCGTGGCGGGCATGGATATTCTCGGGTTCTATAAGATATATTTAGTGTATATGATATGGGATGGGTTGTCAGGTTCGGCAGGGTCGTGCGTCGCTGATCTGATTCTATAGTGAGCATAGTGCATTAAAGGCGATATAACGTGGACGTCATGCAGTGGATTCCGGTGGTGCTCGGGTTGGCCGTAGGCTTTCTGCTGGCGCTGACCGGGGCGGGTGGGGCAATTCTGTCGGTACCGTTACTGGTATTCGGGGTGGGGCTGACGCTGGCAGAGGCCGGCCCGGTGGCGCTACTGGCGGTGTGTTTGTCGGCCGCTGTCGGTGCCGGACTCGGACTGAAGGCGGGGGTTTTGCGCTATAAGGCGGCCATCGTGATGTCGGCTATCGGCCTGTTGCTCTCGCCCCTGGGGATCTGGCTGGCGACACAGATTCCGAATAGGCCGCTATCAGCCGTCTTTGCCCTGGTGCTGTTTTATGTGGCGGTCACGCTATTTCTCAAGGCACAGCGGGAATTGGCAGGAACGGCCACCGATGACGCCGAAGGACCCCCTTGCATGCTGCATGAAACCCGGGGAAAACTGATCTGGACACTCCCCTGTTTCCGCGCCATGCTCATGGCCGGTGGTCTTGCCGGTTTTCTCTCCGGTTTACTGGGCGTCGGCGGTGGCTTTGTTATTGTGCCGGCCCTGAAACGCGTGACCAATTTGCCGACCAAAGCGATTGTTGCGACCTCCCTGGGGGTGATCACCCTGGTATCACTGGGCGGCGTGGTGACTGCCACGATGGTGGGCCGCATGGATTGGGGGGTCGGCATGCCCTTTGCGCTGGGCGCACTGGCGGGCATGCTGTTGGGTCGTCAGGTGGCGCATCATCTGAGTGGACCCCGTTTGCAGCAGTCTTTTGCGGTGTTTGCCGGATTCGTGGCCGCGGTGATGCTGGTCAAAGCCTTGATCGTTTAAGTGAGTACCAGGACGGCACACAGTGTCAGACCGAATAGCAGCGTACTGCTGATGGTCAGCGGAATTAGGCGATTGAGGGTGGCTCGATCCGTTGGCGCTGCCCGCAGTTGTTGAAAGGTATAGGCCGCAGGTAATGCAATCAGCCATAAGATGAGCGCGGTCCCCGGCAAATAGCCGGTGATGATACCGATGCTGATCGATAGTGCTGCCAGCAAATAAAGCAGGGCACTGCCCAAAGCGGCAAAGCCCGGACCGAATCTGACAATGAGCGTACGCTTTCCGGCAATGGCATCGGCCGCGCGGTCCGGGATCTGATTGATAAAGAGGACATTGGCCACCAGCAGAGCGTAAGAGGTCCCGGCAATGAGCGGGGCGAGTGCGAGCGTGCCACGCTGGACGTAATCACTGCCCATCACGACCATCAGCCAGGCCGTCGTGATCGTGACTTCGCCCAGTCCGCGACTTTGCAGTTGGAGTGGGCGGGCGGAGTAGGCCCAAGCCGCCAGTAGTCCGATCAGTCCGATCAACCATAAGCCCGGACCACTCACCAAGACCAGAGCGATGCCGGCAGGGATCACGGTCGCCAACAGGGCATAGCCGAGCCAGGCAGTCTGTTTTTCAGAGAGCTGGCCGTCCTGAATGAAACGACTACCGCCCGTGAAGGGCGCGATCCGCTCGGTATTAGCCGCATCGCAGCCACTCAGCGCATCATAGTAGTCGTTGATCACATTGGCACCGGCATGAGCCAATAGGGCAAAGAGCAGGGTGGCGGCGGCCAGCAGGGATGATCGGAAAGCCCCGTCAGTGGCTGCTGTACAGAACCCCAGTAGGACACCCACCAGTGTGACGGAAAGAAAGGCAGGGCGGGTCGCCGCTACTAGCGTGGCGATTGACATAGACTAACAGGGGATTAATTAAAGACGGCGGGGGTCCGGCGGACTGCCGACCGTTGTTTTGTGGACAAAAATCGCGCGGGAAATCTCTGTCACCCAGACGATGCCATCTCCCAGCTGGCCGGTTTGAGCCACTTCGGTGATGCACTCCACGATGCGGTCTGCAATCTCATCCGGACAGACGATTTCGATGCGGACCTTCCGGGTGAAGTCGGTCAGCTCATCCTTGATCGATACCGGCGGACCATGACGCGAAGGTGCAGAGCAACCTTCTGCCTGGGAAATGGTCATGCCCGGGAAGTCCGGCATGCTGAGCAGGGATTTTCTCAGCTGCGGCAACTTGTTCGGACGAATGATGGCTTTGATTTCTTTCATGGCGCGGCAATTAGATCGGATCAGGCTTCAACGGATTTTTCTTCGAAGTAAGGATACAGCACTGGCAGAACCAAAAGGGTAAGCGCTGTCGAAGAAAGGAGTCCGGAAATCACCACTACGGCAAGTGGGCGTGTGACTTCGGAGCCCGGACCGCTGGAAAACAACATGGGGATTAGCGCCAGTAGGGCCACACTGGCGGTCATCATCACCGGCCGGAAGCGATGCTCGCAGCCTTCGAAGACAGCCTCGCGTGTCGACCAGCCTTCATCGCGCAGTTGCCGAATAAAGGACACCAGTACCACGCCGTTAAGGACCGCAATCCCCCAAAGATTGATGAAGCCGACTGCGGCTGGCACGGAAAGATACTCCCCCGACAGCAGGAGCCCGAAAATACCGCCGATGGAAGCAAAGGGCAGGACCAGAATGATCAGTGACGCCATGCGTAGCGAATTGAACAGAATAAAGAGCAGGAAGAATATGGCAGCGATGGTAATCGGAATAATGATCATCAACCGTGCCATAGCGCGCTGCATGTTCTCGAATTGGCCGCCCCAATCTAATGTGTAACCCTGAGGAATGGCTACCTGTTGTTCGATTCGTTTCTGGGCTTCGCTGACAAAGCCACCGAGGTCGCGATCCTGCACGTTCACGCCGACGACGAGACGGCGTTTACCGGCTTCTCGAGAAATCTGCGAGGGGCCATCGACCAGTTCAACTTTGGCGATATCCTTGAGCGGAATGAGTGCACCGCCGGGCGCTTTGAGGATGATGTTCTCAAAAGCCTCGGGTGTTTCGCGGTAAACCTTGGGATAGCGCAAGACCAGTGGGAAGCGACGCTCGCCCTCGTAAATCTGAGTGGCTTCACGGCCCCCGTTGGCGATTTCAATCACGTTGTTCACGTCTTCTACATTCAGTCCGTAGCGGGCGATGGCGTCACGATCAATATTCAATGTCAGATAGTTCTGGCCTGTGACCTGTTCGATGCGTAAGTCGGTGGCACCATCCATGGTGGCTAGCACCCGACCGATCTGGCTACCCAGTTTGCGTAGTTCCTGGATGTCATCCCCAAAAATCTTGACAGCCACTTGCGAGCGGACGCCGGACACCATTTCATCAACGCGGGCAGCGATCGGTTGAGATATCGCCGTCTCCACACCCGGCAGTGCTTTCAATGCATCCCGGACTTTGTCTTCAATCTCGGTTTGCGATAGTTTGCGTTGGCCGGTCGGTTTGAGCGACACAATCGGATCGGACTCATTCGGTTGGCCCGGATCGGCCGGGGACTCACCGCGACCAAGCCGTGACACAGCGGACTTAACGCCAGGGATATTGGCGATCCGTTTCATGGCTTCGAATTCCATTTTGACGGATTCGTCGAGGGAGATATTAGCGGAACGAACGATCACCGGTGTAATCGCCCCTTCTTTCATGATCGGAATAAACGATTTGCCGAGGAAGGGGAATACCAGAAAGCTCAGCAGTAGGGTGACACCAGCATAGAAGATGACCCGTTGCGGGTTCGCGATCGACCAGCGTAATGCTTTCAGATAAGGCGCTTTGATCTTTGCTACAAACGGTGTGTCATGGTCGGCGCCGCCCTTGAGAATGTAGGAACACAACACCGGCGAAAGTGTGAAGGACAGAATTAGCGATAGCGCCAGCGCAATGGCAATGGTAATCGCCAGGGGGGCAAACATCTTGCCTTCCATGCCTTCCAGGGATAGGAGGGGCATGAATACCAGAATGATGATGCCGACGCCAAACAGTACAGGTTTGCCGACTTCCGTTGCTGCATCGAGAACGATACGGAGACGCGAGACGCCTTCATCGGCGCGCTGGCCAAGGCGGGCAAAGGTGTTTTCAACGACGACCACGGAACCATCGACCATGATCCCGATGGCGATGGCCAGACCACCGAGCGACATCAGGTTGGCAGACAGGCCGTAATGGTTCATGACCATAAAGGTCAACAATGGTGTCAGTAGCAACGTCGCCGTGACAATAATCGAGGAGCGGGCGTCTCCCAGATATACATAAAGCACAATGATGACCAGCAGTACGCCTTCGAGCAGCACCTTGGCTACATTGGAGAGCGCCGCATCAACTAGATCAGTCCGATCATAGAACGGCACAATCTGCAGGCCTTCCGGGAGCAGGTGGCGCTTGTTGATCTCACTGACTTTGGCCTTGATGGCGCCTACGACCCGGCGGGCATTCTCTCCGCGTTGCATCTGGATAATGCCGGCCACGGACTCGGTAACACCGTCCTTGACCACGGCACCCTGACGGGTTTCCGTGCCCATACGAACCGAGGCCACATTGCGTACGAAGACCGGGGTACCGTTCACTTCTTTCAGCACGATATTGCCGATATCATCGAGATCGCGGATCAGGCCAACGCCGCGGATCAGATAGCGTTCTTCATAGACCGGCATCTGGCCGCCACCGGTGTTGGCATTGTTACGCGCCAGGGCGCTGTAGACGTCCTGCACCGTGAGGTTGTAATGATGCAGGCGCTCCGGATTTGCCGAGACCTGGTATTCGCGGGCATAGCCGCCCATGGTGTTGATTTCTGCCACGCCCGGCACGCTGCGCAGCATGGGTCGCACAATCCAGTCCTGCACGATGCGGCGCTCGGTCAGTTCTTCCACAGAGAGGGCGCGTTTGCCATCCGCAGGATGTTCGATGGTGTACTGGTAGACCTCACCCAGCCCCGTGGATACCGGTCCTAGAACTGGCGTTACACCGGTTGGCATACGTCCCATCACTTCAATCAGTCGCTCCAGTACCATCTGGCGGGCGAAGTAGATGTCAGTGCTGTCGGTAAATACCAGGGTGATGATGGCGATGCCATTCCGGTTCAGCGATCGCATATCGGTCAGGCCGGGCAGGCCGGTCATGGCGATCTCGATTGGCACCGTAACAAAGCGTTCGACTTCCTCCGGGGATTTGCCCGGTACTTCGGCAGCAATCTGAACCTGAACGTTGGTGACATCGGGGAACGCATCGACCGACAGGCGGTTGATGGCGAAGAGGCCGGCGAGAAAGAGGGCAACAGCGAGGACCACCACGACAACGCGTTGAGCCAGTGCTGCACGGACGATAGGCTGGATCATGGGATGATTCGGTGATCGATCATTAGCCGCCCGAGAGCCGTTTTTTACGCTCGGTGTTCAGATGGTAGGCCTGTTGTGTGACGATCAGCGTCCCTGGTTCAAGACCGGAGACCACCGGCCGGACACCATTGGTTTCTGGCCCGAGTTTGACCACCGTCAGCTTGTAGTGGTTGTCACCCAGTGCAATGAAGACATGGTCGTAACCATCTTCACGCACCACGGCGGTGGCGGGTACTACGGGCCGATCCGTCGGCTTGCCCGAAATCAGCAGCGTGGCCAGCATGCCCGGTTTGATCATGCGGTTGGTGTTTTGCAGCACCGTTCGAGCCGGGATGGTGCGAGTTTCGTTACTGACCAGTTCACCGACGTACACGAGTTTGCCTTCAAATTTCTCGTGCGCCAGGGCCGGGATTTCGATGCGCATGGGCTGGTCAATGGCCAGTAGCGAGGCTTCCTGTTCCGGCACCTGGGCTGTGACCCAGACTTCTGAAAGGTCGGCAACCGTGAATAAGGCATCGGCGGGTTGAACCACCTGACCCAGAACGATCTTTCGTTCGACGACTGTACCTTCCAGACTGGAGGTGACGGGCGCGATGGAGTTCACATTGCCGGTCTTGCCCAAGACATCAATCTGTTCCGGCAGCATGCCTAGCACCCGCAGCTGATCTGCCATGGCACGACGTTCGGCCGCCGAAGTTTCTGCTTCGCTCTGACGGCGCTGCAGATCGGCCTTGGCGATCACATCTTCCTTGTACAGGATTTTTGCTCTGTCATAGGCGCGTGCGGCCAGTTCATTGGTGGCACGGGCTTTCAGGTAGGCCAGCTGAGTCTGGCCGAGCTCGGTGGAGTTAATGCGGGCCAATACGGTGCCGCGGTCGATTTCCTGGCCGGGCATGGCGAGGATTTCTGTGACGCGACCCGTCACCGTGGCGCCGATCCGCGCAACGCGTTGTTCGTCAAAATCAACCTTGCCGCTCACCCGCAGGGTTTCTGAAAAGGGCATTACTTCGACTGGTTTGACGTCGACTACCCAAGTTGGGCTATCCGGATCTGTCAGATCTGCGCTCAGATCGATAATGTCCGGGTCGTGCACGACGGCATCATCTTGTGTCTTGTGACGGTCCGGCATCATTACGGTAAGGGCGATCAGGCCAGCCACGCACCAGAACAGAATCTGGTGACGACGTGTTGCAGGTAAAGCCCGCCAGTGGGCAACCTGTTGCGGTGCGATGCGTTCCGCTAGATTTAGTATCGGGTGCCATAACCAATCGCGGGTACGAATCCAGCATGCAGTCAAGACTGGCAGTATCAGCGGCTTGAGATTATTCCAGAGGGGATCGATCCACTTGGCCTTTTGTGGTGCCAACACTCTAGCGAGATGCGTTTTTTCCTGACGATAGGTTCTGCGGATTCGGCGAAGAAGCGGTTCGGATACCACCAGCAATCGTTCAACGATGGCCAGAACGCGATGCCTGAGCCGCATAAAAAACTGCTGCCATTTTTCAGGAGAAGGTGAAGGTGTCATGCGTGTGAGCCACTCAGAAATCGGGGAGTTGGTTTGATCCCTTGTTCGGGCTTTGTGTGGATTGCTCCGGGGGAAGATGAGAGATGGAGCGTAGGCGGTCTATTTCTACCGATACCGTAGCGAGGTCAAAGCGGGCAGCAATTAGTTCATTTCGTGCAGCCCGATAGGTGCGCTGCGCATCCAGCCATTCCAGGATGCCCCGTTCGCCGTAACGATAGGCTGACTCCGCAATACGTTGTGCGGCGGCGGCTTGCGAGAGGAGTTCGGTTTCCAGGACGCGTACCTGGTTGCTGGCGATCTGGTAAAGCTGGTAAGTGGCTTCGAGGGCTTCGGAAAAGCTTAGGCGCTGGGCGTTGAGTTGATGGCGTGAGCTCGACAGTTCTGCCTTGGCTTTCGAGATTTGTCCGCTGCGCCAATCCCAGAGTGGAATTGTCATCACCAGGCCGCCGCGGGCATATTGCTGTGTGGGATCAACTTCTCGCTCGGCAATCAACGCGATTTTGGGCAGGCGCATTGATTTTTCCATGCTCAGCCGATGCTCGGCCGCCCGTTGTTCGGCTTCTGTTTTCATCAGCACCGGGTTACGTGCCAGCAATTCGGCCTTGAGGGCTTCTTTGGGCGGTAGTTTGATGGATGTGGGCAGGTTGCCCTGAACGTTCCAGCCTTCCGGCAGCGGGTGACCAACCGCCAGGCGTAAATTGGCCCGCGCCTGTTCGACGCGCAGCCGTGCCGCATCGTTATTCTTTCGGGCGTTGAGCATTTCCGTTTCTGCCCGGATCAGATCGAACTTCGGTGATTCACCGACCTGGTGGCGCAAGGCAATGCGGTCGCGAATCTGCTGGGTCAGCGCTAGATCTTCGTCGGAAGCCGCGGTTTCCGCCATACGGCGTAGCAGCTCATAATAAGCCAGCTTAATACGCGCGACCGTATCGTCTTCAAAGCTCTGCCGGTTGGCATCGGTGGCTTTGACGATTTCATCCGCCGCATCAATGCGGGCGCTGCGCACCATCGGAATTTCGATGGGCTGTGCCATCGTGATGTTGTAGACTTGGCCGGAGATCGGTGTGAGTGTATTCCGTTCCTTGCTGCGTCCTAACTGCCCACCAATATCCGGGTTCGGGTAGGCGCGGGCAATGGTGGCATCTCCTCTGGCGGCAGCGACCTGGTCACGGGAGGCCAGGACATAAGCGTTTTCATTCAGGCCGATGCCGATCAGCTGATCCAGGCTCAGTGCCGGACCGGCTTGTACAGGTTGGCTGATGCCGAAAACCACAGCGCAACCAACCAGCAGGCGTTGGCAGACGGTGATGGCACGGTCACTCAGATCGCGCAAATCAAGGGGTACAAAGTGCAAAGAAGCGGACATGGTTATAGCTTAAAGCCTGGACCTTAAGCGCACATTAAACACCCTCAAGTCATGCAATCTTCGTGCCTGATTAGATTGATGGGTCGTTCTGTGCTAACGATTCGTTACGGGATGCGATGACCTTGTCGATACGTTTGCCGTCCATATCAACGACTTCAAAGCGCCAGCAGTCCCAATCGACGATTTCGCCAGCACTGGGAATACGGCCCATCAACAGCATCAGCATGCCGGAGAGGGTGTTATAGCGTCCCTTGTCTTCTTCCGGCAGCACTTTGAGCTTCAGGCAGTCTTTGAGCTCCGGTACCGGAATGATGCCGTCCAAAAGCCAGGAACCATCCTGACGGGGAATGGCCCAGGCGTCTTCGTGATCATCCGGCTTGAATTCGCCGGCAATGGCTTCGATCAGATCCTGTAGTGTGATAATGCCCTGAATCTCGCCATATTCGTCGATGACGAAAGCCATCTGTACGCCGGATGACTTGAAATGCTCCAGCAATTCCATTCCGGTCAGCGATTCCGGTACAAACACCGCCGGTTGCAGATCGCTGCGGAAATCCGGGTTTTCACCCCGCAGTGTCTGTGCCAGTAACACTTTGGCATTAATAATGCCCAGCACCTCATCGAACCCGGTTTTACACACGGGGAAACGTGAGTGTTCGGATGCCTGAATGCGTTGCAGGTTTTCGTTCAATGGTGCATCCAGGTCCAGATAGATGATGTCGCTTTTGGGAACCATCAGCGAGGTGATCTGGCGATCATCCAGACGGAACACGTTGCGCACCATCTGGTGTTCGCTGTGTTCAATGATGCCGGCATCAGAACCTTCTTCAAGCAATGCGTGGATTTCTTCTTCCGTGACCATCTGGTTCACGTTATTGCGGACGCCCAGGAGTCGGAGCAGGATCTGTGTCGAGCCAGACAGCAACCGGACCAGGGGGCGGGCGATTCGGGCTAGCGTCAGCATCGGACGTGCGACAAGGCGGGCGATGGGTTCCGGTTTGGACTGGCCGATACGCTTGGGCACCAGTTCACCGAGCACAATGCTGGCGTAGGTAATGATGAAGACGATCAGAGTCGATGCGAGCCAGCCAGATGTGGTGTCGCTGACACCGATTTGTTCTAGCCAGACAGCAACGGGGGCGGACAGGGCCGATTCGGCAACTACCCCGTTCAGAATACCAATCGTGGTGATCCCCACCTGAACTGTGGAGAGAAAACGGTTTGGGTCTTCTCCCAGTTCCAGCGCCGCAGCCGCCTGTCGGTCGCCCGACTCCACCATTTTCTGCAACTTGCTGCGCTTTGCTGTTAGTAATGCCACTTCTGCCATGGCAAAAATCGCGTTGACAGCAATGAGTGCCACGAGTATGGCAACGTCCATGGAATATCCCGGGAGTTTATAAGCCTCTATTGTACTTCAGCGGGCTCGGTGGATTGTTACAACGATTTCTTGTGAACCGGCCTTGCCTCGTGCAAGGCCGCCTGATGAAACTGTTGACGGATCTGTTCGAGATCAACGCTTGGTTCGGGAATACGAGGCGCCATGGCTTCCAGAGTTTCGAGGACGATATTTGCAACAGCGTAATTTCGGTACCACTTGTAGTCCGAAGGAATGACATACCAGGGGGCACTTTCGGTCGAAGTCTGTTTCAGCGCAAGACGGTAGGCTTCGTGGTATGCGTCCCAGTACTGACGTTCCGTATAGTCAGCCGTGCTGATCTTCCAGTTTTTTGCCGGGTCTTCGAGGCGGGCAGCAAAACGGGCCAATTGTTCTTCCTGACTGATGTGCAGGAAAAGTTTGATGACGCGGGTGTTGTTCTGTGTGGCCAGTAACGACTCGAACTGGTTGATCTGCTCGTAGCGCAGCACCAGTTGCTGCTTCGGACAGAGCTGATGCACACGAGCCACCAGAACATCTTCGTAGTGCGAACGGTTGAAGATAGCAACTTCCCCACGGCCGGGCACGTGGGGATGAATCCGCCACAGAAAATCGTGCCGGGCTTCGAAGGGCGTTGGTTGTTTGAAGCCGGTGACCGTACAGCCCTGTGGGTTCATCATGCCCAGCACATGTCTGATCGTACCATCCTTGCCGGCGGCATCCAGACCTTGCAACACAATCAGCAGGCCTTGCCGGCCTTCGGCGTACAGGCGGTATTGCAGCGCGCGGATTCTTTTTGCGATCGATTCGGTGGCTTTGATAGCCGCCTTTTCCGTGATATCGCCCGGGGTTTGACGGGCGTACTCGCTATCAATGCGCGCGGTTTTGCCGTTGACCTGTAGGGTTTTAGCCAGTGACATCCGATAGATGGCTGATCAGGCAACCAGCGCTGGGTTGAGTGTGTAGGTGCCGGTCAGAGATGCCTGACCCAGTACATGGCCCCGCATGGCGGCCAGCGCTTCAGCGCCGGTGAACTTGCCCTCAAGGTTGAGCCTGGTCACATCCAGTGCGTATACGGTAAAGACATAGTGGTGCAAACGCATGTCGTTCCACGGCGGGCAGGGGCCATCATAGCCATAATAATCGCCACGCATATCGGCATCGCCGGCAAACCAGGCCGTGTAGTCGTTAATCCCCTGACGACCACCAAGTGGGGCACCGGGGCCGGCTTTGCCACAAGGCGTGACTTCGCAAGAGAACTGACCGGCATTCAGTTGTCGTGTAGTAGCGGGTAGATCGACCAGCACCCAGTGATAAAAATCGACGCGAGGTAGATTGGCGTCAACCTGTTTGCCTTCGATATTGACATCGTCTCCCACCGAAGGGACATCCGGATCCACGCAGATGACTGCAAACGACTGTGTGCCGACAGGAGGATCAGACCAGCTCAATTCCGGACTCTGGTTGCTGCCCAGACAAACATGGGATTTCTCATGGGGAATACAGAAGGCGAATCGACCGTCGATCGGTTGATTCGCAACAAGGCTCTGGCTACTCAGTTTCATGGCGGTCTCCTGCGTTTGTCATCTGACTGATTGTGCGCCGGGTTCAGCTTTTACGGAAGTCCCCTGGACGGAAACCCAGCAAAAAGAGGGTGCCACCATACGCAATACTCGCCGCAGCAATCAGGCCGCCCAGCCAGAGTACCCGGTCGGCCAGCGGTGACTGCAGCCAGAAAGCATCTGTCTGGTACCCTGTTATCAGGACAGCAGCCATCGCCATTAGTGCAATACCCAGCTTGGCTAGAAATACCGGCCAGCCGGGTAAGGGCTCGTAGATCGCGGCTTTGCGCAGCCCCTGATACAGCAATCCGGCATTAAGGCAGGCAGCCAGCCCAATCGATAGTGCTAGCCCGGCTTGTTTCATCGGCCCGATAAAGACCAGGTTCATCAGCTGAGTGGCAATCAGTGCGGTAATCGCAATTTTGACCGGCGTCTTAAGGTTCTGGCGGGCGTAAAAGCCGGGTGCCAGCACTTTAACCAGGATCAGCCCGCTCAAACCGATGCTGTAAGCAATCAGGGCGTGGCTGGTTTCGCCCACGTCACGAGCCGTGAAGGCGCCGTGCATAAAGAGGGTGGAGATCAGCGGCACCGCCAGAATGGCCAGGCCGAGGGCGGCGGGAAGCGTGAGCAGAAAACAGAGGCGCAAACCCCAGTCCAGCAAATTGGAGTAGGCGGCGGTGTCGCCGCCATGATGATGACGGGTCAGGCTCGGCAGGATCACCGTACCGATGGCCACACCAAGCATCCCGGCCGGAAACTCCATGAGGCGATCCGCGTAATACAACCAGGAAATGCTGCCGCTTTCGAGGAAGGAGGCAAACACGGTGTTCAGCAGCAGGCTGATCTGGCTGACCGACACCCCGAGCAGCGCAGGCACCATGAGCAGACCGATGCGCTTGACGCCAGGGTCTTGCCAGCAGGCTTTGAGATTCAGACTAAAGCGGGGCAGGCAATCAATCTTGTGCAGGGCGTAAAACTGGAGGCCGAGCTGGAGAATGCCACCGATGATCACCCCCCAGGCCAGCGCCTTGACCGGTGGATCAAACCATCCCTGCGCCAGGGCAGCCATCAGAATCAGACTGACATTGAGCAGTACCGGGGTGAAGGCCGGCACAGAAAATTTGCTCCAGGTATTCAGAATTCCAGCCGCGAAGGCCACCATCGACATGAAGAAAATATACAGAAAGGTAATGCGTGTCAGCGTGACGGCCAGGTCGAATTTGGCGGTATCTTCCAGAAAGCCGGGTGCCGAAATGGTGACGATGGCGGGCGCCCACCAGATGCCGAGTAGGGCAACGAGGAGCACGGTCGCGCCCAGAACGCTGCCGGTGCGGTCAATCAGGCGCCGGGTTTCTTCGGCGCCCCGTTGTTTATGATATTCCCCAAGGAGCGGCACAAAAGCCTGCGAAAAAGCCCCCTCGGCAAACATTCGGCGCAGCAGATTGGGGAGCTTGAAAGCGACAAAGAAGGCATCGGTTGCGGCATCCGCGCCGAAACTGCGGGCAATCACGAAATCCCGGACAAAGCCCAGAATGCGCGAAAGAAAGGTAAAACCACTGACGGTGGCCACGGAACGAAGAAGGCTCATGCCTAAATTGTACGATGGTTGCACTTGTTTGAGGTTTCCGGTATAGTCGCGTGTTTTCGCATTTACCCTATTTCCCCAAGAAGGATGTTCCATGGCCAATAGCGCCCAAGCCCGCAAACGTGCCCGTCAGGCAATGAAGCAGCGTGCCCACAACGCCAGCCAGCGCTCCGAATTCCGTACGGCCATCAAAAAAGTGCGTCGTGCCATTGAGGCTGGTGACAAGTCGGCAGCGCAAGCTGTTTATGCTGCTGCAATCAGCGTGATCGACAGCATTGCTGACAAGCGTATCGTTCACAAGAACAAGTCGTCGCGTCACAAGAGCCGCCTGTCGGCACAGATCAAGGCTATGGCTGCCTGAGTCTGACCTGACACACAAAAAAAGCACCTTCGGGTGCTTTTTTTACGTCATTGCATCGAAATCCCTAGCAGAACCTCGCAGGGGTCGAAAGATTCACCGTTCAGTCGCTGCGGGTTGGGACGCTGGGCGGGTATACAACCACGTCTGCCATCACCTCGTCGATATTACAGATTTCCAGGCTGCAGACTCCATCCAATAGCACTAGATCATTGTCTTTGGCAAAATTGGCCAGAAACCGGTACCCGATGGGGGAGATGTCGTAGAGTGCGCCGTCAATAAAAACACATTTGTCGCCTTCCCATTCTCCCGGGCTGACATAAGGCGAATAGCGCATCTTTTTTTCAGTGCCGAATGCCGACATCACGCCGCAAAGACGCTCTGCCCAATCCGAGGGGCGGAATTTCTTGCCGTCCTGGGTACGGCCAACAATCACGAGGCTAGGCGACAGGTTCGAGGTGCTTTTGGCGTCGTCTGTCGGTGTGGGGCTGTTCATGCCATCATTCTATCGGCTTTTGTCTGCTTGCGGGAGTGGATCGTCAGCCACTTTTGCCATAAAATCATGAAGAACAACTTCAGTACGCGATGCGGCGAGGATTCTGTCGGGCTTTGTCCGGCGTTCGCTCTCGCCGCTTTTTGTTTTTTTCTGCTTGAGCTGTGCCATAACCTTCTGGCCGAGAAGTCCCTATGACCCATGTGATGAATACCTATGCCCGTCAGCCTGTCGCCTTTACACACGGCGAAGGGAGTTGGATTGTTGATACCGAGGGCAAGCGTTATCTAGACGCATTGTCAGGTATTGCCGTCAATACGCTGGGCCATAACCACCCGGATTTGGTGCATGCACTGGCCCAGCAGGCGGGGCAACTTCTCCATACATCCAATCTGTACCGTATTCCCCTGCAGGAAGCGCTGGCCGATAAACTGGCTTCGCTGTCTGGTATGGACGAAGTGTTCTTCTGTAACTCCGGTTGTGAGGCTAACGAAGCCGCGATTAAGCTGGCCCGCTTTTATGGTCACCGTCAGGGGATCGAGAATCCCACGATTATTGTCATGGAGCATGCGTTTCATGGCCGGACGATGGCCACGCTCTCGGCAACGGGCAATCGCAAGACTCAGGCGGGCTTTGAACCTCTGGTCAGTGGATTTGTGCGTGTGCCTTACAACGACATCGACGCTATTCGCCAGGTGGGAGAACATAATCAGAACGTTGTCGCCGTTTTGCTTGAAATGATTCAGGGCGAAGGGGGTATCCATCTGGCCGATGACGAATTCCAGCGCCAGCTACGCACCCTTTGTGATGATAAGGGCTGGTTGATGATGACCGACGAAGTCCAGTGTGGCATTGGCCGTACCGGCAAGTGGTTCGGTTTTCAGCATGCGGGCGTACGCCCGGATGTGGTATCGCTGGCCAAAGGCCTGGGCTCTGGCGTCCCGGTGGGTGCCTGTATGACCGGTGGTCGTGCCTCGGGCCTGTTTGGACCGGGTAACCACGGCTCCACCTTCGGCGGTAACCCGTTGGCCATGCGTGCTGCCAAAACGACGATTGATGTCCTGGAGCGTGATCAGTTGCTCCAGAATGCCGACAAAATGGGCCGTGCCATCCGTGACGGACTGCGTGCCCGAATTGGCGAGTTCCCGGAAGTGGTCGATATCCGTGGCCGTGGTCTGATGATCGGTGTTGAGCTGGATCGCCCCTGTGGTGATCTGGTTGCCTTGGCGCGCGATGCCGGTTTGCTGATCAATGTGACTGCCGATTCGGTAATCCGTCTGCTGCCATCACTCAATATCAGTCAGGCGGATGTTGATACGCTGGTTGAGCGTCTCTCCGACGTCGTTACCCGCTTCCTGGGAAAGTAATATGGCATTGAGACACTACCTGCAGTTCAGCGATTTCAATCGCGAAGAGTACGAGGTTCTTTTCGCGCGCACCCGCTGGATCAAGGAACGCTTCAAGTCGTATCAGCAATACTGGCCGCTGGTTGACCGCACGCTGGTTATGATTTTTGAAAAAGCCAGTACCCGTACGCGACTGTCTTTCGAAGCCGGCATGCAGCAGCTAGGTGGTGCAGCCATCTATCTGAATACACGTGATTCACAGCTTGGCCGTGGTGAACCCGTGGAAGATGCCGCACAGGTGATCTCGCGCATGAGCGATATCGTCATGATCCGCACCTACGAGCAAAGCATTGTCGAGCGCTTTTCGACCTACTCGCGTGTGCCAGTGATCAATGGCCTGACCAACGAATATCACCCGTGTCAGATCATGGCTGATATTTATACCTATCACGAACACCGCGGAGATCTGCGCGGTAAAACCGTGGCCTGGATCGGTGATGCCAATAATGTCTGTAACACCTGGTTACAGGCTGCGCGTATTCTTGATTTCAAGGTGAATGTATCAACGCCGCCAGGCTATGAGCTCGATAGGGCGCTGGTCGGTGGTAACGGCAGTCACTTCGAAGTGTTCGACGATCCGATGGACGCTGCCCGCGGCGCCGATCTGGTCACCACCGATGTCTGGACCTCGATGGGCTTCGAGGCGGAAAATGATGAACGCCTCAAAGATTTTGCCGATTGGCAGGTGGATGACGACATGATGTCCGTGGCAAACCCCGGTGCCTTGTTCATGCACTGTCTGCCGGCGCATCGAGGCGAAGAAGTCACAGCCAGCGTCATCGATGGTCCACAGAGCGTGGTCTGGGATGAAGCCGAAAACCGTCTGCATGTGCAGAAGGCATTGATGGAGTTTTTATTGCTGGGTCGGGTTGACTGATCCGGTAGGGTTTTGTTTTTAACATTGAGCGGAAAGCAGCAATGAGCGATATCAAGAAAGTGGTACTGGCCTATTCGGGCGGTCTGGACACCTCGGTGATTCTGAAATGGCTTCAGGATACCTATGGCTGTGAAGTCGTCACCTTTACGGCGGACCTGGGCCAGGGCGAAGAACTCGAACCAGCTCGCGCCAAGGCCCTGAAGCTGGGTATCAAGCCGAAGAACATCTTTATTGATGATCTGCGCGAAGAATTCGTGCGTGACTTTGTGTTCCCGATGTTCCGTGCCAATACCGTGTACGAAGGTGAATACCTGCTGGGCACCTCGATTGCCCGTCCGCTGATCGCCAAGCGCCTGATCGAAATCGTCAACAAGACCGGTGCCGATGCCATCTGCCACGGCGCAACCGGCAAGGGTAATGATCAGGTGCGTTTCGAGCTGGGTGCCTATGCATTGAAGCCAGGCGTTAAAGTGATTGCCCCATGGCGCGAGTGGGATCTGCTCTCGCGTGAAAAGCTCATGAACTACGCCGAGTCGCATGGCATTCCGATCGACATGAAGCACAAGAAGGGTGGCTCACCGTACTCGATGGATGCCAACCTGCTGCATATCTCCTTTGAAGGTCGTCACCTGGAAGATCCGGCAGCCGAAGCCGAAGAGTCGATGTGGCGCTGGACCGTATCGCCAGAGAAGGCGCCGAACAAGGCCGAATACATCGACATCCAGTACGCCAAGGGTGACCCGGTTGCGATTAACGGCAAGAAGATGAAGCCGCACGAGATTCTGGCTTTGCTCAACCAGTTGGGCGGCAAGCACGGCATTGGTCGTCTGGATCTGGTAGAAAACCGCTATGTCGGTATGAAGTCACGCGGTTGTTACGAAACCCCGGGCGGCACGATTCTGCTCAAGGGGCATCGTGCCATTGAATCAATTACGCTGGATCGCGAAGTCGCCCATCTGAAGGATGACCTGATGCCACGCTACGCCAGTCTGATTTATAACGGTTACTGGTGGAGCCCGGAACGTCAGGCATTGCAAACGCTGATCGACCATACCCAGGAACACGTGAATGGGTCTGTTCGTCTCAAGCTCTACAAGGGTAACGTGATTGTCGTCGGCCGTGATTCGAAACAGGATTCCCTGTTCGACCCGACGATTGCCACCTTTGAAGATGACGCAGGTGCCTACGATCAGAAGGACGCCGGTGGTTTCATCAAGCTGAATGCACTGCGTATGCGGATTGGTGCCAACCGTGATGCCCGCAAGGAAGCCAAGGTCAGCAAAGCGCCGGCCAAAAAGACTGTTGCCAAAAAAGCGACGGCCAAAGCCAAGACACCGGCTAAGGCACCCGTCGTGAAAAAAGCATAAAAGGCACCAAACATGGAAGGTACCGTATTTGGCTTTAGTGAAGAGCAGATCACCGACTTCATGTCGACTTACGGCGTGGCAGGATTCATCCTGTTCATGCTCTTCATCATTGCCGAAATCGCCATCAAATCGAAGGCGGGTAAGCTTGGTACCGCCATTCTGTTCTTTGTTCTCGCCTTCGGCATGGTCGGTTACATGGCCAAAGGCATCATCCAGAAAATGTGGGGAATTTAAATGGCTCAATACGATAATGTTTCGGTGGTGAAAGCCGCCAATGTCTACTTCGATGGCAAGTGTGTCAGCCATACCATCCAGTTTGCTGATGGCACTAAAAAGACGGTGGGCGTGATTCTGCCGTCATCGCTAACCTTCAATACCGGTGCACCGGAAGTCATGGAAGGCGTTGGCGGTACCTGTCGCGTTCGCCTTAAAGGCGAAACAGATTGGAAACCGTATGGCGCGGGCCAGTCGTTCGATGTGCCGGGTAATTCGTCTTTCGAGATCGCCTGTGACGAGCCTTATCACTATGTCTGCCACTTTGGTTGATCATCATGCCCAGTTTTGACATCACCTCCGAAGTCGACATGCCCTCGCTGAAGAATGCGGTGGATGTTGCCAACCGTAAGATTACCAATCGTTATGACTTCAAAGGTTCAGACGCTAAAGCCGAACTGAATGAAAAGGATAAAACCATCATCCTGCATGCGGATAATGATTTCCAGCTGGATCAGATGCAGGGCATTCTGCTCCCTGAAATGACGGGTAAATCGATCGATGTGCGTTGTCTAGACCATGGATCGGTGCAGAAAGTCGGAGGCAACAAAGTCAAGCAAGAGCTGAAGGTGAAGGTAGGCATTGAGCAGAACACCTCCAAGAAGATCGTCGGCCTGCTCAAAGACTCCAAGCTCAAGGTGCAGGCGTCGATTCAGGGCGAAGCGGTGCGTGTGACCGGTGCCAAGCGCGACATCCTGCAGGAGGCGATTGCCTTGGTGAAAGACGGTATCAAGGATCTGCCATTGCAATTCGGTAACTTCCGCGAGTAATATCCAAGGGCGCCGCTGGCGCCCTTTTTTTAATCCCATGGCCATCACGCCTGAACAACTCCGACGTGCTTTCGCTGCATTGCCCCCCGGTGGTCATGTGGCGCACCCTGGCGTGGAAGAGATCGTGGATGAACCGATCCCTGAAGAGATCCGCGAGCGTTTGAAATCCGGACGAAAGCCAGCAGCCGTGCTCGTGCCTATCTTGCAATCGGCAACGGATGCCCCGTTACGAGTGCTTCTGACGCAGCGCACGGCACATTTACGGGATCACCCCGGTCAGATCAGTTTTCCGGGTGGCGGGCTGGATCCTGGGGAGGGGGCGGTCGCCGGCGCATTGCGCGAAGCTTGGGAAGAGATCAGTCTTGATCCGCAGCGGGTGACCCCTTTTGGTCAAATGCCCCAATATCTGACCGGCACGGGGTTTAGCGTCTCACCGGTGCTGGCCTTTGTGCAAACACCCGTTGATTTAACCCCGCAGGTGGACGAAGTGGCCGAGATTTTCGAGGTGCCTCTCGATTTTGTCCTGGATCCCAGAAACTTCCGTCAGGAGACCCGATTCTATCGAGGTACCTGGCGATCATTCAAGGCCGTACCCTGGGGCGGGCGATATATCTGGGGCGCTACCGCCGGCATGCTGGCGCAGTTATCTGGCATCATGCATGGCACCTAAGAAATATGCTATCTTGCCAATAAATAGCGATAGCCTGTCCCATTCTGGTACTGGCGTCGGGACCGAATAACAGGCTTTAGATTTATGAAACTCGTTGTACTGATTCTTGCATTGCTCATCGAACAGGTCCGTCCGCTACCCTATGCCCGTCTGGTCGGAAATCCTCTGACGCGTCTGGCGAACTGGGTCGAAAGTATTTTTGATTCGGGTAATCGCCAGCACGGCTTTATGGCTTGGCTTTTAATTGTCGGCGGTGGCGTTTTACTGGCGACTATTCTTGATGCCGTTCTGTCGAGTATCAACCTGTTGTTGGGCTTGGCCTTCGGCGTTCTGATCCTGTATCTAACGTTGGGGTTCCGCCAGTTCAGCCATTCGTTCACCGAAGTCAACGAGGCGTTGCAGGCCGATGATGTGCCGGCTGCACGCAAAGCCATGAAGGCCTGGAACAGCGAGTGCCCGGACAATGCCAGCTCGGATGAGATTGCCCGACTGGCCATTGAGACCGGCGTGCTGGCTTCCCATCGTCACGTATTCGGTGTGCTTGCCTGGTTTGTGGTGTTTGGCCCAGTGGGTGCCGTGTTTTACCGTTTGTCGGCTTTCCTGGCGACACAGTGGAACGGCAGTGACCGCAAAGATGAAGAATTGGTTGGCGAGCATGCTGCTGAAGAAGTTCAGGTCAAGCGTCGTCAGTTTGGTGCCTTTGCCCGTCAGGCCTTTGCACTGGTCGACTGGCTGCCTGCCCGGATGACCGCCGTGGCCTTTGCTATTGTTGGTAACTTTGAGGATGCCATTTACTGCTGGCGTGAGCAGGCCAAGACCTGGCGTGACCATACGGCAGGGGTGATTGTCGCCGCCGGTGCCGGTGCGCTGGGTGTCAAGCTGGGTGGCGAACTCAGCCACTCCCCGATTCTCGAAGATGAGGCCGCCGTCTCTGACCGCCCTGAAATCGGGGTGGGTGAAGAAGCCACGCCAGCCATTTTGCCGTCAGCCATCGGATTAGTCTGGCGCGCTTTGATTTTGTGGGTGATACTACTCGCTGTTGTTGGACTCGCCGCTTGGGTGGGTATTTGATTCATTAAAACCAGTATAGGTTGGGAGACAGAAGCATGAGCAGAGACGTTGTTGTACTGAGTGCAGTTCGTTCGGCCATTGGCGCTTTTGGTGGCTCGTTGGCAGACACGGAGCCGTGTGAACTGGCCGGCACCGTCATGAAGGAAGCCGTAGCCCGTTCCGGCGTGGATCCTCTGGCGATCAACTACGTGACCGTTGGCACTACGATGCCGACCGATTCACGTTATGCCTATGTGTCCCGTGTGGCTTCCATCCAGGCCGGTCTGTCGATGGATTCTGTGGCCATGCAGGTGAGCCGCTTGTGTGCTTCAGGCCTGCAGGGTATTGTAACCACCGCCCAGAATATCATGCTGGGTGATGCCGATTACGGTATCGGTGGTGGTGTGGAAGTCATGTCCAAAGCCAGCTACATGCTGCCGGCCCTGCGTACCGGTGCCCGTATGGGTGACACCAAGGCCATCGACAGCATGGTTGCCGTGCTCACCGACCCGTTCGGCGTTGGCCACATGGGGATTACAGCAGAAAACCTGGCCGCCAAGCACGGCATTAGCCGTGAAGCCCAGGATGCGTTTGCCGTGGAATCGCAGCGTCGCGCAGCCGCCGCCATCGCCGCCGGTCACTTCAAGTCGCAGATCGTGCCAATCGTCAAGCAGACCCGCAAGGGCGAAGTGGTGTTCGACACCGACGAACACGTCAAAGCCGGTACGACCATGGAGTCGCTGGCCAAAATGAAGCCGGCCTTCAAGAAAGAAAATGGTACGGTTACGGCTGGTAACGCCTCGGGTATTAACGATGGCGCGGCCTTCTTTGTGCTGGCTGATGCGGCCACTGCCGTTAAGGCTGGCCAGAAGCCACTGGCGCGTATCGTGTCTTACGCCGTTGCCGGTGTGCCGAACCACGAAATGGGCGAAGGTCCGATTCCGGCAACCCAGCTGGCCTTGAAGAAAGCCGGTCTGAAGCTGGATCAGATGGATGTGATCGAGTCGAACGAAGCCTTTGCCGCTCAGGCACTGTCGGTTATGAAGGTTCTGGGTCTGGATCCAGCCAAAACTAACCCGAATGGTGGTGCCATTGCACTGGGTCACCCGGTCGGTTGCTCGGGTGCGTTCATTGCCACCAAGGCCGTGTACGAACTCAACCGCATTGGCGGCAAGTACGCACTGGTCACCATGTGTATCGGTGGTGGTCAGGGTATCGCCGTGATCTTCGAACGCTGCTAATTTTTATCAGTCGCGTTATCAAAACCGCCCTCCGGGGCGGTTTTTTTTATGTCTGGGGTTGTTGCCGAGACTATTTGTTTTCGGTGAGGAGCCGGCGCAGAAGGTGCAATCGGGTCTCTGTTGCCGTGCCGGCGGAAACAGCCGCCTGGAGGGCGCAGCCCGGGTCTTTGTCGTGCCGACAATCGCGGAAGCGGCAGTCGCCCAGGTGCGGGCGAAACTCCGGGAAGGCAAGCAGGATAGCCTCATCGTCGAGATGTGAGAGCCCGAACACCTGTAGGCCGGGAACATCAATCACCGTCGTCGCCGGACCCTGTTGATAGGCCTGTACGGTCGTCGTGGTGTGACGACCGGTATCGAGAAAACGGGAGATATCCCCGATGGTGGCTTTGGCGTCAGGCACCAGCGTATTGATCAGCGATGATTTACCCATGCCGGATTGACCCGTGAGCACGACCGAGTGATCGACGAGTTTCTGACGAAGTTCTGCCACGCCCTGATCATCGAGTGTGGAGGTGCGAATGACGGCTAAACCGATATCAGTAAAGGGTGCGATGAGCCCTTCGGCGCGCGGCAACAGGTCTTTGAGATCGGCCTTGTTGAGGATGATCTGGAACTCGATGCCCTCAGCAGCACAGGCTACCTGACAACGGGAGAGCAACTCCGGATCAAAGGAAGGTTCCGTGGCCACCACAAACCACACTTGATCGACATTGGCGGCGATGGCCTTGTCCTTGAACTGATCCGAACGGCGAAACAGATTCCGGCGTGGCTCGATATTTTCAATAACGGCCTGGGGTTGGGTCACATCACCGGAGTTGCCCAGGTCGGTGAGTTGCACCCGGTCGTTGACGGCGATCTCATGCTTTTTGCCGCGGGCAATGCAGTGCCATAGCTGACCGGCGTCATCCCGCGCCACGTAGTGACGCCCATGGCTGGCAATGATGCGGGCGCTGAAGGGGAGACTCATGCGTGCTTTGCCGATTGCGCGGAGAGGTGGTCGATGCGCAATGTGGCCGGTGGGTGGCTGTCGTGAAACAGCGAATATAACGCGTCGGGTGTCAGGGTCGCCGCATTTTCCCGATACATGGTGATCAGCGCATGGATCAGTTCCTGCGCGCTACTATGTTGTGCGGCATAGGCATCGGCTTCGTATTCGTGTTTGCGCGAAAGGGCATTGCTCAGTGGGGTAAGCGGGAGCAGGCACAGCGGCATAACGAGGCTGAAGAGCGCCAGTGCGGTGGCCGGATTGGCCGCACCGACACCGAGGCCACTGTAAAACCACGGTGCATGCAGGAGCTGGAACAGCAGCCAGAGTAAAACCAGTGAGACACCCGCCATGAGGATCAGCCGCTTTTGTAAATGTTTGCACTGATAGTGACCGATTTCGTGCGCGAGCACGGCCTCCAGTTGTTCAGGTGTTAGCTTTGTGATCAGGGTGTCGAACAGGACGATGCGGCGGTTTTGGCCAAAGCCGGTGAAGTAGGCGTTGGCGTGGGCAGAACGCTTCGAACCATCCATCACAAAAAGGCCGGCAGCATTGAAGCCGCAGCGCTGCAATAAGGTATCCAGCCTGGCTTTGTGCGGGCTGTCGGGCATGGGCGTAAATTTGTTGAACAAGGGGGCAATGAGCACCGGGTAGATAAAGAGCAGGAGTGCATTGAAGACCATCCAGCCCAGCCACGCCCAGAGCCAACTGAGCGGGGTGGCCAGACCCAGCAGCCATAGGATCAGCGAGAGCAGGGGTAGGGCAATGATCAGGCTGACCAGCGCGTTGCGCAGCAGATCTGTCACGAACAGTCGCGGCGTCATGCGATTAAAGCCAAAGCGTTCCTCTACATGGAATTGGCGATAGAGGGTTAATGGCAGGTCGACGAGGCTCGACAGGACACCGAGGCCCAGCAGAAATATCAGGCCCGTCAGGAGAGGATTGTCGATGCCGCCAAGCCGGGTGGCCAACCCGTAGAGCAAATTAATCCCACCGCCCAGAGTGAGTACCAATAACCATAGGGTATCGATGATCAGGTGACATTGGGCAAGGCGCATTTTGGTCCGAGTGTAGTTCGCGGCCTTCTGGTGTACGTCCAGGCTGATGACATCATCAAACGCAGCAGGAACCTGGGTCTGGTATTTCGTGACATTATTTATTTGGCGTTGGTTAAGCCATAGTTTGACGCAGAAATTAACGGCAACCAGGGTGACGAACAGGAGGGAAATATCAGGCATGAGTTCGTGATTAATGGCAGATGACTATGACACAATGTCGCATCTTAAAGCATCGGGCAAAGTGGTGGGCAGATATGACTGTGGATCAGCGTCGTCTTGTTTGGCTGGATATGGAAATGACGGGTCTCAACCCGGATTCGGACACGATTCTGGAACTGGCCATGGTGGTGACTGATGCCGATCTGAATGTTGTTGCCGAGTCGCCTTCCTGGGCCGTCCATCAGCCGGATGTCATTCTGGATGGCATGGATGACTGGAATACGAAAACCCATGGTGCATCGGGGCTGACCCGGCGTGTTCGTGAATCGGCTCAGGATATGCGAGCGGTTGAGCTCGCTGCGATTGAGTTCATACAAACCTGGCTCCCTAAAGGCGTAAGCCCGATGTGTGGCAATTCGATCTGTCAGGATCGCCGCTTTATGGCGCGCTATATGCCGGAACTGATCAACTGGTTTCATTATCGCAATCTGGATGTCAGTACCATCAAAGAGCTCTGCCGGCGATGGCGCCCCGATCTGTCAGCCCAGGTGAACAAGACCGGGGCGCACACCGCGCTCGCGGATATTCATGAATCCATCGACGAGCTACGTTATTACCGTCAGCACTTTCTCAGGGCTTCAATTGATCCATCGTAGCCCGGTAGTAGAGGGTGTAGCGTTCCGCCCGATTGCCCCGACGGTGGCCGGACCAGATCCGATTGGCCCCTTCCCAGCTCTTGGGAGTTTTGATGTCGGATTGATTGCCCGGCGTTTCAGTCAGTAACCAGTTGCAGGTTTTGCCAGCAGCAATTGCCGAACGCGGCATGGCTCGGTTCAGTTCATAGCCGAGTGCCGCGCGGGCATCGTCCGAGACCTTGTAAGTCGCAATACAGCCGGCGCTGTGCAGTTGCTTGCCCATCTGGCTCGCCAGGCGGTTGAAGCTCATGCCGTGATCCAGCCAGGGCGACCAGAGAGCCACCACCAGGGCCCAGATCAGGGTAATGCCGGCAAACCAGTGCTGAATGCCGCGCACCGGAGAGCGTGGAATATTGCGCATCAGTACGAACCAACCGATGGTGAGCAGAAATGCTAGGGCCGGTGCCAGCAGGGTGAGCGGGGTTCTGAAGCCCGGTTCGAGCCGGGTGACTGTCTGTGAGAGGTGCTCCGGCCAGCCAAAATGCATGGCGCTCCAGCCCAGCCAGACAAAGGCGGCCGTGAAGGTAAACAGGGTCAGCGTGAAGGCATCCAGCATGTTGGCGGCACCACGACGCAGATGCGTCACCGAGGCCGTGGCCAGCAGCAGCATCGGCATGAGCAGGACGAGTGATTTGGAAGGGCGGATGGCCGATGCGCCGATCTCCAGGGCCAACGCACTCAACAGCACCACCAGCGGCACCATTGTTTCACGGCGCCAGAAGGTCAGGCGGCGACGCCACAAGGTCCATGCGGCAATAGGCCAGGCTGGCCAAGTAGCCCAGGCCAGTAGCTTGGTAAAACCCAGCGTAGCATTTGGAACGTCTTTTAGTGGGCGCCAATAGGTGGCTGGCCAGACTGCTTCAAATAAGGCATCCGCCAGATTGGCCGCCTGCGTATCAGCAAAAGCGGCCGCATGGACAAACCAGGAAAACCCCATAAGCAGGCCGAGCATCAGCCCAATCAGTGTATTCAGTCGAAGTTTGGGTATTACAAGGAACAGGCCGAGCAATACCAGCACCAATGGCAGAGCGATACACAGCCCTCCCGCGAGCATGGTGATGCCAATGCCTAATGCCGTCAGTAGCGAACCGGGTGTGACTTTCTCGAAGCACAAACGGCTGGTGCCCCAGAAAAAGACGGCATACCCCGCCATGACGGCCAGATCCGGTTGTGTTTCGTGGGCGCTGAGCATCAGCCCGGGGGCGCTCAATGCCAGGAAGGGCAGGACGCGGGCATCCTCATTGCTGAGCGTGCTTCGGGCGGTCTGATAGAGCGCATAGATCGTGAGGCTCACCCAGAACAGATTACCCAGTCGTGCTGCATCCGGTAGTGACAGGATCAGACTGAAGGGCCAGGCAATCAGTGCGTTGACCCAGTAGTAGAGCGGGGACTGGTTCCAGACCTCGCCCTGGAACATTGGCGTCAGCCATGAACCACCCTGCAGCAACTGCAGAATGACCCCGAAATGTTCTGCGTCATCGCCACGCCAGGGGTCTCGTCCCAATAGGCCCGGCAACAGGAGGATCAGCGCCAGGCAGAGCGCCACAGGCCAGCCCATCAGCAAGGGTTGCCGTGAGTAGGTGCTCCAGCGCACCGATGCGTCATGCTGGGCCGTGGGCGGAGTAGGTCTCAGATCAAGGAAAGACATAGTAGTGAATCATGTGGCCAATAAAGCAAAAGGGCAGCCTAGGCTGCCCTTTAAGCGGTTTGCACCGTGCAACGGTCTTAGGCAGACTTGCGCAGGCCGCCAAACTTCTGACGGAACTTCTCAACGCGACCAGCGGTATCGACGATCTTCTGCTTGCCCGTGTAGAACGGGTGGCAGTTCGAGCAAACTTCAATGTTCAACGCCTTGTTCATGGTCGATTTGGTCGTGAACTTCTCACCACAGGAGCAGGTGACTTCGATATCTTTGTATTCGGGGTGGATGCCAGACTTCATTTGTAAGAATCCTAGTTGAGTTACACCGATCCGGCGATTGTGGCGGGATCACTTAAGCTTTTAATTATCGCTGAATTTTCAATCGATTGCAATGGCTTTGAATAACAGGGCTTAGCCACGGCGCATGGCGTCGAAGAATTCGGCGTTGTTCTTGGTGGCGCGCACCTTGTCGAGCAGGAACTCCATAGCCTCGAGGTCGTCCATCGGATAGAGCAGTTTACGCAGCACCCAGATCTTCTGCAGGATTTCCTGCGGAATGAGCAGTTCTTCGCGACGGGTACCCGAGCGGTTAACGTTGATCGACGGATACAGACGTTTTTCCGACATCTTGCGATCCAGATGGATCTCCATGTTGCCGGTGCCCTTGAACTCTTCGTAGATCACATCGTCCATACGGCTGCCAGTGTCGATCAGTGCCGTGGCGATGATGGTCAGGGAGCCACCTTCCTCGATATTACGGGCTGCACCGAAGAAGCGCTTCGGCTTTTGCAGCGCGTTGGCATCGACACCGCCCGACAGTACCTTGCCAGAGGCCGGCTGCACGGTGTTGTAGGCACGGGCGAGGCGGGTAATCGAGTCGAGCAGAATGACCACATCTTTTTTGTGTTCGACCAGGCGCTTGGCCTTTTCAATGACCATTTCCGCCACTTGGACGTGACGTACCGGGGGTTCGTCGAAGGTGGACGCAATCACTTCGCCGCGCACGGAGCGCTGCATTTCGGTCACTTCTTCCGGGCGTTCGTCAATCAGCAGCACAATCAGCACCACATCCGGGTGGCTGGCGGTAATGGCGTGCGCAATATTCTGCAGCATGACCGTCTTACCCGACTTGGGCGAGGCGACCAGCAGACCGCGCTGGCCTTTGCCGATGGGCGCCACCATGTCGATGATGCGCGAGGTCAGGTTTTCTTCGGTCTTGCTGTCGCGTTCCAGACGCAGTGGCTGGTTCGGATGCAGCGGTGTCAGGTTTTCAAACAGGATCTTGTTCTTGCAGGCATCCGGCGCTTCGCCGTTGATGCGGTCGACCTTGGTCAGGGCAAAATAACGCTCACCTTCACGCGGCATGCGGATTTCGCCTTCCACAGTATCACCGGCGCGCAGGTTGTAGCGGCGCATTTGCGACGGGGAGACGTAGATGTCGTCCGAGCTGGCCAGGTACGAAGACTCTGGAGAACGCAGAAAACCGTAGCCTTCCTGCATCACTTCCAGGCATCCGTCACCCCAGATCGTTTCGCCGGATTTGGCGTGTTCCTTGAGAATGGCAAAAATCAACTCCTGCTTGCGCAGGCGGTTGGCGTGTTCGATACCTGCCGTGGTGGCCGTATCAATCAGATGGCTGACATGCTTTGACTTGAGTTCGGAAAGATGCATAGAAATGAGGTGCAGGAAAGAGGGATCTTCAGTCACAGTGGCGCACAGTGAGAGTGCAAAATGCTTGTGAGCGGAAGAGAGGCGCTTGTAGGCAAGCGGCACGCAATTGACGTCAACGACACATACGTCGGTTCAATCGCAGTCTGGCCGGAGTTGCTCCGTCAGATTTAGAACGGGTCTGGCTAGGGTAGAACAGATAACGCGGGTGCTGCAGGTGAAGCGGGGTGGAACGCATACGCATTCCACCCATTAAATCTTACAGGTGGCCGTCCAGGAAGGCAACCAGCTGCGATTTGGAGAGCGCACCCACCTTGGTGGCTTCGACCGAGCCGTTCTTGAACAGCATCAGCGTCGGAATACCACGTACGCCAAACTGGGCTGGCGTCTGCTGGTTTTCATCAATATTGATCTTGGCGACTTTAACTTTGCCGGCGTATTCCTTGGCGATATCGTCCAGAATCGGAGCGATCATTTTGCAGGGACCACACCATTCGGCCCAGAAGTCGAGCAGGACGGGTTCAGACGAGTTGATCACATCGTCGGCGAAAGAACTGTCAGATACGTGGACAATATGTTCGCTCATAGCGCATTGCCTCAAAGGAATAAGTGAATAAGGAATCCGTAATATGCCTGTTTGTGCGCAACGACACAAGACAGACGTGCGCAGTTTGCCGCAAGACGGCATAATGGGCAAGATGTCGAACTGAAAGTTATTCAATCTCGAGGAAATCATGACGTACGTTGTTACGGATAACTGCATCAAGTGTAAATACACCGATTGCGTGGATGTATGCCCCGTGGACTGCTTCCATGAAGGCCCCAACTTCCTGGTCATCGACCCGGACGAGTGTATTGATTGCACCCTGTGTGTGGCTGAATGCCCGGCAGAAGCCATTTATGCCGAAGATGACGTCCCGGCAGGGCAGGAAAGCTTTATTGCACTGAATGCCGAACTGGCTAAAAACTGGCCGGTGATTTCCGAACGCAAGGATCCGCTGCCGGATGCGGACACATTTAATGGTCAGGCCGGTAAACTGGCTGATCTGGAACGCTAATTACAGGAATTTGTAGAGCATGCTGGTTAAGGAAATACTGAAACTCAAGGGCAATGTCCTGTTTACGACCCATTCAGGCGCCAGCCTGGCGAAAACCATTGATGCACTAACCGAGCATGATGCCGGTTCGCTGGTGGTGATGGATGGCGGTGAGATGACCGGCCTGGTCACCTTCCGCGAAGTACTGCAGGCCGTGGCCAGAACCAAAGGCGATCTATCGGCCCTCTCGGTGGCTGATTTCAAAGTGCACAACCCGGTGGTGGCACGCCCGGACATGCCGATCGAAGCTGTGCGCGAGTTACTCGTCAGCCATCACCAGCGTTACGTACCGGTGATGGATGGCAAAGTCCTGATGGGCGTGGTCTCGTTCATGGACGTGGCTAAAGCCGTTCTGGATGAGCAGGGTTTCGAGAACCGCATGCTCAAAAATTTCATCAAGAACTGGCCGTCGGAAGACGCCAACGATTAGATTTTCAGTCGATTGGCATTGGCGATCAGCACCGCCAGCACACACGAGGCCATACGGGTTTCGGCATTGTCGGCCCGCGATGTCAGAATAATCGGCACACGGGCACCCAGCACAATGCCGGCCGGTACAGCGCTGGCCAGATATTCCAGCTGTTTGGCGACCATGTTGCCAGATTCGAGATCCGGCACAACCAGAATATCAGCCATGCCGGCCACTGCCGACTTGATACCTTTGGTCTGAGCGGCTTCAAGCGAGATGGCATTATCAAAAGCCAGGGGGCCGTCCAGAATCCCGCCTTTAATCTGGCGACGATCCGCCATTTTGCACAGGGCGGCGGCATCCAGCGTTGACTGAATCTTCGGGTTGACTGTTTCTACTGCCGACAGAATGGCCACGCGGGGTTCTGGCGTGCCCAGAATATGCGCGAGTTCAATCGCATTCTGGATGATATCGGCCTTGGCCATCAGATCCGGATAGATATTGATGGCCGCATCAGTAATCAGCAACGGTTTGGCGTAGGTCTGCACATCCATACGGAATACGTGCGACAGTCGACGTGCCGTACGCAGGCCGGTGTTGCGATCCACCACGGCACTCATCAACTCATCCGTATGCAGGCTACCTTTCATCAGGGCATCTGCTTCACCCTTACGCACCAGCTCAACCGCAATGCGGGCGGATTCCTGGCTGTATGGTGTGTCCACGATCCGGTAGGCGCTGACATCTAAACCGAGAGCATGCGCTAGCTGACGAATGCGTGCCTCGGGGCCAACGAGAATCGGGCAGATCAGGCCACGCATAGCAGCGAGCAGGGCACCTTTCAACGACTCTTCATCACAGGGATGCACGACGGCGGTGGCTACCGGGTCCATGCCATCGGCCAGGGCCAGAAAACGTTGAAAACGCTCGTCACGATTCGACAGCGTGGCTTCAGGCACGCACAGACGCTGGCGAATGATCTTTTCATTCGGTGCCAGAACTTCCAGTGTGCCGGTGACGGCGCGCAGACCATTGGCCAGCGTGACTTCGGCATCGAACAGCACATGTTGCGTCCGTTCATATTTGCGTTCGACCGTGATCTTGAAGTTGACCGTATCGCCGACCGTGACCGGGCGTAGATAGCGCAGATTCTGATCCACGAGAATGGTGCCGAGACCGGGAAGTTCACTCCCGAGCAGATTAACCAGCATGGCACCGGACCACATGCCATGGGCAACGACCTCCCGATAAATACTGCTGTCTGCGAACTCCGGGTCGAGCATGGAGGGGTTCGCATCACCCGTGGCTGCGGCAAAGAGCCGCAGATCGTCGATGGTCACCGTTTTCGTAATAGCAGCACTATCACCCACCTTCAGTTCGCTGAAGGGATGGTTTTCAACAGTACCGCCGCAGAATTTATCGAAGTTCAGTGCTTGAGACATGTCGGATCCGGATCAGAAGATCAGTAGAGAATATGACGACCACCGTCAACCACAATAACATCCCCCGTAATGCCACGGCCAGCCGGACTCGCCAGTAGTGTGGCCAGGGCGCCCACTTCTTCAATGGTCACCAGGCGACGCAATGGGGCATGTTCAACGCTGTCCTGCATCAGGTGGTCGAAATCCATAATGCCGGAGGCCGCACGGGTTGCGATGGGGCCGGGGGAAATGGCGTTTACCGAGATGTTTTTCGGACCCAGTTCGGCGGCCAGTGAGCGGGTCGCCGATTCCAGGGCTGCTTTGGCCAGCCCCATGATGCCGTAATTGGGTGCAACACGGTTGGCCCCTTCGTAGCTCATGGTCAGCAGCGCGCCACCCTCAGTCATAAGCGGCGCGGCATGACGGGCCAGGCGGATCAGACTGTGGCAGGAGATATCCATGGCGCGGGCAAAGCCTTCACGGCTCGTATCCAGCACTGGGCCATGCAGATCATCCAGCGGTGCGAAGGCGATCGAATGCAGGATGAAATCCAGGTGTCCCCAATCTTGGCTGATTTTTTCGAAGAGTGCGCCCATCTGGGCATCGTTTTCCACGTCCAGAGCTTCGATGAGCGTGGCATCGACGCTTTCCGCCAGCGGACGGACATGCGGCTCGGCTTTGGCATTGAGATAGGTGACGGCCAGTTCCGCGCCAGCAGCGCGGAAAGCTTCCGCGCAGCCCCAGGCAATGCTGTGTTCATTGGCGATACCGACAACCAGGCCTTTCAGGCCCTGCAGTGAGGTGTTCGAGAGGTGTAGGGACATGCTGACATCCTGAAAACAAAATTGGATAGCTGTTATGTTGCGCTGCAACGTTGTTAAGTGCAAGTGCCGAGCCGTTTAAAGGCGTGAATTCGGCGTGAATTTTTTGTGACAGACCGTCGACCACTCGCGGATAATGCGGTCCATGAATGTTCCTGAAGCCCTAACAGCAGCGTCGACAACCGAGCAGCGTCATTACATGACGCCGGGCGGTCACCGTCGCCTGCGCGATGAACTGGAGTTCCTGGTCAAGACCGAGCGTCCCAAAATCGTTGATATTGTCTCCTGGGCGGCCTCGAATGGGGATCGCTCGGAGAATGGCGATTATCTCTACGGCAAAAAGCGACTACGCGAGATTGACCGGCGGATCCGCTTTCTGATGAAGCGCCTGGAGCATGCCCATGTGGTGGATCCGGGGGCGCAACAGCATCGCGATCAGGTGTTTTTTGGCGCAACCGTGGTGGTCTGTGATGAAGATGGTGACGAATGCACCTACAGCATTGTCGGTATCGATGAAGCTGATCCCGCCAAGGGCTGGATTAGCTGGGTATCTCCCCTGGCGCGGGCCTTGCTCAAATTACGCGAGGGCGATGTCGCCCGTTTTGCCAGTCCGCTGGGTGCGCGCGAGCTGGAAGTACTGGAGGTCCGCTACGAATCACTGGTCATGGCGGCTTTTGACCCCGAGACTTGAATTTCCTGGTATCGCCACCAGTTAACTCCCAACGCTTTTTATTTTGTTGATCCTTTTTTTGCAAAAAAACAGAAAACCATGACCAATCAGACACAAACCGAAACCAAAGCATTCCAGGCCGAAGTCAAGCAGCTGCTGCAGCTGATGATTCATTCGCTGTACTCGAACAAAGAGATTTTCCTGCGCGAGCTGGTCTCCAATGCGTCCGATGCCTGCGACAAGCTGCGCTACGAAGCGCTGGCCAACCCGACCCTGTTTGAAAACGACCCGGAGCTGGGGCTGCGCATTCTGGTTGATGCCGATGCCAAAACCATCACCATTGCCGATAACGGCATCGGGATGACCAAGGATGAAGCGATTGCCCACCTAGGCACCATCGCCAAATCTGGCACCAAGGAATTTTTCTCGGCGCTGACCGGGGATGACCAGAAAGATGCCAACCTGATTGGTCAGTTCGGTGTGGGCTTCTATTCCTCCTTCATCGTCGCCGACAAGGTCACCGTCCGCAGCCGTAAAGCCGGCGCCGCCGCCAATCAAGGGGTGGAATGGGTGTCCAGCGGCGAGGGTGATTACACGGTTGCTGACATCGATCATCCGGCCCGCGGTACCGAAGTGATTCTGCATCTGCGTGCCGAGCAGGAAGACCTGATTAACGGCTGGAAAATCCGTGAAATTCTGCGCAAGTACTCGGACCACATTGCCTTGCCGATTCGCATGGCCAAGGAAAGTTGGGATGAAGAGACTAAGGCTATGAAGGCCACGGGTGAAGAAGAAACCGTTAACCAGGCCAGCGCACTCTGGGCGCGCGCCAAGAGTGATGTCACCGAAGATGAATACAAGGCCTTCTATCAGCATGTCGCTCACGACTATCAGGAGCCGCTGTCCTGGGTACACGCCAAGGTCGAAGGCCGTCAGGAGTACACACAGCTCCTGTACATCCCGGCACAAGCGCCGTTTGATCTGTGGGACCGTAGCGCCCGTCATGGCATCAAGCTGTATGTGAAGCGCGTCTTCATCATGGACGATGCCGAACAGCTGATGCCCACCTATATGCGCTTTGTGCGCGGCGTGGTCGATGTGGCCGATTTGCCGCTCAACGTGTCGCGTGAAATCCTGCAGGAAAGCAAGGACATCGAACAGATCCGTTCCGGTTGTACCAAGCGCATCCTCGGCTTGCTGGAAGACCTGGCCGACAACCAGGCGGAGAAGTACACCACCTTCTGGAACCAGTTCGGTCAGCTGCTCAAAGAAGGCGTTGGTGAAGACCATGCCAACCAGGCACGCATTGCCAAGCTATTGCGCTTTGCCACCACCAGCACCGATAGCCCCGAACAAAGCGTGTCGCTAACAGAATACGTCTCGCGCATGAAGCCGGGTCAAGACAAGATTTACTACGTCACGGCCGAGACCTTCCAGGGCGCCAAAAATAGCCCACATCTGGAAATTTTCCGCAAGAAGGGCATTGAAGTGCTGCTGCTGTCAGATCGTGTGGACGAATGGCTGGTCAGTCATCTGCGTGACTTTGACGGCAAGGCACTGCAGTCCGTGGCCAAGGGTGGCCTGGATCTGGGCGACCTGGAAGACGCCAGCGAAAAGCAGGCCCGTGCCGAAGCCGAGTCGTCGGCCAAAGATCTGGTCGAGCGCCTCAAGAAATCGCTGGAGTCCAGGCTCAAGGACGTGCGTGTGACGCATCGTCTGACGGATTCACCGGCCTGTCTGGTAGCCGACGAGCAGGATCCGGGTGCCAACCTGCAGCGTATGCTGAAGATGATGGGACAGAGTGCGCCGGACATCAAACCGATTCTGGAGATTAACCCGCAACACCCGATGCTCAAGAAGATGGAGTTGCTTCCCAACGAGGGCGGCCACTTTGATGACTACGCGTCGGTGCTGTTTGATGAGGCCTTGCTGGCCGAAGGCGGGCAGATCGATGATCCGGCCGGCTTTGTCCGCAAGATCAATCGTCTGATGCTCGGTTGATATTGGCTTAAAGCTTTGAACTATGCCACCTGCGGGTGGCGTTGTTCATGGTGCGGGGCAAATTGCCTCAATCCTTAACTGCGGGCGATCCACCCCGTTGTAATGATTGATTTCCAGCGCGTAGGCGAGTGTGTCCTGTTCATCGGGGATCGTGGTGTCGTTAAAGCGGATGGCATCCATCCGGCTTTGCCCACAACCCAGCGTTAGTTTCAGATGCTTGTCCTGGAGTAGACGCGACTCCAGAATCCTGAAACTATTGGCAAAGATGGGTGCCGGAAAACCCTGGCCCCAGATCTCCTCCGATAGCAGGCGGGCGGTATTCAGGGTCAGCTCACTGTCGACTAACGGGCCATCAATCGCCAGGCTATGACTCCGGGCCTCCATCGGCAGAAGTTGATCCACCAGGTCGTCAAACGCCTGCTGAAAGAGGCTGAAATCGCTTTCACGGATCGTGAGTCCGGCAGCCATGGCATGGCCGCCGAATTTAAGAATCAGCTCCGGGTACTGTTTGGTCAGGTGATCCAGGGCGTCGCGCAGATGCAGGCCGGGAATCGAACGGCCGGAGCCCTTGATCTGACCGCTCCCATCGCCGGCAAACACAATGGTCGGACGGTGCATCTGTTCCTTGATGCGTCCGGCCAGAATGCCGACCACGCCCCCGTGCCAGTGCGGGTTGTACAGGCTGATACCCGCCGTATTGGCAATATCCAGTTGCCCCAGAATACGCGCTGCATCAGTCTTCATCTGATCTTCCACCGAGCGGCGTGCCAGATTGAGCTTGTCCAGTTCCTTGGCGAGGTGCAGTGCCTCGCCAATCTCCTCGGCGAGCAGACAGCGAATGCCGATACGCATGTCGTCCATACGGCCGGCCGCATTGAGGCGCGGGCCGAGCAGAAAACCCAGGTCGCTGGCTTGCGCCCGATCCGGTTGTTTACCGGCTACGGCGTAGAGCGCCAGAATGCCGGCACAGCAACGGCGCTGACGAATTCGCTGCAGGCCGTTGGCGACCAGAATCCGGTTGTTGCGATCCAGCACCACCACGTCGGCAATGGTGCCCAGGGCCACCAGATCAAGCAGGATGCCCAGATTGGCCTGCTCGGCCTCTGCCCAGCCGCGTTGACGTAATACCTGACGCAGCCCCATCAGCACGTAGAGCATGACACCCACACCCGCCAGATTCTTTGATGCAAAATCACAGCCCGGTTGATTGGGGTTCACAATCGCATCGGCATCGGGCAGTGTCGCGCCCGGTAAATGGTGATCGGTAATCACCACCTGCATGCCCAGTGCTTTGGCACGTGATACACCGTCAATACTGGCGATGCCGTTATCAACGGTCATTAATACATCCGGTGCGGTGCCTGGTGCTTGAGCAACCAGGTCCACGATGGCCGGTGTGAGGCCGTAGCCGAGCTTGAAACGGTCTGGCACAAAATAAGTCAGACGTTCCGGAGCCAGGCCAAGCATGCGCAAACCTTTCACCGCAACAGCACAGGCGGTGGCGCCATCGGCATCGTAGTCGGCCACAATACAGATCCGCTGGCCCTGCATGATGGCGTCAGCCAGAATGCGGGCCGCGGCATCCATCCCCTTGAGGCCACCGGGTGGGAGCAGATCGGCCATCTGCGTACTGATGTGCGCCGTCTGGCTAATGCCGCGTGCCGCATAGAGTCGGGCGAGTAGGGGATGAACGCCGCCCTGTTCCAGTTGCCAGGCGGTGCGCTCCGACCAGGCGCGCTGCTTGAGCATCACCATGATTGAATCAGTGTCGCTAGATCCGGCTGCGGAGTCTGGCGACCCAGAAGTCGTTGCCACAGATTTGGATGCAGTCCCTTGTGGTGTCTGTCGAGCGACCAGCAATGGGTCGCGAGTTCGCTTGTGGTCATCAGCCTGAGCTGTGCCAGCGTGCCATCACGTAACTGGTTCAGTGCCGGTGTCAGCCATGTCTCGATGAGCTGCTGCACCTCTGCTTGCCAGGTGTTCAGATCATCACTGGCAACGGCGTGTGTGAGCGCCGTATTCAGGATCAACGACGAGGTCGCCGTATCTCCAGTTTTCGGGTTATAAGGCGTATGGGTAAGACTACATAGTCCCTCAAGCAGTGCATCCTGACCGATGGCGCGTTCAAATCGGGAAGTTTCCGGCATGTTTGTCGGCAAACCTCCCAGGCCCCACGGCCAGACACTGTTAATGACAGGTAAGCCGCGCAGGTCGCGATCCAGATTGACGGGATGCTGGCTCAGGCACATTTGAATGCGGTTGATCCAGCGTAAACCATCACGACCCAGTAATTGGCGAGATTCGTCGGCGTCAATACGCCGGCCCAGGACGCGGCTGCAAGCGGCAAGATTCGGCAGGTTTTCCGTGGATAGAGCAGGCTCAAAATACCAGTGACGGTTACCAGACTCGTTGGGGCTCGGGAAAAAGCGTCCTTCGTCGGCAAATTCTTCGTTCAGGCTCTGGATCAGTGCCCGGGTTTCGTCAGCGGAAGGCCTTATCTGTTCAAGATCGCTCAGGACCAGATACTGTTGCACAAAATCCAGATTGACTGGATCAGCACACAGAAGCAGGCGATCATCAACAGTGCCGGGGTCGTGCGATTCTCCCAGCAGGCGGCAGGCGGCCAGTGGCGCGCCAGGGTCAACTAAACCGAATTGAGCTGCCAGTAGGCTTTGCCAGGAGTCTGTCGGAGAAAGCGGCGTAGATTGGTGGGTCGCCAGACGGAATATCTGGGCCAGCGTTTGTTGGTATTCGAAGTTGAAAGCGCCGGTGTTGTCATGGTCCGGCCAGAGCAGATCCGGTACGAAAAGGGTCAGTAGCATGGCGCGCGGTTGTTGATCAGGCTGTGTGAAGCGATCCAGAATAGTTCTTGAATCGAGTGTAGCATAGCGGTCTTATGCATTTTTTGTGCTCTGTGCGCATCGGATTGTGAAAATACCTTTTCAGTTACTCATCGGATTACGCTATGTCCGCAGTCGCCGGCAGATTGGCCAGGACAACCGTTTTATCTCCTTTATCTCCGGCCTCTCGATGGTCGGCATTGCGCTCGGGGTGGCCGCGCTGATTGTCGTGCTGTCGGTTATGAACGGCTTCCAGAAAGAGTTACGCTCACGCATTCTCGGCGTTACTTCGCATATCGAAGTGGTCGGTATGGATGGCGCCCTCCAGAACTGGCAACAGGTGGCGACGCAGGCCCGCACCGTGCCGCAGGTACTGGCTACCGCGCCGTATGTGCAGGGTCAGGTCATGCTGAACGGCCGTAGCCAGGAAGCGGGTGATGGCCCGGTATTCCCCGGTAGCGGGGTGCGCGGTGCTGTGATCCGCGGCATTGATCCGCAACAGGAAAACACGGTTGCCGACTTCAATACCCACATGAAGTCCGGCACACTGGATAGCTTGCAGCCGGGCGCCTTCCGCATCGTACTGGGCAGTGATCTGGCGCGTGCACTGGGGGTGACCGTGGGTGATCGGGTGACCGTCATCGCGCCCGAAGGCGTGGTGACCCCAGCGGGGGTGATTCCGCGAATCAAGAGTTTCGAGATCAGTGGTGTTTTCGAATTTGGCATGTTCGAGTACGACAGTGGTCTGGCGCTGATTGATCTGCAGGATGCGCAGGTGCTATTCCGCCTGGGGCAAACCGTGACGGGCGTCCGCCTGAAGGTGGATGATCCCTTTAAGGCACCGCAGATTGCGCGGGCCATTGCACCTGAACTCAGTGAACCGGCGTATCTCATCGACTGGAGCCGTAAGCACGCCAACTTCTTCCGGGCCGTGCAGATTGAAAAGCGCATGATGTTCCTGATTCTGTTCCTCATCGTGGCGGTTGCCGCTTTTAATATTGTGTCGACGCTGGTCATGGCCGTGACCGACAAGCGGGGAGATATCGCCATCCTGCGCACGTTGGGGGCTAGCCGGGGTAGCATCGCCCTGATCTTCATGGTGCAGGGTGCCCTGATCGGCCTGATTGGTCTGGGCCTCGGCGTTGCCGGTGGGGTGGCGCTGGCCCTGAATATTGATACCGTTGTGCCGGCCATTGAACGTCTGTTCGGCATTCACTTCCTGTCACGCGAGGTGTACTTCATCTCCGAGTTGCCCTCCGATCTCCAATGGGACGATGTGATTACCATTTCCATCACTGCCTTTGTGCTGACGCTGCTGGCGACGCTGTATCCCAGCTTGCGGGCAGCGCGTGTCCAACCGGCGGAGGCGCTGCGTCATGAGTAATCCTGTTCTGTCCTGCCGTGCCCTGGGTAAGGTCTATGTCGCCGGTGCCGAAGATGTCTGCGTGCTGAATGATGTCTCCTTCGATCTGGCTGCCGGAGAGTCTGTTGCCATTGTGGGTGCTTCGGGCTCCGGTAAAAGTACCTTTCTGCATCTGCTCGGCGGCCTGGATCAGCCCACGTCCGGTGATGTGCAGATTGCCGGACGCAGTTGGCTGACCATGTCGGAGAGGGAGCGGGGCCTCTGGCGTAACCGCCACATGGGCTTTGTCTACCAGCACCATCATCTGTTGCCGGAATTTACTGCCGTTGAAAACGTGGCGATGCCGCTCTATGTGCGCGGGTTGCCGAAAACCGAAGCCGATGCTGAGGCACGGGAATGGCTAGAGAAAGTCGGGCTGGGTCATCGCCTGCAGCACACACCGGCGGCACTGTCCGGCGGTGAGCGCCAGCGTACGGCCATTGCTCGCGCCCTGGCCAGTCGCCCGTCCGTAGTGCTGGCCGACGAACCCACCGGGAATCTTGATCGACAGACGGCGCAGCAGGTATTTACCCTGTTCCGCGAACTGAGTGTTGAATCCGGTGTGGCCTTCGTGCTGGTCTCGCACGACACGGGCTTGGCTGCACAGCTGGATCGCGCCCTGAGGTTGCAGGATGGGGTGCTGACGGATGCGGCCTGACTGAGTCGGCCCCGGTGCCCATCCCGTTAATCGCCTTTGCGGCAGGGGTATTGTCCTGCCAGTTGCTGCCGGCGATACCGGATTGGCCCTGGTCTCTGTTACTGGCTATTAGTCTCAGTCTCTGGGGGATCGGATTCTGGCGATTCAGGTGCTTGGGCAGGCAGACAACACAGTCGACCCCGGGTAAATCCGGTACGCGCATCCTATTCGCTCTGGCCGTGTTCGCGGCGGCATCCGGCGCAAGCTATACCTGTTGGCGCAGTGCGGCCGTTCTTTCAGACACGCTGCCCGAGGCGGCCATGGGCCGTAATCTTAAGATCACCGGCGTGGTTGACGCCTTGCCGGATCGCACGCCCCGCGGCCAGCGTTTTCAATTTCGGGTGGAACAGGTTGATTCGCCTTTTCATGTGCCGGAGCGCATACAACTTTCGATCTGGTTGTCGCCCCGCGAAGGGGAAGACAATGCAGTGAGTGGCTTGCAGGGGTTGCAACCGGTCAGGGCGGGCGAGCGTTGGGCTTTTACCGTGCGCC
>NZ_JBIJFP010000011.1:0-59646 GCF_057744235.1 Fluviibacter sp. | reverse complement strand
GTAAGAAATGGACGATGCCCATCAAAGATTGGAAAGCGGCATTGACTCGGTTTACTATTGAGTTCGGCGATAGACTCGTTGTGAATTAAATGAAACACCGTTTACACAAAAATTCTGACACGCTCCTTAACATAGATCTAACAGCAAGTAAGACCAAGCCAAAGTCATAACTATTGCCTGCGAGACATCCGAGTGCCTGGAAGACTATGCTTTGTAGCCTCCATTGCTAACCGCTACTTTTCGGCGCATAGATGGTACAAACTGTGCAATTTATTACCATAACTAGGTTTGATTTCATTCCTGATCATGGTTTCAACAAACACATTAAACTGTCCGCCATTTTTCACTGAAGGTGCTCACTTTTACTGAAGATGCTCAACAAAATGGGTTGAGCACCTTCAGGTTTTTTGAGCATCTTCAGTCATTTTAAATGGTGGGTACGGCTTCAGTCATCCGTGATCGGCAAGGACCAAACCCACCTTTGGTACCCGCCAAAATGGCCACCCTCTTTCTGGGCCTTGATGCCCAATTTTTGTTGCGCGCGTCGTATGGTCGCCCATGAATATCCAGCGCCATCGGCATCTTTCCGAACATCTTTGGCTGACTTGGGGCCATCGCTCAACAGATCCTTCAGGAATTGTTTCGCATCAGGCAGGCTGGCATGATCCCCATCATCTGAAACTTCATCGGCTTCCCTGAGAATTTCACGGGCGGTGCCATCAATCGGTTCCCGCCACTGTACAAACGAAGCTGTCACGCCGGGATGTTCCCGAATCTCGGATTGCATCAGTTCGTACGCAAAGCCGCCGCGATCCGGGCCAATGTTGCTCTTGGCGCGTAACAGCACGCGTTGTGACGATCCTTCTGCGTTAAGTTCCTGATGTTTGGCTGCGACCATGACGATGCGTGCCACGGCACCAAACGCCAGGCTACCAGTCAGGCGCTCGACGGGTTCTCGCCCTGTGGTGCCTTTTGAGAAGTGAGTGATACCGAGCAATGCACAGCGCAAGGATGCCGCCAGATCAGCCAGCGGCTGCAGGCCACGCCGTACTTCGGCATTCTTGTGGCTGTCACCGGCAATGCCTGAAACGATGGGGTCAATGATCAGCAGACGTACGTCGTTTAGATCGATCAACCGCTGCATGAGACAGCCTGTGTCTGATGCAGGGTCAAAGGCGCGTCGTTCATGGCCATCGTGCACATTGCCAACAAAGTAGATGTTCTCCAGCCTGGCACCCGACAATTTCAAGCGCGGTATTAGCGTATCCGCAGGATCATCCTCGCCAGACCAGATGACCACTTTGCCTACTGGAGATCGTGCTCCATCAGGCCATGATCCTCCCTGCGAGATAGCAGCCGCCAAAGCCATACTAATGGTCGTTTTACCGGTACCGGGTGCACCACCCAGGATGTGCACTTTGCCGCTTGCCAACCAGCCAGGCCAAAGCCATTCAATAAGCTGCGGTGCGACGTCCGAGCCACGGATCATCGCGATCCACTCCCCCAGAACTTCTGGCTTGGACGGTTTCGGCACCTGATCCAATAAATGCGGCACAGCCACCTGCAAGATGCTTTGTACTTCATGGTCGAGGTTTTCTGGGGAGATTCCGGCCTCGGTTGCCAAACGGAGCCGGTGATCGCGGTATTGCGACCCATTTAACCGGGCCGCTTCGATGATCGTGCCGGTACTCATGATGTCGGCCCAAGAAACTTACGGAGTTCGCCAACTTTCCAGGCCGTGGTGCGTGGGCCAATCTGGGTCGGTTTGGGTAAGCGCCCCTCCTTACTCCAGCGCCATACGGTGGTGTCCGACACGCCAAATAGCGCCATGACCGTGTGTTTGCGCACCCATGCGCTATCCGGTAATTTATCAAAAACGGTTACTTGGAAGGGATGCTTCGGTTTTTTTGCAGTAGACATTGCTCATTTCTCCAAAAAATTTGAAATGGGCAAGGCCGAGCTGAAAACTCCCAAGGTGTCTCACATTACGATCTATTACTGGACAACAACGGGGGTTTGAGCTACTTTTAGCACACTCTAGCTTGAGTTAAGTGTACTTTGGCCTTGCTTTGGTGCACTTGAGGCCCTCTGTGTTGACGCACAGGGGGCTTCGCCTTTTTAGGGCCCTGTTTAGGCTGCTTTGGTGGGTTTTCTGGTAGGTTTCTCCTTGTTAGAGGTCACTTCGGGTCTTTTCTTGCAATAGGCTGCCCATTGATCCATCAATGCACGGCGTTTATCAAACAGATCACTGCGCCGGTAGGCCGCTTCAACCTGGTTAGTTAATGTGTGCGCCAACGCCTGCTCACAGACTTCGCGCGGAAAGTTGGTCTGCTCTGCTGCCCAATCACGAAAGGAGGAGCGGAAGCCATGTACGGTAATCCCTGGCCAGACATCGCGTAGGAGCATGGAGAGCGCCATGTCGGACAGGACCTTGTCGCGCTGGCTGGCAAAGATGAGGCCGGATTTACGGCGCGGTAATGTTTTAAGGATCGCCATGGCGCGCAGGCTGAGCGGCACGCGGTGTTCCTTGTCGGCTTTCATGCGTTCAGCCGGAATCGTCCAGATACGCTTCTTGAAATCAATCTCGTCCCATTGGGCAGCACGCACTTCGCCTGATCGGGCTGCGGTCAGTATCGTAAAGGCCAGGGCTTTGGTACTGATGCCGCCATGCTCTTTCAAGACCGCTACAAAACGGGCCATCTGCTCGTAGGGCAACGCTGGATGGTGCGCCACCTTGGCAATCTTATTGGGTGACGGCAACAACTTGTCTAATTGGCCACGCCAACGGGCCGGGTTGTCACCTGTGCGATGCCCATGCGCGGTTGCCCAATCTAGGATGTTTTCAATACGGCCTCGCACGCGGTCGGCCGTTTCTGTTTTGGTGGTCCAGATCGGCGTCAGGATTTCCAGCACCTGCCGTTGCGTGACTTCATTCACCGACGTATCACCGATGACGCCAAAGGCGTAGGTTTCAAGCGTGCTGGCCCATTGCTTGCAGTGTTTGGGGTTGCGCCATTCAGCGCTTTTCATGGCGATGTACTGTTCAGCGCATTTTCTGAAGTTGGGTCGTTGCTGTTCGGCCAGCAGCTGTTCACGCTTTCGACGCTTGTCGGCTATGGGGTCGATGCCGTTCTCGATCTGCTCACGCACAGCACGCGCTTTGGCGCGTGCATCAGACAGACCAACGGTCGGGAATCCACCCAACCCAAGCTCCCGGCGCTTAGCGCCCACCATCACCCGTAGAACCCAAGAGCGTGCGCCGCGTTCACTGATTTGCAAATACAAACCCGTAACGCCGCCAACCCGATAAAAACCGGGTTGCGTCAGGCGCGAAACCGCCAGCGGAGAGAGGTCTTTGGTGACGGTCACAGGCTAGTGCCTTCCCACCGTCGTACCCACCATTTCCATCGTTGTACCCACCAAATAATCTTTGGTCAGATACTATGCCATGAAATCTAAAAAATCAACGGAAGCCTTATATATCAATGCTATATTTCGGTCCGGCAGTTCTAATTAGTGGACTTTGACAGGGGTTGGTGGCGGACAGGGCGGGATTCGAACCCGCGTTAGGGTATTACCCTAAACACGCTTTCCAGGCGTGCGACTTAAACCACTCATCCACCTGTCCGAGGCTGCGGATTATAGCAGAGATCAGGCGACCTTTTCTGGCCATTCGGCTAGGAACTCTTGCCAGTGAGCACCGGCAGTCTCTTTCAAGGTATTGCGGATGAGCGCTTCTTCGGCATCGGCCTGTTCACGATTGATCTCACCACGCATGAGGCGGAAGCGGTTATAGACCAGATAGGTATTCACCACATCGGTTTCGCAGTAATCGCGGATCTTGCCGTATTCGCCCACCTGCCAGGTTGGCCAGACCAGGTTGCCGGCCATACCGACCTTACCGGGAAAGCCCATCAGCTTAGCCATGGCATCGAGTGGTGCGCAGGCACGCGGCTGAAACAGCGCCAGCAGATCCATCAGGTCGGTGTGACGGCTGTGGTAACGGCTGACGTAATTGTTCCACTTGAACTCACGTGAATCCGAGAAATCACCCTCGCCCTGATCCCAATAGCGCGGTGCAGACACGCCGTGCATGAGACCGCGGTAGTGCAGCACGGGCAGATCAAAGCCGCCACCGTTCCAGGAGACCAGCGTTGGCGTCAGACGCTCCAGCCCATCAAAAAAGCGCTGGATAATCGCGCCCTCTTCCAGCTCGGGGGCCGATAAGGAAAATACCTTGAATCCGACATCACTGCGGAAGGCGCAAGAGATGGTGACGATCTTGTGCAGGTAATGCGGCAGAAAATCACTGCCACCCTGAGCACGTCGCTGCTGAAACGCCAGTTCGGCAACTTCATCATCCGACAGATCCGGTGGCAGCTCATTCAGATTACGCAGACCGGCAACATCCGGAATGGTTTCAATATCGAAGACAAGAATGGGAACCATTTGGAACGTCAATTAGTCAGGGAATACGCCGGTTGAGAGATAGCGATCACCACGATCACACACAATACTGACGACCGTCGCATTCGGGTGATTACGCGCAATATCAAGCGCTACACACATGGCACCACCGGAAGAAATACCGGCGAAGATGCCCTCTTCCGCAGCCAGACGTCGCGTCATAGCTTCGGCTTCAGCTTGCCCGACATAAACAAGTTCATCGACACGGGCTTTGTCATAAATTTTCGGGAGGTATTCTTCCGGCCATTTACGAATACCGGGGATCTGCGCCCCATCTTTAGGCTGCACACCGATGATGCGGACGTCGGGATTCTGCGCCTTGAGAAAGCGCGAGACGCCCATGATAGTACCGGTGGTGCCCATGCTTGATACAAAGTGCGTGATCTGCCCGGCGGTATCCCGCCAGATTTCGGGGCCGGTGCCTTCGTAGTGCGCCACCGGATTATCCGGATTGGCGAATTGATCCAGCACTACCCCTTTGCCTTCAGCAACCATGCGGTTTGCCACATCCCGGGCCAGCTCCATGCTGCCACTGACTGGTGTCAGTACCAGTTCGGCACCGTAGGCTTTCATGGTCTGCCGACGTTCCATGGTCTGGTTTTCCGGCATAACGAGAATCATCTTATAGCCACGCATGGCAGCAGCCATGGCGAGGGCAATACCCGTGTTTCCTGATGTCGCTTCAATCAGAGTATCACCGGGTTTAATCTGGCCGCGGGCCTCGGCATGCAGAATCATTGACAGCGCCGGACGATCCTTGACGGAACCGGCTGGGTTGTTGCCTTCCAGCTTGGCCAGCACCACGCTGTTCTGCGCCGTCAGGGCTTCGGCACCAATCCGTTGAATGTGGACCAGCGGCGTATTGCCGACGGTATCGGCCAGCGTTTTATACTTTGGGCGGGTGCTCATGCAGCCACTCCACATAGTTAGCGACACCCTGTTCCACGGTATGGAAGCCCGCGTCGTAACCGGCGGACCGTAGACGTGTCAGATCAGCCTGGGTATAGGCTTGGTATTTACCTTTGAGCGCTTCCGGGAACGGCACGTATTCGATTAGCCCTTGAGCCACCAGTTCATCCAGCGAGAGTTCGCTCTCGCCCTTGAGGCGGCGGCAGGTATTGACCGTGGCCGCTGCGACATCGTTGAAGCTCTGGGCGTTACCCGAGCCGAGGTTGAAGATGCCGGAGACCTGCGGGTTCTCAAGGAACCAGAGATTCACGCGCACCAGATCTTCGACAAACACGAAGTCACGCTGCTGACCCCCATTGGGGTAACCATGCGAACCTTCAAAGAGTTTGACCTTGCCGTTTTCACGGAACTGGTTGAAGTTGTGAAAGGCAACGGATGCCATGCGCCCTTTATGCGATTCACGCGGGCCGTAGACGTTGAAATAACGGAATCCGGCAATCTGTGTCGTGCTGTCCTTGAGACGACGACGTACGATCTGATCGAACAACAGCTTGGAGTAGCCATACACATTGAGCGGTGCTTCACAGGCGGGCTCTTCACGGAACTCGTTGCTGCCGCCGTAGGTGGCGGCGCTGGAGGCGTAAAGCATCGGTACATCCTGATCCTGCGCCCAGTTGAGCAGATCAATGGAGTAGCGATAGTTGTTTTCCATCATGTAGCGGCCATCATGCTCCATGGTGTCGGAGCAGGCGCCCTGATGGAGGATGGCATCGATTTCGCCATCAAAATCGCCGGCATGCAGTCGTGGCAGGAAATCCTTCTTATCGAAGTAGTCACTGATCTTGCAATCCACCAGATTATGGAACTTGGCGGCATTGGTCAGGTTGTCGACCGCGATGATGTCGGTGATCCCCCGGTCATTCAGTGCCTTGACGATGTTGGCGCCGATAAAGCCTGCGGCGCCGGTAACGAGGACGGACATGATCTTCTCCGGTAAATGCTTTAGACAGCTTGCTGCAATTCGTCACGGGTGACAACAGCCGTACCCAGTTTACCCACCACAATGCTGGCGGCTAGGTTTGCAACCCGCACGGCTTCCGGATATTCGGCACCGCTGGCCAGCATCAACGCCAGCGTGGCGATCACGGTATCACCCGCGCCGGAGACGTCAAACACTTCACGGGCCTTGGCGGCCTGATTGAACACCCCTTCGGGACGAAAGAGTGTCATACCTTCTTCACTGCGGGTGAGCAGCAGCGCTTCCAGACCGAGCTGTTCACGCAGCTGGTCCGCTTTGGTTTTAAGATCGGCTTCGCTTTCCCACTTGCCGATCACTTCTTTCAGTTCGGAGCGGTTCGGGGTGAGCAGGCTGGCACCGGCATAGCGAGCGTAATCATCGCCCTTCGGGTCAACCAGGACACGCTTACCGGCCTTTTTAGCCAAGTCGATCATCTGGGTAATGTGGGTCAACCCCCCCTTACCGTAGTCAGACAGAATCACGAGGTCATGATCCGGCAACTGACGCTCGAAATCAGCAAGCTTGGCCTCCAGGACTTCATGCGACGGTGCGGTTTCAAAGTCGATGCGCAGCAGCTGCTGCTGTCGTCCCAGCACACGCAGTTTAACGGTTGTGCGGATATTGGCATCGTCATGCAAGCCGGTAGCAACACCCGCCTCTTCGAGCAGGCCACGCAGTGTCTGGCCAGCTTCATCGGTACCCACGACGGAAAGCAACGACACCTGACCGCCCAGCGCGACGATATTGCGGGCAACGTTTGCGGCCCCCCCCGGTCGTACTTCTTCTTTGTGAACGTGCACCACCGGCACAGGTGCTTCAGGCGAGATCCGCGATACTTCACCGAACCAGTAACGGTCGAGCATCACATCACCAACAACGAGCAGGCGGGTCTTGGAGAAATCGATCGTGGTCATGGTTTTTCTTATAGGATTCAGCGTTAGTTCGATTGCCATTCATCAAGCACACGGCTCACACCGGCTTCCCAGTGGGGAAGCTTCAGTGCAAAGCTACGCTCCAGGAGGTGCGTATTCAAACGGGAGTTCTGCGGCCGTCGGGCGGGCAACGGGTAGTCACTGGCCGGAATGGGTTTGAGACCGTTGGCCGCTAAAGCCAGAGTCTGGCCTTGCTGGCGTGCACGGTCAATCACAAATTTGGCATAGCCATACCAGCTGGTTTCACCAGCGGCGGCCAGATGATAAGTACCGCCAGGTGCACGACCGGAAAGCACATCTCGCAGCGCATGGGCGGTGACATCGGCAATCAGTTCGGCGGAGGTCGGTGCGCCAATCTGATCATCGATCACATTCAGCGTTTCTCGTTCAGCAGCCAGCCGCAGCATGGTACGGGCAAAGTTGCCGCCACGAGCCGCATAGACCCAGCTGGTGCGGAAAATCAGATGGCGACACAAGGCATCACGGATTCTGTGTTCACCCTCGAGCTTGGTTTGGCCATACACACTGAGCGGATGGGTGGTGTCGTCTTCCACGTAGGCTTCGGGCTTGGAGCCGTCAAACACATAGTCCGTGGAGTAATGTACCAGCAGCGAACCCATTTCACGCGCATACAGGGCTAATTCAGCAACGGCATCCACATTGATGCGGCGTGCCAACACCTGATCACTCTCAGCTTTATCCACCGCGGTGTAGGCCGCGGCATTAACGATGACTTCAGGCTCGTATTTTTCAAGCGTAGCCTGAATTTGGGCTTTATCCGCCAGATCGCATTCGCTGCGGTTGAGCGATGTGAGTTCACCTAGCGGCGCCAGGGCACGCTGCAGCTCCCAGCCAACCTGACCATCTTTACCGAGCAAGAGGATTTTTTTATAGAATCCCATGTCGTGCCTCAGGCGTCCTGTGTGGCGTATTGTGCTTCTACCCAGTTGCGATATTCGCCACTGGTAACGTGGTTAACCCATTCCTCGTTATCCAGATACCACTGTACGGTCTTCTTGATACCGGTCTCGAAGGTTTCCTGGGGTTTCCAACCCAGTTCCTTTTCCAGCTTACGGGCATCGATCGCGTAGCGGCGATCGTGGCCAGGACGATCCTGGACGAAGGTAATTTGTGTGGTGTAGCTCTGACCGTCAGACCGTGGTTGCAATTCGTCGAGGATGGCACACAGGGTATTCACCACATCGAGGTTGGCTTTTTCGTTCCAGCCACCGACGTTGTAGGTTTCGCCCAGTTTTCCAGCGTCGAGTACGCGGCGGATGGCGCTGCAATGATCTTTGACATAGAGCCAGTCGCGAATCTGCTGGCCATCACCGTAGATGGGGAGTGGTTTACCGTTTAGTGCATTGAGGATGCAGAGCGGGATGAGCTTTTCCGGGAAGTGGTAAGGCCCGTAGTTATTGGAGCAGTTCGTAGTGAGAACGGGTAGCCCGTAGGTATGGTGCCAGGCACGTACCAGATGGTCACTGGCGGCCTTACTGGCACTGTAGGGGCTATTGGGTTCGTACTGGTTGGTTTCCGAGAAGGGTGGATCTTCTTTAGAGAGCGATCCGTAAACTTCATCAGTAGACACATGCAGGAAGCGGAAGGCAGCCTTCTCGGCTTCTGGCAGGTCGTTCCAGTAACCACGCACTGATTCGAGCAGATTGAAAGTGCCGACGATGTTGGTCTGGATAAATTCACCCGGGCCATGGATAGAACGATCGACATGGCTTTCAGCGGCGAAGTTAATCACGGCTCGTGGTTGGGTGTCGGCTAATAGCTTGCTCACCAGATCACGATCGCCGATGTTGCCAAAGACGAACTGGTGGCGGGGGTCACCTTCCAGTTCTTTAAGGTTCTCGAGGTTGCCAGCGTAAGTGAGCAGGTCGAGGTTCACGACGGGTTCGTTGCTCTGCTCGAGCCAATCCAGCACAAAGTTGGAACCGATAAAGCCGGCAGCGCCGGTAACGAGAATCGTCATTATGCGTCACCCCCGAACAGGTCACGGGTATAAACTTTGTCAGCCACATCTTCGAGCACGTCCGCCATACGGTTGCTAATAATGACATCGACTTCATTTTTGAAGGTATTTAGATCGGTCTCGACACGAGAATTGAAGAATTCGCTGTCTTTGAGGGCCGGTTCATAGATGATGACTTCAATGCCCTTGGCTTTAATACGTTTCATGATGCCCTGAATGGAAGAAGCACGGAAGTTGTCCGATCCGGCCTTCATGATGAGGCGGTAGACGCCGACGACTTTGGGCTTGCGACGGATAATTTCGTCAGCAATGAAGTCTTTACGGGTGGTGTTCGATTCAACAATCGCGTGAATCAGGTTCTGCGGCACATCCCGGTAGTTAGCCAGGAGCTGTTTGGTGTCTTTAGGCAGACAGTAGCCGCCGTAACCGAAGCTGGGGTTGTTGTAGTGAGTGCCGATGCGGGGGTCGAGGCCAACGCCGTCAATAATCTGCTTGCTATCGAGGCCATGGGTGGCGGCATAGGTGTCGAGTTCGTTGAAGTACGAGACCCGCATGGCGAGGTAGGTGTTGGCGAAGAGTTTGACGGCTTCGGCCTCGGTGGCGTCGGTAAAGAGGACCGGGATATCCTCCTTGACAGCACCTTCTTTGAGCAAATCGGCAAATATTTCAGCACGCTTGGAGCGTTCACCGACGACGATGCGTGACGGATGCAGGTTGTCATACAGCGCACGGCCTTCGCGCAGAAACTCAGGTGAAAAAATCAGATTTTTCGTACCGAGAGCTTCACGGGTTTTGACGGTATAGCCAACCGGGATAGTCGATTTGATGACCATGGTGGCGTTCGGATTGATCGCCATGACATCACGAATCACGGCTTCAATGGATTTGGTATTGAAGTAGTTGGTTTCCGGGTCGTAGTCGGTAGGCGTGGCGATGATGACGTAGTCCGCCCCTTCATAGGCTTCTTTCTTATCGAGCGTGGCACGGAAGTTCAAAGGCTTATTTTTGAGGTAGTCCTCGAGCTCTTTGTCTTCGATGGGCGATTCTTTGCGGTTGATCTTCTCAACCTTCTCGGGAACGATGTCGAGAGCAACCACTTCATGGTGCTGCGAGAGCAGTACACCGTTCGACAAACCTACGTAACCGGTTCCGGCAATGGCGATTTTCATGCAAAGCATCCCTGCGTGATAGATATGAATATTTTACCAGCGAGCCCGCGTAATTTCAGGGGTTGAGACGGGTTAAACTCGACCACCCCGACCTATCGAACTTCGCGCGACTCCGCTTACTGAACCAGTGAAAACTCTTCCGAACGCTTGGGGGGATAGGACTCCCATTCACTACAAGCCGGGCAGCGCCAGTAGAACTGACGCGCCTTGAAACCACAGCACTTGCAGGTATAGCGGGAAAGCCGCTGCGTCTGGTTTTTAATCAGTTTTTTAACCAGATCCAGATCAGCCAGCTGTTCGGCTGGCGTAATCGCTGAACGGGCTTCCAGTGCCTTATCCAGAGCAATCAAGCTGGGCGTGCGGTGCAGTTCGGACAGCGCAAAGTCGTAAGCAGCTTGGGCACCCGCTTCTTCTACCACCTGTTGGCACACCACATCCAGCATGTCGACAGAGGGGTATCGCGTCAGAAAGCCCTTGAGCAGCTGCATACCCTCTGCCTGACGGCCCATACCCTTGTAGACATCAGCAATACGCCCAGCCACCAGTGCCAGAAACTCGGGTTGCTGTTGCTCAATCCGCAACCAAGCATCAATCGCCCGCTCCGGATGCCCTTCCTTGCGTTCGATATCACCGGCAATAATGCTGGCCCGCACGCACTGACGATGTAACGAAAGTGCCTGCTGCACATGTCGTCGGGCTTCGTCAGTCTTAGAGCGGATCAGGGCGTTTTCAGCCATTTCACACCAGAATTCGGCAACCTCGTGCTGGGATGCAAGTTCAGGCACTTTTTCGGCCAGTTCGATGGCTTTGTCCCAGGATTTCTCGAGCTGATAAATCTCGAGCAACTGCTTGAGTGCTTCCTCACGGCGTTCACCGTCAGCCAGACGCTTGAAAATCTCTTCCGAGCGATCCAGCAAGCCCGACTTCAGATAATCAATTCCCAGCTCGAAAACGGCCTGTTCTTTCAAGGGTTGCGGCAGATCCTCACGGTTCATGAGGTTCTGGTGAATCCGCAATGCGCGCTCCAGCTCGCCACGTCGCCTGAAGAGTGAGCCAAGGGCAAAGTGCAATTCCACAGTCTCCGGATCCACGCGCACCACTTCGTTGAACGCTTCAATAGCGCGATCCGGCTGCTCGTTGAGCAGAAAATTCAAGCCCTGGAAATAGGCTTTCGGCAAACGGCGCGAATCAGCCACCACATGTTTGATATCAATGCGCGCCGCAATCCAGCCCAGCGCAAAAAAGAGCGGGAGAATGAGTAAGGCCCAGGGCTCCAGAGTCAGCATGGTTTTTCTTTCAAAGCTTGGGAGCCGCCTGTGCTTCCGATTCCTTCGGCAAGGCATTCACGCCAATCCGAGCAACTTCACGGCGCAACCGGGCAGCTTCTCGACGATGGCGCAGTAAACCGGGCAGCATCAACAACACGCCTATCAAGCAGCCGGCAACTAACACGGCCAGCAGCACTGCGACCAGCGGCGCTTCGAGGTAGTAGCCTAGGAACAGGTTGATGACCACCGGTTCTGTGTTCTCCAGCGCAAATCCGAGAAAAATCAGAAACACCAGAATTCGAATCAACCATGCGATCACACGCATCTTTGTCTCCTGAGCACGACATAAAAAAAGCGCTGGTTTTCACCAGCGCTTTTAGTGTACCGCAATTGAGGCTTTCAGCTTAGAGTGCGTTCACCGAACCCTGGGCCGCTACCGCAAAAACGGGCGACTCGGTTTCATCAGAACCACTCATGACATCGGTCAGATCCGCCGCATCGACCCGCTCGCGCAGTTCTTTACCCGCCTTAAAGTGGGGAACCCACTTCTCGGGGACTTCGACACGCTCACCCGAACGCGGGTTGCGACCGACACGCGGCGGACGATGGTTAAGCGAAAAGCTGCCGAAGCCGCGAATTTCGATGCGATCGCCATGAGCGAGCGCTTCTGCCATCGCGTCCAGAATCACCTTAACGGCGAGCTCAGCATCTTTCGCAACCAGCTGGGGAAAGCGCTCCGCCAGCCGTGCGATCAGTTCTGACTTGGTCATTCGCTGATTAGCCCTGCTGGTTCATCTTGGCCTTCAGCAACGCGCCCAGATTGGTCGTGCCGGTGGCTGCGCCAGCGCTGTCCGAGGCCAGCTTCTGCATGGCTTCGTGCTGTTCAGCCTGATCCTTGGCCTTGACCGACAGATTGATCGAGCGGCTCTTGCGATCCACATTCGTGATCATCGTTTCGAGCGTTTCGCCAACCTTGACGTGCTGGCTCAGATCATCGATACGGTCACGGGCGAACTCGGAAGCACGCAGGTAACCTTCGACATCATCAGCCAGCTGGATCACGGCGCCACGAGCGTCAACGCTCTTCACAGTACCGTTGACCAGGCTGTTCTTGTCATTCATGGCCACGAAGGAGGTGAAGGGGTCTCCGTCCATCTGCTTCATACCCAGGGAGATACGCTCCTTGTCGATGTCGATGGCCAGAACGATGGCTTCAACTTCGTCGCCCTTCTTGAAGTTGCGGATGGCTTCTTCGCCGGCAACATTCCAGGACAGATCCGACAGGTGCACCAGACCATCGATGCCGCCTTCCAAGCCAATGAAGATACCGAAGTCGGTGATCGACTTGATAGCGCCCTTGATCTTGTCACCCTTCTTGAAGTTCAGGCCGAAATCCTGCCACGGGTTCGACTGGCACTGCTTCATGCCCAGCGAAATACGGCGGCGGTCTTCGTCGATCTCGAGGATCATGACTTCAACTTCGTCACCCAGCTGAACCACCTTGGACGGATGAATGTTCTTATTGGTCCAGTCCATTTCAGACACGTGGACCAGACCTTCGATGCCTTGCTCGATTTCAACGAACGCACCGTAGTCGGTCAGGTTGGTGACCTTGCCGAACAGACGGGTCTGTGCCGGGTAACGGCGCGAAATGCCGACCCACGGATCGTCGCCCAGTTGCTTGAGGCCCAGCGAGACACGGTTCTTCTCGGTATCGAACTTGAGGACCTTGGCAGTGACTTCATCGCCCACGGCCAGAACTTCGGACGGGTGACGGACACGGCGCCAAGCCAGATCAGTGATGTGCAGCAGACCATCGATGCCGCCGAGGTCAACGAATGCACCGTAGTCAGTGATGTTCTTGACGACGCCCTTGATAATGGCGCCTTCCTGCAGGGTTTCCAGCAGCTTCTGGCGGTCTTCGCCCATGTTCTCTTCGAGAACAGCGCGGCGCGACAGCACAACGTTGTTACGCTTGCGATCGAGCTTGATGACCTTGAACTCCATGCTCTTACCTTCGAAGGGCGTGGTGTCCTTGACCGGACGGGTGTCGACCAGCGAACCCGGCAGGAATGCGCGAACGCTGTTGACCATCACCGTCAGGCCGCCCTTCACCTTACCGGTGATGGCGCCAGTGACCAGCGAACCGTCGTTCAGAGCAGCTTCCAGAGCATTCCAGGCTGCAATACGCTTGGCGCGATCACGCGACAGGCGGGTTTCGCCGAAACCATCTTCGAGCGATTCAATGGCGACCTGGACGAAATCGCCAACAGCGACTTCCAGTTCACCCTGATCGTTCAGGAATTCGTGTACGGGGACATAGCTTTCGGACTTGAGTCCGGCGTTGACGACCACAAAGTTCTGGTCAACGCGCACCACTTCAGCGGTGATGACTTCACCTGCGCGCATATCCTGGCGGGCAAGGCTTTCTTCAAATAGAGCGGCAAAACTTTCGAACGTATCAGCTTGAGACATGAGAGGGTTGTTTCCTGAAAAGCACTGTACAGAAATCCGGAACAGCGCCACCTGGTGGGTAGTTAAAAAAGACAAAAAGCCTGCCCTTGCAGCCGTTGATCGGCCACCCGGACCCGCCCGTTGTCGTTGGGTTACGACGCCCTGTTGCCGAACCAGTCCAGTACCTGATCCACCGCTTGAACGATGGTCAGATCAGACGTTTCCAGAAGCCGGGCATCGGCTTCTTGCCGGAGTGGTGCCACGGGGCGCGCCGCATCGCGGGCATCCCGATCCTCCAGATCCTGCAGAATCTCTTTAATATTAGCGGAAAAACCTTTTTCGATCAACTGCTTGTAACGCCGTTCGGCGCGCACGGCCGCGGTTGCTGTCAGGAAGATCTTGGTAGCGGCATCGGTAAAAACCACCGAGCCCATATCCCGCCCGTCGGCCACCAGACCGGGCGTCCGGCGGAAGGCGCGTTGTCGCAGCAGCAAAGCATCACGTACCGTGGGCAAGGCCCCGACCGTCGAGGCACCAATCCCCATCTCTTCCGTACGCATCTGATCATCCACCACTTCGGCACCAAGGAAAGTCTGACCTCCGACAAAGCGCACCGGTAGCTGCGCCGCAATCTGTCCCACCGCCGTTTCATCGTTCCAGTCCACGCCCGCCTTACGGGCGGCCAGCGCCGTCAGACGATAGAGCGCGCCCGAATCCAGATAGTGCCAGCCGAGCGCATCCGCGACCCGTTGCGCCACGGTTCCCTTACCCGATGCCGAGGGACCATCAATGGTAATCACCGGCACCGGCTGCGTGACTTCGGCAAAACGCTCGAAATAATCCGGGAAGGTCTTGGCCGTACAGCCCGGGTCCAGAATACGCAGCGGCGTCGCCAGCGTCATCAGCGAAAAGCACATGGCAATGCGGTGATCGTCATACGTTTCGATTTCGGCACAATGCCAGGCCGACACGTCCACCGGCGGATAAACCGTGAGCGTGTCGGCGGTCGTTTCCACGGTACCGCCAAGCTTGCGCAGCTCGTTGGCCATAGCCTCAATACGGTCCGTTTCCTTGACGCGCCAGCTGGCAATCCCCGTCAACCGGGTTGGCCCCTGGGCAAACGCGGCCACCGGCACGAGCGTCATGGCGGCATCAGGAATGGCAATGCAATCCTGCTCAATGCCCTTCAACACGCCGTCTACCGGCGCCGATGCTTCAATCCAGTTTGGTCCCATGGTGATACGGGCGCCCATGGCGGCCAGGGCATCAGCAAAGCGAACGTCGCCCTGCACCGAGTCTGCACCCACACCCTCGACACGCACCGGACCACCGGCAATCGCGCCCAGCGCCAGAAAGTACGAGGCCGACGAGGCATCGCCTTCGACATAAATCACGCCCGGTGAGCGATAACGTGCGCCCGCCTGCACCGTAAACCGCTGCCAGCCATCGCGCTGCACCTCAACACCGAAGCGGCGCATGGTGGCCAGCGTGATCTCGATATAGGGCTTGGAAATCAGCTCACCTACCACTTCCACGGTAATCGTGCGATCCAGTAAGGGCAACGCCATCAGCAGCCCGGTCAGAAACTGGCTGGACACATTGCCTTTGACCGGCACCGTTTGGGCACCATGATCAACGCCGGGACTGATTTTCAACGGTGGATAGCCGTCGTTGACTTCGTAAACGACATCAGCCCCCAGGTGTCGCAGGGCATCGACCAGATCACCAATGGGGCGCTCGTGCATACGCGCTACACCCGATAAACGATACGCGCCACCGGCCAGTGCCAGTGCCGCCGTCAGGGGCCTGAAGGCGGTACCGGCATTACCCAGGAACAGGTCGGCAGTTTTAACGGGTATTTTGCCGCCACAACCCTGAACCTTAATGGCGTTGACACTCGCACCCTCACCCACCGGCGTCACGGCAATGCCCAGCATGTTCAGGGCTTCCAGCATCCGGTCCGTATCGTCAGATTTCAGCAGATCACGCACTTCGGTCTCGCCTTCGGCCAACGCCGCCAGCAAGAGAATCCGGTTCGACAGACTTTTGGAGCCCGGCAGACGCACGGTGCCCCGTGCAGACAACATGCCCGGCAGATCAAGAAAATGCAGTGTGCTCATTCAGTGTGACCAATTCTGGCGCGCATCGCGCGCATTGCCATAAATACTTGCCAGTGCCTCGCCATCGCTATTGACCAGCGCCTGTCGCAAGCGCATCAGTGCCGCGCTGTAACGATCCAGTTCGGCCAGCAGGGCCGTGCGATTGGCGAGGGAGATGTCCCGCCACATTTCCGGGTGGCTACCAGCAATCCGCGTGAAATCCCGAAAACCGGCTGCCGCATAATCAAACAGTTGCTCCCCATTCGGACGGCGGGCAAATTCATCGACCAGGGCAAAGGCCAGCAGATGTGGCAGATGGCTGACAGCGGCAAAGATCCGATCATGCGTTTCTGCATCGAGAATGCGCACATCGGCCCCACAGAGCTCCCAGGCGCGTTTCACCTTTTCGATATCTTCGACCGCGTTCTCCAGCAACGGCGTCAGCACCACCTTGCGGCCCTGATACAGATCAACGCGTGAGGCTGCAGCGCCACTGGTCTCTGCACCGGCGATCGGATGCCCCGGTACAAACTGGCGGATTTTTTCACCAAACGCCTCACGGGCTGCAGCCACAACATCGCCCTTGGTGCTGCCAGCATCCGTCACGATCGTATGTTCGCCCAGGTAGGGTGCAATACGGGCAAAAATCTCCGGCATCTGCCCGACGGGTGTTGCGACCAGAATCAGATCCGCTTCGCGGACATCGGCGCCGGGATTAATGCCCACTTCATCAATAATCCCTAGGTCGTAAGCCGCCTTCAGGCTTTTGGGCGTCCGACCGAACCCGATAACCTCATCGACGGCGTGGGCGGCCTTGAGGCCACGGGCAAATGATGCGCCAATGAGACCCACACCAAAAATCAGAACCTTGCCAAAGTGCATCGCGTTGCTTTCTCAGACGCCGGCTTGCACGGCAAGCTTGAGCGCGCATTTGAGTGCATCAAGGAAACGCGCATTTTCAGCTTCGGTACCAATGGTCACCCGCAACCAGTCGTGCATCGCATAACCGGCCAGCGGACGCACAATCACGCCCTGCTTGAGCAGTTTCTGGTTCACACCCCCGGCATCTGTGACATGAAAGGTCACAAAGTTGGCATGAGACGGCAGATGCTTGAGCCCCAAGGCATCCAGACCCGCAACGATCTGCTGCATACCGGCAGCATTGAGTTCATAGCTTTCCGCCAGAAAATCAGCATCTTCCAGCGCAGCAATCGCGCCGCCCAGTGCCAGATTATTGCAGTTGAAGGGTTGACGCACACGGTTCATCAGGTCGGCCACCGCCACACTACATAGAGCAAAACCGATCCGCAGACCCGCCATACCGTAAATCTTGGAGAAGGTTCGCGTGATGACCAGGTTGTCGAACTCCGACAGCCATTCGGTCGTATCCACACGCAGCGCCGGCGAGAGATATTCGTTGTAGGCCTCATCAAGAACCACGATCACGTCCTTGGGCAGGCTGGCAATAAATGCTTTGAGCTCGGCGTAGGGCAGGAAGGTGCCGGTAGGGTTGTTCGGGTTGGCGATCCAGACCAATCGTGTATCGTCACGCACAGCGGCGCGCATAGCGGGCAGATCATGTGCATAATCTTTGGCAGGTGCGGCGATACATTCACCGCCCACACCCATCGTGGCCAGCGGATAGACGGCAAAGGCGTGCGCCGAAAACACAGCCGAGCGCCCCGGGGCCAGAAACACCTGCGCAATCAGTTCTAGCACATCGTTCGAGCCATTACCCAGCACAATCTGGTTGGTAGCCACGCTGGCATGTCTGGCCAGCGCCGCCTTCAATTCGAAATCATCCGGATACCGGGCCAGGCCATCAATCGCTGCCTGCACCGCGGCACGCGCCTTGGGGCTCATGCCCAGTGGATTTTCATTCGAGGCCAGTTTGATGATCGACTCAACCGGCAAGCCCAGCTCTCGAGCCACTTCGGTGATCGGCTTGCCCGGTTGATAGGGGGCAATTTTCTTGATGTTCGACAGCGCGTGATCCAGCAGGCTCATGGCAGGTATCCGTTATAGGTCATCGTGAAACCGTGAAGCGATTCGGAAATTAGTACACAGCGATCGGATAGGAACCCAGCACCTTGAGATAGGCGGCGTCCGCTGCCAGTTTGGCGAGCGCAGTCTTCACCGGCTCGGCATCAACATGGCCTTCAATATCCACAAAGAACACGTATTCCCAGAGCGCATGTCGCGCCGGGCGCGACTCGAGGCGGGTCATAGACACACCAGCCTCGGCCAGAGGTGCCAGCAGTGATTGCAGCGCACCGGTGCGATTGGGCGTGGACAGAATCAGCGAAGTTTTATCCTGCCCGGATGGGCCGGCGGCGAAACGACCCAGGACGAGGAATCGCGTGGTGTTATTCGGTTCGTCTTCAATGCTGCTGGCCAGATGCGGCAGCTGATAACGCTCGGCCGCCGCTTCGCCGGCAATCGCGGCCCAGGTCGGATTCTCGGCGGCCAGACGGGCCGCTTCCGCGTTACTGGCCACCGGAATGCGCGGCACATCAGGCAGATGGCGATTCAGCCATTCATGGCACTGCGCCAGTGATTGCGCATGGGACACTACCTGCGTGATGTCATTCAGCCCTGAGGCCTTGGACAACAGGTTCTGATGAATGCGCACCACCACCTCACCGCAAATTTTGAGCGAGGTACCGAGCAACAAGTCCAGCGTACGACCAATGGCGCCCTCGGTGGAATTTTCCACCGGCACGACAGCATAGTCTGAGTGACCCGCTTCGACCGCACGGAACACGTCATCAATCGAGGCTTGTGGCAACAGACGCGCTGCATGACCAAACTGCTTGACGGCGGCAGATTCCGAGAAGGTACCAAGTGGGCCGAGGAAAGCCACGCCAATCGGCTGCTCCAGTGCCAGACAGGCTGACATCACTTCGCGGAACAACCGCGTAATGGTTTCATCGGCTAGCGGCCCCTGATTCAGATCCTGCAGGCGGCGCAGCACTTGCGCCTCACGCTCGGGGCGATAGATGAATCCATCATCACCAAAGCGTGCCTTGATCTCGCCGACTTCGCGCGCGCACTGGGCACGCTGGTTGAGCAGTTCCAGCATGGTCTGATCAATACCATCAATGCGTTGACGAACGACAGCCAGTGCATCCTGGATCGTTTCACCTGCGGTGTTGCCTGAACTCATTACACAGCTCCGGTTGATCTGCGTCTCAATTAGCCGTGACGTTTCATGAAGTCATTCATGAAACTGACGAGCGCCTGTACACCTTCCATGGGCATGGCGTTATAGATCGAGGCACGCATGCCACCGACCAGCTTATGCCCCTTCAGCGCGAGGAGGCCGGCGTTGTCCGACGCTTCGAGGAAGAGCGGATCCAGGGCTTGATCCTTGAGCGTAAAAGGAATATTCATCCAGGAGCGACAATCCCTGGCGATGGGGTTGGTATAGAAACCACCACTGCCATCAATGGCCTGATACAGCAATTCAGCCTTGGCCTGATTCTGTTTGGCAATGGCCGGCAGACCACCCTGCTTGAGCAGCCACTCGAACACCAGACCGGCCATATAGATACCGAAGGTGGGCGGTGTGTTGAGCATGGACGTATTCTTTTCCTGCTCGGTGTAATCTAGCAGCGCCGGGATGGCTTTTGCAGCCCTGCCCAGCAGATCCTTACGGATGATGACCAGCGTCACACCGGCCGGACCAATGTTCTTCTGTGCACCGGCGTAGATCATGCCGTAATCGCGCACATTCATCGGGCGTGACAGAATGTTCGACGACATATCGGCGATCAACGGCACGTCTTTCTGCACTGCGCCGCCCAGCTGCTTGAGGTCAAAGACTTCAACGCCACCAATCGTTTCGTTGCTGCAGAAGTGCAGGTACTTGGCGTTCGGGTTGAGCTGCATCGAGGCCGGGTCAACCAGACGCGTGAACGATGCATCGGCACTAGTGCCGGCTTCACGAATCGCATCCCCATACAGACGCTGACCGGCTTTGACTGCCTTTTCCGACCAAGCACCGGTGGTCAGGTAATCGGCCGAACCGCCGTCCAGCAGATTCATTGGAATCTGGGAGAACTGCAGGGTGGCACCACCCTGCAAGAACAGGATGGCGTAATCTTCAGGGATATCCATGAGCTGGCGCAGATCGGTCACGATCTTTTCATAGATACCGGTGTAGATCTTGCCGCGGTGGCTCATTTCCATGACCCCGCACCCCACCCCGTGCCAATCAGGCAACTCTGCCTGCACCTGCTCCAGTACGGCCAGAGGAATGGTGGCAGGACCTGCCGCAAAGTTCCAGAGACGCATGTTATTCAGCCTTGATTATTCTTCGTCGTCGGTTTCTACAATCTTTTCCAGACCCGCCAGTTTTTCGCCGTCATCCAGAGAGATCAGCGTCACACCCTGAGTCGCACGACCCAGTTCGCGGATTTCCTTGACGCGGGTGCGGATGAGTACACCACCGGTAGTGATGAGCATGATTTCGTCTTCATCGCTCACCAGTTTGGCGGCAACAACCTTGCCGTTACGGGCACTATCGGCAATGGCTTTGACGCCTTGCGTACCACGACCCGAGTGACGAAAATCAGCCAGCGCCGTGCGCTTGCCAAAACCGTTTTCGGTGGCCACCAGCACGGTTTCCGCATCATCATGGGCCACCAGCAGCGATAGCACCGTCTGATCCTTCTGCAGCTTCATGCCACGCACACCACGCGCCGGGCGACCCATCGGACGCACATCTTCTTCGTCAAACCAGACAGCTTTACCGGCATCGGAGACCAGCATGATGTCGTTGCTGCCTGAGGTCAACTGGGCGCCAATCAGGAAGTCTCCATCATCCAGCGCCACGGCGATAATGCCGGCCTTACGCGGGTTAGAGAAATCCGACAGCGGCGTCTTCTTCACGGTACCCAGCGAGGTGGCCATAAAGACGTAACGGTCTTCGGCAAATTCCTTGACCGGCAAAATGGCGTTGATCTTTTCGCCTTCGTCCAGCGGGAACATATTGACGATGGGCTTGCCGCGCGAGATCCGCGAGCCCTGCGGCACTTCGTAAACCTTGAGCCAGTAGCAACGACCGCGGTTGCTGAAGCACAGGATGTAATCGTGGGTGTTGGCCACGAACAGGTGCTCGACAAAATCGTCGTCCTTGATGGCTGCCGCCTGCTTACCACGACCCCCACGACGTTGAGCGCGGTAATCAGTCAGCGGCTGGCTCTTGATGTAACCGGTATGCGACAGGGTAACGACCATGTCCTGCGGTGCAATCAGATCTTCGACACCCAGATCCTGGGTGTACGTGACGATTTCCGAGCGACGCTTGTCCTTGGTACCAATGGCAAACTGCTCGCGCACATCGGTTAGTTCCTGAACGATGATTTCGGTAATGCGCGCCGGCTTGGACAGAATGTCGAGCAAGTCGGCAATCTTTTCCATCACTTCACGGTATTCATTGACGATCTTATCCTGCTCCAGACCGGTCAGGCGCTGCAGACGCAGTTCCAGAATGGCTTGCGCCTGAACGTCCGAAAGACGGTAACCCTTCTCCCTCATGCCGAATTCCGGCGCAATGTTTTCCGGGCGCGAGGCTTCGGCTGCGGCGCGCTTGAGCATCTCTTCAACCAGCGGGCTACGCCAGACGCGGGACATCAGGCCGACCTTGGCATCCGCAGGGGTCGGCGCGGCCTTGATCAAGGCGATGATGTCATCCACGTTCGACAGCGCAACGGCCAGACCTTCGAGGATGTGGCCACGATCACGGGCCTTGCGCAGTTCAAAGACCGTTCGACGGGTTACCACTTCACGGCGGTGTGCTAGGAAGCATTCCAGCATCTGCTTCAGGTTGAGCAGGCGCGGCTGGCCGTCGACCAACGCCACCATGTTCATACCGAAGGTATCCTGCAGCTGCGTCATCTTGTACAGATTGTTCAGGATGATGTCGGGGATCTCGCCACGTTTCAGCTCAATCACCACGCGCATACCGGACTTATCCGATTCATCGCGGATTTCTGAAATACCTTCAATGCGCTTTTCGTTCACCAGCTCGGCAATCTTCTCGAGCAGGGTGCGTTTGTTCACTTGGTACGGCAGCTCATCAACAATGATCGACTGGCGGTTGCCCGACTTGTCCAGATCTTCGAAGTGGGTCTTGGCACGCATGACCACGCGGCCACGGCCGGTGCGGTAACCATCACGCACCCCCGAGATACCGTAAATAATGCCGGCGGTCGGGAAATCCGGGGCCGGAACAATGTCAATTAGCTGATCAATCGTCAGATCCGGGTTCTCGAGCAGGGCCAGACAGGCCGCGACCACTTCCGACAGGTTGTGCGGCGGAATGTTCGTGGCCATACCCACGGCAATACCCGACGAGCCATTAATCAGCAGGTTCGGAATACGGGCGGGCAGAATTAGGGGTTCCTGCTCCGAACCGTCATAGTTCGGCCCGAAGTCGACGGTTTCTTTTTCGATATCGGCCAGCAGCTCGTGGCCAATCTTGGCCATACGCACTTCCGTATAACGCATGGCTGCCGCGTTATCGCCATCGACCGAGCCAAAGTTACCCTGACCATCCACCAGCATGTAACGCAGCGAGAAATCCTGCGCCATACGAACGATGGTGTCGTACACCGCGGTATCGCCGTGCGGGTGGTACTTACCGATCACGTCACCGACCACACGAGCCGACTTCTTGTAAGGTTTGTTCCAGTCATTGTTCAGCTCGTGCATGGCAAACAGCACCCGGCGATGGACCGGCTTGAGGCCATCCCGCACATCTGGCAGGGCGCGCCCCACGATCACGCTCATGGCGTAATCGAGGTACGAACGGCGCATTTCGTCTTCGAGGCTGATCGGCAGTGTTTCTTTGGCGAAATTGTCCATAGAACTTTCGTGACTGGGCAAAAATGTTACGGTTCAGAAACTTTCCGGTAAAAAACGGGTGGTTAGGCGACAAAATCGTCGGAAACCAGTATCCGGAAAAATTGTTCAAGTTTAACATGCAGACCATGCCACACCACGAACATGCTCGGAAGTACACGCCGGTCGACCTGATGATCTGCCCGCGCTGGATCATTCCGGTCGAACCACGCGATCTGGTCCTGGAAGATCACGCCCTGATCATCAACCAGGGCCGGATTGCTGATCTCCTCCCCCGTGAGTTGGCCTTACAGCAATACGCCCCCGCAGCCACCGAGATTCTGCCTGAGCATGTACTGATCCCCGGCTTGGTCAACACGCACACCCATGCGGCCATGGCCTTGATGCGCGGCATTGCCGACGACCAGCCCCTCAAAACCTGGCTGGAAGACTGGATCTGGCCCCTGGAAAGCCGCTGGGTCAGCACCGAAATGGTGCGTGATGGCACCCTACTGGCCAGTGCCGAAATGCTTTTGGGGGGCATCACCACCTTCAATGACATGTATTTCTTTCCGGAGGCCGCCGCCGAAGCCGTGGATCAGGCCGGTATCCGGGCCAGCCTGGGCATTCTGGCGTTTGAAGTGCCCACGGCCTACGGTCTGGGCGCCGACGACTATCTGTACCGGGGTCTGACGACCCGCGACGCTTTAAGGAACCACCCCCGACTGAGCTTCATGCTGGCACCGCATGCCCCTTACACTGTAGCCGATGCCACCTTCGAAAAAGTGGCGACGCTGGCGGCCCAGACCGGGCTGGGCATTCATATTCACATCCATGAAACCCAGCACGAGGTCATCCAGAGCCTGGAGCAACATGGAGAGCGCCCCCTGGAACGCCTGGAACGCCTGGGTATTCTTGGCCCCCAAACCTTGGGAGTGCACGCTGTGGCGCTCAATGACGAAGACATCGCCCGGGTCGCCCGTCACAATATGCACATTAGTCACTGCCCGGCAGCCAATCTTAAATTAGGATCGGGCATTGCCCGCACCCGCGATATGGATGCCGCCGGCATTAACATCGGCTTGGGCACCGACGGTGCCGCCGGTAACAACCGGCTCGACCTGCTGTCCGAGATGCGTCTGGCGGGTCTACTCGCTAAAGGTGTGCAGCAGGACCCCAGCCTCTTACCCGCACATCGTCTTATATATATGGCAACCTTGGGCGGTGCCCGCACTCTTGGCCTCGACAGCCAAATCGGATCATTGCAGATCGGAAAGCACGCTGACCTGTGTGCAATATCACTGAACGATGCCAGAACACTCCCGGTATTTGATCCGGCATCACAAATTGTGCATAGCGCTGGCCGCGAACAGGTCACCGACGTCTGGGTCGACGGTCAACCTGTTGTAAAAATGAAACACTTAACGCAAATTTCGCAGGAAGAGATATACGCCAAAGCCAAAACATGGCAGAATCGGTTCAGAGGTTAGGTGTGCTCAAACAAAGGAGTGCCCGTTCCTGCTGTTATCCATCACAACACGAATGAGGAATGACCATGCGTATTTCTGCTAAGCAAGCCGTCCTGGCTGCAATCGTTGCCGGCCTGGGCGTGGGTGCTACCGTTGCGCACGCTGCCACCCCTGGTATCGACCCGAACGGCACCGTTGCCTATCTGGTCGACAAGGATTTTAACGTCGTCAAGAGCGGTGCTGGCCTGTGCTGGCGCACTGGCTACTGGACACCGGCTAACGCCGTTGAAGAGTGCGATGGCACGATGAAGAAGGCCGGTGCTCCGGCTGGTGCCAAGATCACCCTGGCTGCCGACACGCTGTTCGCCTTCAACAAGGCCGACCTGAAGCCGGAAGGCAAGAAGGCTCTGGACAATGTTGTTGAACAAGCCAAGGCACTGAAAGTTGAAGTGATCGTTGCTGTTGGTTATACCGACCGTATCGGTTCGGACGCCTACAACCTGAAGCTGTCGCAGCATCGCGCCAACTCGGTTAAGGCATACCTGGTTTCGAAGGGTATCCCGGCTGACAAGATCTACACGGAAGGCAAGGGCAAAGCTAACCCGGTCACAGGCAAGACCTGTGACAAGATCGGTGGCGCTCAGAACGGCAGCAACAAGAAGCTGGTCGACTGCCTGCAGCCGGACCGTCGTGCAGTTCTGGAAATCATCGGCACCAAGTAATCGCCCGGTTTTCAAAGCACGAGAAAAAGCCACCTTCGGGTGGCTTTTTTAATGCCCGCAGAACCAGCCCTGCCCCAGAGCACAGCCCCTGGCTTTATAATCGAGGCATTCTCTCAGCACTGCAAAGACTGTCATGAACGCCCCGCTCCAACAAAGCACCAACGCAGACCCGTCTGAAGTCCAGAAATTCTCCGATCTGGCCCACCGCTGGTGGGACCCGAACAGCGAGTTCAAACCGCTGCACGAAATCAACCCCCTGCGTCTGAACTGGATTGACCAGGCCATCGGCCTGAGTAGCAAAAAGATCATTGATATTGGCTGCGGTGGCGGCATCCTGTCGGAATCCATGGCGGCCAAAGGTGCGCACGTCACCGGCATCGACCTCTCCGACAAAGCACTGGGCGTCGCCAGACTGCATCTCCTGGAAAGTGGCCAGCAGGTCGACTACCGCCACATTGCGGCTGAGACCATGGCGGCCGAACATCCCGGCAGCTTTGATGCCGTGACTTGCCTGGAAATGCTGGAGCACGTGCCTGACCCGGCACAAACCATTACGGCGTGCGCCAAACTGGTCAAACCGGGTGGCGATGTCTTCCTGTCTACGCTCAACCGCAATCCCAAAGCCTATCTGCTCGCCATTATTGGTGCGGAATACATCCTCAACATGCTGCCCAAGGGCACGCATGACTATGCCAAGTTCATCAAACCGGCCGAATTGGTGCGCATGGCACGCGAAGCCGGGCTGGATCTGGTCAGCATGACCGGTATGAGCTACAACCCGCTCACCAAGGTGTACAGTCTAGGCGACGACACCAGCGTGAACTACATGGTTCATCTGCGTCGCAGCGCCTGATGCCTAAAATTCAGGCAGTTCTCTTTGATCTAGACGGCACGGTCGCTGATACCGCGCCTGACCTCGCCTACGCGGCCAACAGTTTGCGCCTGGCCGATGGGGTGCCGCCTTTGCCTGTCGAGATTCTCCGCCCTCTGGCCTCCCAGGGTGCCCGTGGCCTCCTCAAAGAATCCGTGGGACTCACGCCGGATGACCCTGGCTTTGAACACGCCCGACTGCGCTTTCTGTCTTTCTACGAACACAACTTATGTGTTCATACGAAACTCTTTCCCGGCATCCCGCAACTGCTAGAGGGTATCGAAGCCCGTGGTCTACCCTGGGGCATTGTGACCAATAAGGTGGAATTCTTTGCCCAGCCGTTAATGCGGCAACTCGGTCTCGCCGAGCGCTGCGCCATTACCGTGGGGGGTGATACCACGCCCAACCCCAAACCCGCACCCGATCCCCTGCTCCATGCGGCCCAAGCCATTAATGTAGCGCCAGAAGCCTGCCTTTATGTGGGCGACGACCTGCGTGATGTGCAGGCCGCCCATGCCGCCGGCATGACCAGCGTGGCGGTACGCTGGGGTTACCTGGGTGATGGACCGCCCATCGAGCAATGGAACGCTGACTATATTGTGCGCACCCCGAAAGATCTGCACGACCTGCTTGAAACCCTGTGCTAGACTCCCCACTTATGTGATGTAAGACTCACGGGGCCGACCTGGTTTCGACGGGGGTTACAAAGCAAGACAGGGCATGTCGAGGCTCAGCTACCTCGTAAAACCAACTGAAAACAACACAATCGCCAACGACGAGCGCTACGCTCTAGCTGCTTAATTGCAGCTGGCTCCCGAACTGACTTGCTCATGGGTCAGGTAGCGAAAGCTACATCGGGATCATGAACACGAGATAAGGTTTGGTCATGTCACGGGGCCCGACTCGAAAATTTAGTGAATCGTCTGAAGCGAGCCTGTTCGGCCGGCGCGCCAAGACTAAATTCAATTGACCGAACTACACATGTAGAACTGCTTGTCGCGGACTTTCGGACGCGGGTTCGATTCCCGCCGGCTCCACCAACTCAAAAGCCTGACCAGAAATGGTCAGGCTTTCTCTTTTATAGCGCGTTAAGCACTGCGACTACTGCCCTTCCCGCTCCATGAGCAGATAGGTGTTATAGGCGTTCATCCGATTGGCATACTGAAACATCGGCACCTTGCTGAAACGGCTCCAGTCTGTATTTTTATAAACCTCATCGAACGGCACCAGCTCTGCCGCCCCTTTGCCCATGGTTTGCCGCAGGTACACAAGATAATCTCGCGTCAGCGACATATCCTGCTTGGGGTTGGTGGATGCCGGGCCATGACCGGGCACCATCACCTTGGCCGGGAACTTCAGCAGCGTATTCAGAGATTCGATCCATTGGCGGCTATCGGCCTGGCCAACGAAGGGAATGCGGTTGCGGAACACCAGATCTCCGGCAAACAACACCCTCGATTGCGGCAGCCAGACCACCAGATCATCCGGCGTATGGGATGGACCCACAGGAATTAGCTCGAAATCTACGCCACCAACCACCAGCTTTTTTGCGCCCTTGATCGGTTCGTCCGGCGGCAAGAGTCTGGTGCTCTCATCTACCCAGGGGAAAAGCTCCTGACGCGAAGCATCCAGACGCAATCGCGCCGTATCCGAATTCAGATATTCACCCGAGGCCTCATGCGCCACAATGCGGGTGCCCGCCTCTTTAAAGACCTGCAGGCCATAGACATGGTCGGCATGGTAATGCGTCACAATCACCGTATTGAGCGGCTTATCGGTGATCTTGCGGATCTGGGCAATCAACCGCCGTGCCAATTCCGGTGAGCCCAGCGCATCAATCACCACCACGCCTGCCGGCGTGATCACAAATCCGGCATTCGAAATAAAATTCTGATTTGCCGATGAACCCAACTCGGCCAAACCCTGCACATAGTAGCTATTAGGGGCAACCTCTTTGACCTGCATCGCCGGCACCCCTGCAGAGACTTCCTGGGCTGAAACCACGGGAGCAAGCGTTAAAGCAGAAATCACCAGCCCAAAAGCGCCAAACAGAGCAATCAGTGTTTTTTTCATATTGGTTCAATCATCCAGTTACATATGCTCTATCTTATTGCTAAATAAGAAATTTAGGATGATTCAATGCGCTATGGCGAATAAGAACTTGCCAGTTGCTGTAGGCGCAACCCTTCGTTGCGTGCTTCAGCTAACAATTCACGCCAATCATCTGGTGGATGACCGCTGGCGAGCATCTTACGAAATACCCTATAGGCATCATCATTGCTCTCGTAGGCGCGCTTAGTATCTTCGTCATTGACCCAAGCCAGCACAATGATCTTACTCGCCGCGTGATAACGAAAAAACAACCGGTACTGCTGGAAAAATTTGGCACGTAGCCAGTGCTTATGATCATTGCCTAAGCTACCGCCCTGTCGATATTCTGGCCGGGTCGGATCTTGTGGAATGATCTCAGAGACCAAGTTGGTAATCGCCAGCAGCCGTTTATACGCGTTCTTTTTAACGTAGCCGACAGGATCACGTTGCTTCAAAGCCTCAACCTGACGTGTCAGCGCTTCAACCTGTACCAGAAACAACGGATGGGCATATACCGCCCACCCATGAGGCGCTGACTTAGCCAGCGAACTCATTCATCCTCTGCCAACAAAGGTGCATTCAAATCAATGGCTGCATCACCAACCAAGGCACGCAGGCGTTGAACGAATGCGGCATCAATTAACTGCAAACGCTCCGGGTGATCTGAAATATCACGTGCCAGAAAGCTTAGGAATGAACCTAGCACCGGATCTGCTTCTTGTTCCGCCACTGCCCGCGAGATTACCACTTCACCGCTTGGTCGAATCGAATAGTGAACCTTGTCACGCTTACCCAGCCCCAGGGCGCGACGAACCGTCTCAGGCACCGTAGTTTGATAACGATCGGTCAGCGTGGATTCAACTTCGAGCGTGCTAGCCATCATGTTCTCCGATCTAATTGGCTTACCGCGCACAATATAATGCAATCGCATTACTTTGGCAATGCAGTTGCATTATCTAACTTGTTCTAAAACCTGCAACCCATGTGCCGCCCGCGCCCGCGTGCACTGATCGGTTGGTTTGCCGTCGGCATCGTAAGGTTCCAGTTCACGGCATACTGAGGGTCGGTTTTCGTAAATGCCACACAATGCGCCGGGGATTTCGCCTTTCAGCTGTTCGCAGCGTGGGGTTTTACTGCTGGTGCCGCGCATACAGCGCATGGTGGGTGTGAGTTGCTCCGTCTTGTCGGCGGGCACCCAGCCACCCGGCGCATCGTTGGCCTCTGCCCAGTAGAACGACACCCGGTACATGGCACAGCAGGCGCCGCAGTGTATACAGGGTGATTCGCTACTCACGGGAGCCCAGGCGTTAGAGGAAGCGATCCAGCAGGCGGCGGCTGTGCTTATCCAGCCCGGCCAGATCACGGATCAGGAACTGGATCCCGTGGTTGTCCGAAATCAGCAGCGTATTGCCGCCCATGCCGTGAATACGGCGGATATGCTCCTCACCTTTCAGTACCAGCTGGGTTTTACCCTGTGCCGTCTGAACCAGCCAGGTACTGGGCGTATTGAAGGACGAGACACTTTCAATGTACGTAATCACCGGCATGAACTCGCGGCCGGCCAGAACATCATCGACCAGTGCCCGATCCGCAGAGGTCAGTTGATTGATGCTGTCGAGCCATAACACCTCATGGCCTTCGGTATCAACCAGGGACAAACCCTGCTCCGGATCGGAAAAAGGAAAAGCGCGCACCGGGGTGACCCGCTCAATAATCTGTCCATCGGACCAGACCAGATCCAGATTGCCGAAGGCGTCCTGGCGCAGCTGATAACCCCGCTGTACGGGCTGCAATTCATTCGTCATTGACTTGCTCCCAACGGGGCCATGGCCGAGGCTTTATCTTCCGCCTCCTGGCGAGCCTGGGTTTCTACCATGCGGCGGTAGGTGCCATCCCGCAGCATCAGATCATCATGTGAGCCTTCTTCAATGATCTGCCCGCGATCCAGCACGATCAGACGATTGGCTTTACGCAGCGTTGACAGGCGGTGCGCAATCGCTATGGTCGTCCGCCCCTGCACCAGGTTATCCAGCGCTTTCTGGATTTCCTTCTCGGTGGTGCTGTCGACCGACGAGGTGGCTTCGTCCAGAATCAGAATCTGCGGATTGATGAGCAAGGCACGGGCAATCGAAATGCGCTGACGCTCACCACCCGACAAGGCCTGGCCGCGCTCGCCGACGATGGAGTCGTAGCCATGCGGTAAACGCAGGATAAAGTCGTGGGCATGGGCCGCTCGCGCCGCCGCAACGATTTCTTCACGGGTGGCATTGGGTTTGCCATAGGCAATGTTCTCGGCAATGGTGCCGAAGAACAGGAACGGTTCCTGCAATACCAGACCAATGTGCTGACGGTATTCCGAGACGGGGATAGAACGGATATCGATACCGTCGATCTTGATGCTGCCTTCAGAGGCGTCATAGAAACGACAGATCAGATTCACCAGCGTACTCTTACCCGAGCCGCTATGGCCCACCAGGCCGATCATTTCGCCCGGTTGGATGTTCAGGCTCACATCACGGAGTACGGCACGGTTACCATAACGAAAACCCACCCGGTTAATTTCAATGCGACCGGTAACCTGATCCACATGAACCGGGTTGATCGGCTCCGGCACACTGGAGACATGATCGAGAATATCGAAGATGCGCTTGGCACCGGTTGCCGCCTTCTGGGTATGCGAGACGATGCGGCTCATCGAATCCAGCCGGGTGTAGAAGCGGCCGATGTACGCCAGAAAGGCGGTCAGTACACCCACCGTGATGTGGTGCTGTGCCACCTGCCAGATACCGAAGGCCCAGAGAATGAGCAAACCGATTTCTGTCAGCAACGTGACGGTCGGTGTGAACATGCTCCACACTTTGTTGACCCGGTCGTTGATCGCCAGGTTATGGGCATTAGCGGTACGGAAGCGGGCGGACTCGCGCTGCTCCTGAGCAAAGGCCTTGACGACGCGAATACCGGGGATGGTATCGGCTAACACACTGGTGACTTCGGCCCACATGCGGTCGATCTTTTCAAAGCCGAAGCGCAGCTTGTCACGCACCATGTGGATCAGCCACATGATCATGGGCAGCGGTGCCAGCGTCACCAGGGCCAGCCATGGATCAATCGATACCAGAATGGCCGCCGTCATGAGAATCATGATGACATCGGTCGCAAAATCCAGGGCGTACAGCGATAGGAACACACAGATACGATCAGACTCGGTCCCGATCCGGGCCATCAGGTCGCCCGTTCGCTTACCGCCAAAGTACTCCAGCGACAGCTTGAGCAGGTGATCGTACGTAGCCGTCCGCAGATCGGCACCGATGCGCTCGCTGACCAAGGCCAGAATGTAGGTGCGGGCCCAACCCAGGCCCCAAGCCACCAATGCACTGATCAGCAGGCCACTGAGCAGCATGACCGTCAGGCCCACCGGGATGTTCTTACCGTTCTGGAACGGAATCAGCACCTGATCCATCAGTGGCATGGTCAGATACGGTGGCACCAGGGTGGCGGCCGTACCCAACAGGGTCAGCACAAAGCCGATGAGCAGTTCTTTTTTGTAGGGCTTGGCAAAACGCCAGAGACGCAACAGCGTCCAGGTCGAGGGGGATGTCAGGTTTTCGCTGTAACAGGCCGGACACTCCTCCTGATCCGGCGGCAGTGGTATCCAGCAATTAGGACACAGGGCGGGTTCCTCGGCATCCTCAAGCTCGGCAATGACATCGCCCGTTTTCTGCCGCAAGGTATCGAGCTGGCGAACCAGACGCAGCGCCGCCGGGTTCTGGGCCAGGGTAAAGCGCCAGCGGGTCAGACGGGCTGATGGTGTCAGCAAATCCAGTGTCGCAATCCCGGCATGATCCCCCAGCTTCAAAACCAGGTCAGCCGTCAGCGGCCATTCTGACCAGATCCCCTGCGGGGACAACGCACAGAGGCGCTGATGGGTCAGCACAATCAGGCCGCGAGCAAACTGCAGCTGATCATCCAGATCCGTTTCGATGGTGGCCAGCAGCGTTTCGCCATCAACCAGATGGGCACGCACGGCCGGTTGCCAGAGTTCAGGTGCCTGAGCGGCGGCCTGAGCAGACACCATGGTCTGCATGGGGTGAGCTTGAGAGTTCAATTGTGATGGTCTGACGGTCATTAACGGTCCGGTGGTCCGGATCCTCGAATTCTGCCAGATTAAACGCACAGACCCCGGCTTTGGCTGACACGCCAGCAGGTTTTCTGCGGAAAGATTACGATCCCGTCATCCGTTACCCAACTGGTGCGTTATGAGGCACACGGGGCATAGGGTTTCTGTTTACAATGATAGGAAACGCGCCGTAATAAAGTTTCAACAAATCTTGAGACACCTCCAGCCAACATGAGCCACAAATCGATTGAAATCATAGACATAAAGTATATATACGGTCCGAACATGTGGACGGACTTCTATATACCGATCATCGAGGCATGGGTCGACATCGGCGATCTGGAGGATTTTCCCTCCGACAAGATTCCGGGGCTGCCCGAACGACTTGTGGCCTGGCTACCCGGGCTCATGGAACACCGCTGCAGTTATGAGGAATACGGCGGCTTCGTTCGCCGTCTGCACGAAGGCACCTGGCCGGTGCACATCATGGAACACGTGACGCTGGAGCTGCTCGGCATGGCGGGCGTCCAGAGCGGTTTTGGCCGCGCCCGCGAAGCCAATCGCCGCAGCTTATACAAGCTGATCGTGCACAACCTCAACGACGAGGTGACGAAGCAGGCGCTGTTTGCCGCGCGCGATCTAATCATGGCCGCCATCGAGGATCGTCCGTTCGATGTCGCCCAAACGGTGGAAGACCTCAAGGATCTGGCAGAAGACCGGCTGCTCGGCCCGAGCACCGGCAGCATCGTTACGGCCGCCATGGCCCGTAACATCCCCACCATTCGGCTGGCCGACAACAACCTCGTCCAGCTAGGGTATGGCTCCAAACAGCGTCGTATCTGGACAGCCGAAACCGACCAGACCAGCGCCATTGCCGAAACCATCTCACGCGACAAAGACCTCACCAAGAGCCTGCTCAAGGCCTGCGGCGTGCCCGTGCCGGAAGGCGTCGTCGTCGAAAATGCCGATGATGCCTGGGAAGCGGCTCAGGATATCGGCCTGCCCGTGGTGGTCAAACCGTCTGACGGCAACCATGGCCGCGGCGTCTTCACCAATATGATGACCGAGCAGGAAGTCCGGACCGCCTACGCGGTCGCCGACGAAGAAGGCAGCAGCGTCATCGTGGAACGCTTTATCCAGGGGAACGAGCACCGTTTACTGGTGGTGGGCGGCAAAATGGTCGCTGCTGCCCGGGGTGACTTTGCCTTTGTCACCGGTGATGGCCAATCGAGCATCGAACAGCTGATCGAAGCCCAGATCAATAGCAGCCCCAGCCGCGGGCCCGCCGAAGAAAATACCCTCAATTTTGTCCGCGTCGACTCTGCGGTCCGTCTGGAACTGGAGCGCCAGGGCCTGACGGCACAATCGGTACCCGATCAGGGCCGGGATGTACTCATCCAGCGCAATGGCAACGTCTCAATCGATATTACGGATCAGGTCCACCAGGATGTGGCGGACACGGTGGCGCTGGCTGCCCGCGTCGTGGGGCTGGATGTCGCCGGTATCGATCTGGTCTGTGAAGACATCAGCAAACCACTGGCCGATCAACGCGGTGCCATTGTGGAAGTCAACGCTGGTCCCGGACTGCTCATGCACCTGCGCCCATCGGCGGGTGCACCGCGGCCAGTGGGCGAAGCCATCGTCAATTATCTGTTCCCGCCGGAACAGGATTTCAACCTACCCATCATCGGTATTGCCGGTTCCCGGGGCAAATCGATTGTGGCCGAACTCGTCGCCAGCATTCTGCACCTGACCAACGACGGCGTTGGCCTGGCCTGCAGCAAAGGCATGTACTTCAACCAGCGCCAGATTGATGGCCGAGATTGCGCCAACTGGGAAAGTGGCCATCGCCTGATGCTGAACCGCCAGGTCAAAGTGGCGATCATCGAAAACGACAACCGCGTCATTCTCAACCATGGCCTACCCTACCGTTGCTGTACGGTGGGCGTGGTCACCAATCTGGACCCGACCGATACCGTACCGGAATGCTCGATCGAAGACGAGGTCGGCATCTGGAAGGTGATGCGGACTCAGGTTGACGTCGTCCTGCCGAGCGGCACCGCCGTGCTCAATGCAGACGACACTGAAGTCACCGACATGGCCCGCCTGTGCCAGGGCGAAGTCGTCTTCTTCAGCCGTTATGGCGATGCCGCCCCGTTACAGGAACACTTAGCCAAGGGAGGCCGTGCCGTATTCAGCCGGGATGGCCAGATTGTGCTGGCTCAGGGTGACAGCATCGAACCGTTGATGGCCATCAACAGCATTCCTTTATTGCAACTCCGCGGTGATGCTCTGGAAAGCATTCTGGCCGCGGTTGGCGTCGGCGTTGCCATGAACCTCTCACGGGAAATCATGAGCACCGGTATCCAAACCTTTACACACCAGTAATCCATGGAAATTGTCCGCCTGCGCGCCCTGCGTGGCCCCAACCTCTGGGGTCGCCACACCATGATCGAAGCGCTGATCAACTGCACTGATGACGAATGCCAGATCACCAACCTGGCCGGTTTTGAAACGCGACTGCGTGCGCGCTTCCCGCAAATGGGGCCACTCATTGCCAGCGGCCATAACGAACCGCTGACACTGGCTCATGCCCTTGAAGTTGCGGCGCTCGGCCTGCAAGCTGCCGCCGGTTGCCCGGTAACCTTCAGCCGTACCGTGCAGACACCGGAAAAAGGCACCTACATCACGATCGTGGAATACACGGAAGAAGCAGTCGGCAAACTGGCGTTTGAACACGCCATGACGCTCTGCCAGGCGGCGCTGGACGACCGGATGTTTGATCTGGACGCGTCACTGCACGAACTGAATGAACTGGACGAAGACCTGCGTCTGGGCCCGAGCACTGGCAGCATCGTCAACGCGGCACTCGCGCGGGGCATCCCCTACCGCCGCATGACAGAAGGCAGCATGGTCCAGCTCGGCTGGGGCAGCAAGCAGAAGCGCATCCAGGCCGCGGAAACCAGCCACACCAGCGCCATCGCCGAATCGATTGCCCAAGACAAGGATCTCACCAAAACCCTGCTCTACTCGGCCGGTGTACCTGTACCGCAGGGTCGCGTCGTCAGCACGCTGGAAGATGCGCTGGCGGCCGCTCAATGGATCAAGGGCCCGGTCGTCGTCAAACCGCGCGACGGCAACCAGGGCAAGGGCGTTGCCGTCAACCTGCAAACGGTGGAGCAGATCACCACCGCTTTTGAAGTCGCCTATAAGATCAGTGACGACGTTATTGTCGAACGCTTCCTGCCCGGCCATGATTACCGCCTGCTGGTGGTGGGCAACGAACTCGTTGCTGCTGCCCGACGCGACCCACCTTTCGTCATTGGTGATGGCCAGCACACCATCCGACAGCTGGTTGATGTGATCAACAGCGACCCGCTGCGGGGCGATGGTCATGCCACCTCACTGAGCAAAATCCGCCTGGATGCCATTGGTCTGGCAACGCTGGAAGAACAACAGATGACGCCGGAATCGGTGCCCCCGCGTGGCGTACGCATCAACCTGCGCAAGAATGCCAACCTGAGCACCGGCGGCACCGCCACCGATGTCACGGATGATGTCCACCCGGATATGGCGGCCAGCGCCGTTGCAGCGGCACACATGGTCGGCCTTGATATCTGTGGCGTCGACGTGGTCTGCGACAGCGTCTATCGCTCACTGCAGGAACAAGGCGGTGGCATTGTCGAAGTCAACGCCGCCCCCGGTCTGCGTATGCACCTCAGTCCCTCTTACGGCAAAGGCCGTCCGGTCGGTGAAGCGATTGTCCGCCAGATGTTTGCCACCGGCGATAACGGCCGTATTCCGGTGGTGGCCGTTTCCGGCACCAACGGTAAAACCACGACCATTCGTCTGACGGCACACCTGATTGCACAGACTGGCAAGCGTATTGGCATGACCACGACGGACGGCGTTTACGCCAATGGCCGTCTCATCGACACCGGTGATTGCAGCGGCCCGCGCAGTGCCCGCAACGTACTCGGTCATCCGGATGTGGATGCCGCCGTGCTGGAAACCGCCCGCGGTGGTGTGTTACGCGAAGGTCTGGGCTTCGACCGCTGCAACGTCGCCGTCATCACCAACATTGGCGAGGGTGATCATCTGGGGATGAACTTCATCAACACGGCGGCCGAATTGGCTGCCGTCAAGCGCGTGATCGTTCAGAACGTTTCCTCTGACGGCACCGCGGTGCTCAATGCGGCCGACCCGCTGGTCGCACGCATGGCCCGCTTCTGTACCGGCAATGTCACTTTCTTTGCCGGACAAAGTGCGGCACACCCGGTGATGGCCAAGCACCGCGCCCAGGGGCATCGCGTCATTTACCGCGAAAACGGCGAAATCATTGCCGCCCAGGGAAAAACCATGGTGCGTCTGCCGCTGAAGGATATTCCGCTGACCGATGCAGGCCAGATCAGCTTCCAGGTCGAAAACGTGATGGCTGCCGTTGGTGCGGCCTGGGCGCTCGATATTCCCTGGGAAGCCATTGTGGCGGGTCTCGCCAGCTTCAACAGCGATGCCAGCACCGTGCCCGGTCGCTTCAATCGTTTTGACTATAAAGGCGCCACCCTGATTGCCGACTACGGTCACAACCCGGATGCGATTCGCGCCCTGGCCGACACCATTCACGACATGCCGGCGCGCAGCCGCACCGTGGTGATCAGTGGCGCCGGCGATCGCCGTGATGACGACATCCGTCGCCAGACCCGTATTCTGGGTAACGTTTTCGACCATGTGGTGCTGTACGAAGATGCCTGCCAGCGTGGCCGCCGCGAAGGTGAAGTCGTTGCTCTACTGCGTGAAGGTCTGAATGAAGCGCATCAGGTCAAGGAAATCGAGGAAATCAAAGGTGAGTTCCTGGCCATTGATACCGCTCTCAGCAAGCTGCAACCCGGTGATATCTGTCTGATTCTGGTAGACCAGGTGGAAGAAGCCCTGGCCCATATCCAGCAGCGGGTCGCTGAAGCGGCCGCCTAAGGGTTAAAGTCGCTCAAGAACACAGGCCAATTCAAACAGGCCGTTCTTGTGCGGCACCTGCGTCAGGGCACCCTCGGGCCACCGCCAGTGGCGCTGGTCAAACAAGGCATGCATGGCATTGATATCACAGTGGAACGGCGGGCCCTCGAGTAAGCCCTGTGGGCTACCCGGCCGCTGCACCTGCATAAATAGCGCATAGAGATGACCGCCCGGCCGGATCCAGCGGGCCAGCTGCTGGCTGTAGGCCACCCAGGCATCCGGTGTTAACGCACACAGACAGGTCTGCTCGTAAACGGCATCGAAGGGTTGCTCCGGCATAAAGCCCAGAACATCCGCCTGCACGATTTTGGCTGCCAAACCGGCCACCTGCAACCGCTCCTGGGCTGCCGCAACAGCAGCCGGCGTGTAATCCAGCCCTGTCACATCAAAGCCCGCGGCACTGAGTTCAGCGACTTCCCAGCCTTTGCCGCAACCGGGCACGGCGATTCTCGGGCTTTCCTGCGGATTCAATACGCTATCCGCCAGCCACTGCATCAACTGCGGGCTGGCCTGACCACGATCCCAGCCGGTTTGCTGCATTTCGAATTTTTCCTGCCAGAAATTGGGCGAGAGTTGGGTCATGAGGATTCTGTCTGTTTGGGTGGGATAAAAAAGGAACCGGGCGCTTCACGAAACCGTTGCCAGACGGCACGAGCCAGCACACGGGCACCACTGAACTGCAAACGCCGTGCACGGAAAGCCGTACGCAAGGCCAGCATAAAACTGACCAGCAGATTGGTCAGGCCGATACAAAGTACCCCCAGCACCGCCCATGCCAGGGTCTGCCAGGCGGGCATAACGTCACTACCAATCAGCACATAGCCGAGATTGGCCGAGGAAAAGGCAATATGCCGGATATCTACCGGCAAGCCAAGAATCACCCCGAAAATACCCGCAGAGCCGAGCATACAGCCGAAGAGAAAATTCCCCATCATGCCCCCCAGATGGTTACCGATGTACTGACCAAACCGGTGAGCCCGTTGTCGCCCCAGGAGTTGCTGCAACCAGGGCAAGCGGGCAATACGCGGACCCACCTGATTGTGGGCGGCACGGTTATCAAAGTAACCGCTGATCAGCCCCGCCAGATAGAGAAAGACCCCGGCCAGTGCCGCATGCGGAATGGCCCAGCCGAAAATATCTAGATCATGCAGCAGATGCGCCGCCTTGTCGGCACTGACGGGCGATTCACCCAGCCACTGGCCGAGACCCATGCCCAGAAGAATCGCCACCGGAAAGGCGACCAGAATATTACCGGCAATGGCGGCCAACTGGCTGCGGCACACGGCGGCAATGAGATCGACCACCGGTGTCAGATCATCGGGCCGTTCACTGTTGATACTGGAGAGCTGGCCAACCAGGGTCTGCGCCGTCATCGCCGGCTGTTTGGTGGCGACTGTAAAACCGAGCAGGTAAATCACGGTGAAGCCCAGTCCGTAGATCAGGCTGTACATCACTGCTGTCATAAACAGCGAAGCATGCAGTTCACCAGCGAAGACCTTGAGCAGCGCCATCACGCCGATAAAAACGCCGGCCCCCATGGCGGACAACCACATGGCACCGTATTCCCGTCGATTCGTACACAGGTAATGCTCGCCGGACTGCGCCGCATTTTCTGCCACGCGCAGCGCCAGTAGCTCAGATAGGCGCTGCCAGTAATCACCAAAGTTGTTACGGCGGTTTTCCGCCACCAGAGAGCGGTGCACAAACTGTGCCCAGGCTTTGAGGGCGCGGGTTTCTTCACTGACCAACCGGCTGCCGGGCGTAACAATGCTAGCGGCAGCACCGCCTTCTTCCAGCAACGCCTCCGTCACTGCCGGCGACTGCAGAAAGGTGTTCATCATCGTGACCAGTTCGGCCAGACGTTCCAGACTCTGCTGACAGCGCGTGAGCAGATAGGTCATGTGCAAGCTGGTTCCCGCACTGAGAAAATAGCGTCGCGCCCGCTGCAGGCCATCCAGGCACTGCGCCACCAGCACCAGCAGATGCCGGCCATCATCGGGTAACACCGACGGGTCAGCAAAGTGCGCATGCAGCGATTGATAATAATGGTGGGCTTCGGAGGGCAACTCCAGAAAACTGGGGGCAAAGTTCTCCAGGTGCGTCGACGCATTGAGCAACGCCGAATCCATACCGAGACCACTGATCCGGTGCGCCAGCAAACGGATGGCATCAAGCAGCTCATGGATCAGCTGCTGCCAGTCCTGGGTTTCCATTTCATCGGCCGGTGCCTGCAGCTGCCAGAAGCGCATCATCGACTCCTGGGAAATGGTCGCCAGCCATTGCCAGTCGTCCGGATGGGTCAGAAAGACATGCAGACAGTCCTTCACATCCCGCTCATCTGGTACGGCCGGCAATACCCGATGCACCAGCATGCGCGACCATTCGGAGAAAAACCCCGTCGCCGGCAGAATGCCGCTATCCGCAAAAAAACCAATCATCCGACGGTGGGTGAAAAAGCCTACGAAATGCCGCCGGAAACTGGCAGCCAGTGCCGGATCTTCCCGCAGAATTCCCACCATCCGGTTAAAGCGCTCAACGGCCTCCTCGGCCGACTCACCCCGGTGTGGCCGTAATACGCCAAAAAGCTGCTGTAGCAACACCAGATCATCGGCCTCGGCATGGCCAAACGCCACCAACGCCGTCGTCAACGGGTCATCAGATCCACCACGCAAACGCCGGACAGCATCGCTCAGCCCGCTAAGCCCGTCTCGAATGTCGTCCTTCAGGTTCTTCATGAGTGCATTCTAACGCAGCGCAACAAAGCATTCATGACATGCGGCGGACCAACAAAGATGACGGGATGCGCCCCCTCCGGTACGATATCACTTATGAGTTTTTGTAACTTTTGCGACCCGACGGCAGCCTGATGGCCTTATCTGGTCGCTTACCCGGCTCCCTACGACAGCACGCCTGGTGGCGTCATGTTGAAGCACACCCGTTGACCGCCATCGGGCTGGCCGTTTCTTGCCTGGCGGTTTTGCTGCTCTTTCTCGGTGGGCTACATGATCTGCTGACCGACAACACCGGTACCCATCTGCGTTATGCCTTGTGGGGTGGCTTTGCCGGGTTTGCGCTGACCACCGCTGGCGCATTTCCCGGCTTCTTCCTCAAGGCACTGCCGCAACGCATCGAGGATGGCCTACTCGGTCTGGCAGCCGGCATGATGCTGGCGGCCAGCTCATTTTCGCTCATTCTGCCCGGCATCAAAGCCGGTGAGGTCATTGCCGGCAATGCTTTTCTTGGTGCCATGACCGTGGTTCTAGGCATGGCCCTGGGCGTCATGATGATGTTGGGCATGGACGAATTCACGCCTCATGAGCATGCTAAGACCGGCACTTACGGCCCAGAATCTCATCGTGTCAGCCGGATCTGGCTATTTGTGCTGGCCATTGCCCTGCACAATCTGCCCGAAGGCATGGCAATCGGCGTCAGCTTTGCCCAGGGCGACCTGCAGGTTGGTATTCCGCTCACCTCTGCCATTGCGATGCAGGATATTCCCGAAGGCCTGGCTGTGGTCATGGCATTACGCAGCGTCGGATACAGCCCACTCAAATCCGTCAGTATCGCCTCCCTCACCGGCCTCTTGGAACCCCTGGGTTCGATTATCGGCCTCACGCTATCCAGTGGTCTGGCTGTTGCCTACCCCGTCGGTCTGGGCCTGGCCGCGGGGGCCATGATTTTTGTTGTATCGAACGAAGTGATTCCCGAAACCCATCGCAACGGACATCAGAAATTCGCGACGGTCGGGCTCGTAATCGGCTTTGCGCTGATGATGACACTGGATACGGTTCTGGGCTGATATGCAGATGCCTACACTCCAAGCCCGCAATCTGTGCTGCATTCGTGGCAATCAGACGCTCTTCCAGTGTCTGGATCTGCAACTGGATCAGGGCCAGTGGCTTTACCTACAAGGCGAAAACGGGGCGGGCAAAACCAGTCTGTTACGTATTCTGGCCGGCCTGACCCTCCCTGCCGATGGCGAGGTGCTCTGGCAGGGCTCACCTATCGGCAAGCAACGCAGCCAGTTTCATCAGGATCTGCTCTACATCGGCCACCACGCCGGTCTGAAAGAAGACCTGACACTCACCGAGAATCTGCGTGCACAACTCACCATGGATGGCGTCAAGGTCTCCGACATCGCCATCCGCGAGGCACTGACCCGCATGGGGCTCGCCAAGCGCCAGCATCTGCCGGCCCGTGTACTTTCTGCCGGGCAGAAACGCCGGGGCCTACTGGCACGGGCGCTGTTGCGTCCTGCCAGACTGTGGATTCTGGATGAACCCTTCAATGCGCTGGACATCAACGCCATCGCGGATGTGCAAACATTGCTCAAGGATCACCTGGCCGGTGGTGGGATGCTGGTGTTGACCAGCCATCAAACACCGGACCTGGGTGGCGATGCCCCGGGCTTCATCCTCAACCTGTCGGTGCCACACTGATGCCGATGCTGTCTGCCTACTTTGCCGCTCTGCAGCGCGATCTGCTCCTGGTCATGCGACGCAAGACCGAGGTGCTCACGGCACTGTTCTTTTTCGTCATCGTCACCACACTACTCCCGCTCGGCATCGGCCCGGAGCCCGATCTCTTGCGCAAAATCGCACCCGGTGCCATGTGGATTGCCGCACTGCTGGCCACCCTGCTCGGCCTGCAACGTCTGTTTGCGGCTGACCATGCCGATGGGACACTGGAACAGATGGTGCTATCGCCGGAACCCTTAAGCATTCTGATTGCCGGCAAAATCACCGCCCACTGGCTGGTCTGTGGTTTACCCCTGGTCTTGCTGGCACCCGTGATCGGCTTGCAGTTTGACCTGCCAGCTGATGCCATCGGGATTCTTATGCTCACCCTGCTTATCGGCACCCCGCTGCTGTCGTTTATTGGCGCCATTGGTGCCGCCCTCACGCTGGGCGCGCGTGGTAGCGCCCTGCTCGTTTCTCTGCTGGTTTTGCCGCTGTATATCCCCACACTGATTTTTGGTGCGGGTGCCGTGGAATCCTATATTGCCGGCCTTGGGGCCGACGGCCATCTGTCGCTGCTCGGCGCGCTACTCATGCTGGCCGCTGCCTTCTCTCCGTGGGCCACCACCGCAGCACTCCGGATTTCGCTGGAATAATTTTGTTGGAATAAAATCGCATCATGATCAACTGGTTCAAATACAGCGCTCCCAGCACCTTTTATCCTCTCGCTGGCAAGCTTATCCCCGTGTTCTGGACGCTCACCGCCATCCTTGGCGCTATTGGCCTCTATATCAGCTTCTTCGTTGCCCCCACGGACGCCCAACAAGGTGAAGGCTACCGCATCATTTTCATTCATGTGCCAGCCAGCTGGATGTCGATGTTCATCTACTGCGTCATGGCCTTCTGGTCCCTGCTCGGCCTGACCTTCAACACTCGCCTCTCAGGCATGATGACCAGCGCGCTAGCGCCGACCGGTGCCCTGTTCGCTTTTCTGTCACTGTGGACGGGTGCACTCTGGGGAAAACCCATGTGGGGTGCCTGGTGGGTCTGGGATGCCCGTCTCACCTCCGAACTGATTCTCTTCTTCCTCTACCTCGGCTACATGGCCTTGCATGCTGCCATTGATGATCCGCGCCGTGCGGACCGTGCCGGTGCCCTGCTGTCGCTGGTAGGTGTCGTCAACGTACCCATCATCTACTTCTCGGTCAAATGGTGGAACACCCTGCATCAGGGTGCTTCGGTGTCACTGACCAAATCCCCCAGCATGGCCAGCACCATGCTCTGGGGCATGTTGATCATGGCCCTGGCTTTCTGGGCTTACACGATTGCCGTTGCATTGATGCGCGCCCGCACCATCATGCTGGAACGCGAAGCCACAACCGAATGGGTTAACCACCTGCCCGACGTGAAGGAAGCTGCATAATGCTCTGGAATAGCCCTGCTGAATTCTTCGCCATGGGCGGCTATGGCCTGTATGTCTGGGGCAGCTTTGGCGTCTGTGCTCTCGCCATGCTGGCCGAGCCTTTACTCGTTCGCCAACGCCGTCAACGGGCAATCCGTCAGATTCAGCAGAATCAGGACGATACCTAAAGCCTCAGGGTTTTAATCCGGCAAATACCGGGGACCCCTTTAGCGTCTTCAATCCCTGTGGTGTCAGTCCGTATTCCGTGACACAGCCGTCATGCTTGATGGCAACCACATCGTCCAGATCAATCAGATCTCTGAGTGTTTTTGTCACACGGCTCGGGTTGCTTCTAATTGCTGTGGCTATATCCCGCGCCACACTGGGAACACCACTCAGATACAGGTAACCCAGCACGCGTTCGCGCATGGAGCCGGTGGCAAGACGGATATCGGCATCCGACCCGGCAAACGAGACCACCCGGCCCTGACCTTTGGGCACATCGGTCGACAAACGACCATGCAGCATATTGGAAAGAAATAAATTCATAAAAAACGAGGAACATCAAAATGACTACAAATTCTGAATGACATCAACAAAGCAACTGCAACCAATACTGACAACGCACCTCAGTTCTGTACGTTGAGTGGCTGTGTGAGTTGATACCCTTCTCGTCGGACGGCCTTAATCAAATCTTCGTCAATACCAATCTCTGCGAGCTTCCTGCGCAGCCGGTAGACTTGAAGTTCGAGCTGACCTTTAGCCAGCTCACTCTGACCACGTTCAGTGACTTCAAACAATCGCCAATAGGCTAGACGTCGATCAGGCGCTGAGGCCAAGGCTTTGAGTAACGATGTATCCGACTTGCTCAAACTGACCTCACCCATCGATGAGACCATGACCATCCGGGATAAATTCAACGTGAGCAAAGACCCCATCTCAGTTGTCGATCGCAAGCGTCGATCAACTGCCTTCACCGCTGCCGATAACTCCTGTGCGGAAATCGGTTTAGGGAGATAGAGATCAGCGCCGCTTTCATAACCGATGATCCGGTCGCTTTCCGAGGTCCGGGCGGTCAGCATGATGATACTCAGAGCGGTATGCGCTGCACGCATCCGACGTGCAATATCCAGGCCATTCTCACCGGGCAGATTCAGATCAAGGATCAGCAGATCGACCGTTGCATTAGCCAGATAATCATCCAGCTCTTCGCCACAGTTAACACCGACGACATGAAACCCATCCCGCAACAGATGTTGCACGAATAGTTCTCGCAAATCCTGATGGTCTTCAACGACAACGATGTTCATAGGTCGAAACAGGATTTCAGCTGAATGCAAACAGCATCATAGTCCTAAATAGATTTAGGCAATAATGTACCTAGTCGCGCCTTTTAAAACTTACAAAAACTTTCAGGCCTATGCAACAGGCAAAATGACATCGAAACATACCCGTTGATTTTCGGCACTAAAACGGATTTGTCCACGCAACAATTCAACCAGTGCTTTAGTCAGATAGAGTCCAAGACCTGACCCCGTTCGTTCGTGAGCTCCAGGCGCACGATAATATTTTTCAAAGATCTGTTCCGGATCCGGGACACCGGCACTCCCGATGCCATTGCAGATCGACAATCTGATCTGTCCCGCTGCCATAGCCTGCAGAGTCACCGATACAGGCCGATCCGCAGCACCATACTTCAGCGCATTCTCCATCAGATTGGAAAGTACGATCTGAACAAAGCGCGCATCGCTTTTGATCGTGAATGAATCCGGGAGCATAACGGCCACGCGCAAGCCTGAGGGCAAAGCCTCGCGGACACCATGAATCATGCTCACCAGATCAAATTCGGACTGATGAACAGATAATTGATGATCCTTCAGCTTCTCCACTTCCAGCAGACGCTCGATGATGCTATTCATATCCTGAACAGCGCGATCCGCCATATCCGTAAATCGCGGGTCAGGATGATCTGCACCAATCGTCATACGCACAACCGAAAGCGGCGTCTTCATTTCATGAGCCAGCATCTTGAGGAAGTTCGACTGCTCGACGCGTTGCGCACGTTCCTGTGCAGCTTCCAGTTTCGCCAGTTCCAACCGGTGCTGGGCCTCCTGCTGACGCTTGGCCAAACGGTGTGCCCGCACCTGAATCAGCACCATCATGGCGATACTACTCAGAAGCGCATACACAAGGTTCAGATAAAGAAAACCATCCTGTGCCGGCACGTACCCCATAATCGGCAAGCGGTTAAAGAAGACCACGAGCAACACAATGCTGTAGATGCCAACGAGAAAGGCTTTGGAAAAAACCGGCTGTTCGTCTTCGGGTTTACCGCAAGCCTCATCCCAGGCACGGGTTGACAGCGCCGCCAGTAAAATAACGACGATTGCAAAAATGACCAGATAGGAGTTGATCAGATTCGCCAGATAGGCCTTTCCCCAAACAAAGAGAAGCAAGTTGAGAGGAAGGACGAAAGGTAGTATCCGCAATACTTTAAGCAGCCACGGATGTGGCTTGAAGTCGCGTATCAGTTGGGTGTCGAACCAGATCACATACGCCACAAAGATCCAGACAATGTTGCTGGATAGGGCATCAAGCCAGTCTGCTGGCAACCAGCCGGAGGTAAAAACCCGGCAGTAGCCCAACATAACCATCGCATAGGCAATGGCGAGCAATTCACGAACAATATAGATACCGACGAGTCGGTCTCTGTGATTCAGATAGCTGAGCAAGCCCCAACCCATACAGACGAGCAAAACCGCAAAGTAAAGCGTCGTCGCAATTTCCTGACGTCGATCGGCTGCCCGTATTTCGTCTTCCGACATCACTTCAACCACGGTCATGGTGCTCTGTTCAGTCCGCAGCCTTAGCCAGACATCGCGCGGGGCATCACCGACCGGGATGACGAAATTCAGATTCAGTGAACGGTATTCGTCATGCGCCCAGTCAAAGTAATCCCCGGTCTCTCGAATACGATCCTGGGATACCAATGGATCATAAAGACGAATCTGATCCTGATACGGTGGGCGGATCCGGATGACCAGTTTGTCTACGGGCGAATGATCCTGTCTCAGGTCCGGGTTGATGCGCAAACGTAACCAGAATGTGGACTGACTGAAACCGCGGGTGAAGTATTTGGTCTCGAAAGGCGTGCTTTTGGCCCGCTGTGCCTCAGCCAGGCTCATGGTGCCCGTCGGGTCTTCAACCCAGGTGCGCTCAGTAACGAAGTCGTGAGCATGTGCAACCCATGCACTTGCCAACAACCACACACAGAGGAGCGCTCGAATGCTTCTAAGAATCACAAGGCGTTGATCTTCTCAACCAGGAGCCGAAGGGAACTGAGCGTTCGCTCCCGGTTACACGGGCAGCCATTAGCCGCATCCAGGGCTCGCTATTCAAATTCATGAGCAGTACAAAGTTTTTTTAGCAAACACCCGAATATCGGCGATGCTGGCCAAGAAAAAATAGCACAGCTGCCAAAATCGAGGGATGTGCGAACAACACCGCACCAGCCAGCGCGTCCGCCTTATTAAAGGCTTTAGCCTGGCCCGCAAGAAAATCAAATAATTGGACTTTCTGTTCACGCAGCATTGGTCTGCCCGTTGATCTAACACACTGATTCTACATAATAAGGCACTAAAAATAAAACCTGCCCGTCTATAAATTGATAAAATGTGCAGATGAAAGCACGACACAAACGATTTGCCCTGATCATTGGAGCGCTGGCTGTCATTGGCACCGCGGCAGCACTGGTACTCAACGCCTTTGAAGAAAACCTGGTGTTCTTCTTCACCCCAACGCAGGTGGCGACTGGAGAGGCCCCCAAGAACCGCGCCTTCCGCATTGGTGGCATGGTGAAAGACGGTAGCGTCCAGCGAGATGGCGTCAATGTCCGATTTATCGTCACAGATACGGCCCACGATGTGCCGGTGACGTATACCGGCATCCTGCCGGACCTCTTCCGCGAAGGCAAAGGCGTGGTTGCCCAAGGCAAGCTGGAGGACAACGGTTCATTGTTCAAAGCCTCGGAAGTGCTGGCCAAGCATGACGAAAACTACATGCCGCCCGAAGCACAACAGGCGCTGGACAAAGCCGCTGTAGAAAAAGCGTCGAAGACCTTGAAGTAAATTTTGCAGCGTTCCAACCACAAAGGGAGCCCTAGGCTCCCTTTGCATTTCTGGCAACAGTAATCCGCGGGCTTATTTCAGACGGGCTTTGGCTTCACCCAGGTTTTCCTGCACAAACTTGCCTTCCGGTGAATCCGGGCCGACGATCTTGATCACACGCTCCCAATACTGGATCGCCTGCTTGTAGTTGCCGTCATCAAAAGCCAAACCACCAGCCATAAACAGGACCTTGGGATCTTGACTGCCTTGCTTGACGGCATTTTGGATCCAGACGCGTGCACCCTTGATATCCCCTGATGCAGCCAGCGCTTCGGCATAGTCGGCCATCAACTGCGGCTCCTGCTTGATGATGGGCAGGATATGGTTAAAGGCTTTCACCGCATCATCCGGCCGGTTCATGACCATATAGGCACGTGCCAGCAGTTGCCAGCCAGCAGGATCATCCGGATTGGCATCCATTTTGGCCTGCAGGCGGGCCACCATGACATTGGGATCCGGGGCCGGTTTGACGTTAGCGGCATTGAGCGCGGCCGGATTCCCCACCTTGAGGTAAACCAGAACCCCACCCGCAGGGATGAGCACCATGATTAGCCAGACCAGCCAGCGCCCGGCGGTCCGAGGTTTGGCAACCGGTGTTACGCCAGCGGCAGATGCATCCAGCGCCACAGGCGCATCGTCTTCATCGACCAGCCCTTGCCGGCTGCGCCGACGCAAAAAAACCACCAGGCCAATCAGACCACCCGCCAGGAGTGCAAACGGGCCCAGCCAGAGCAGCAAGGTTGTGGCCTTAAAGGGAGGATCGTAAAGCACATAATCCCCATAACGACTGACCAGGAAGTCGATGATTTCCTTATCGGACTTGCCAGCTTCGATCAGATGGCGCACTTCGCGGCGCAGGTCTTCGGCCAGATCGGCCCGGGAGCCGGCCAGCGATTCGTTCTGACAAACCAGACAGCGCAAGTTTTCTGAAATGGCATTGAGGCGCTGTTCCACCACCGGGTTCTGCGCTAGCGGCTGGGCCTCTGCGGCATAAACGGCACCGCTGGTGAGCAACAGCAATGCGACCACGTACTTAAGGAGCCCCTTCATTACTTCAACCCTTTCAGCATGGGATCAATAAGGGTCTGCACCACCTCCGGGGTCAGCGGGCCCACATGCTTGTAACGAATAACACCTGTCTGATCGATCACATAGGTTTCCGGTACGCCGTAAACACCGTAGTCGATACCGACACGGCCATCCGCATCAAAGACCGAGAGCACATAAGGGTTGCCATGTTGCTTGAGCCAGGCCAGCGCATCCGGACGCTGATCCTTGTAGTCCAGACCAATCAGCGGCACATCCGGGTGCGACCGGGCAAAGTCGATGAGCACCGGGTGCTCGGCACGACAGGACACACACCACGAAGCCCAGACGTTCAACAGCCAGACGCGGCCCTTCAGATCTTCCGGGGCGAAGGTCTGCTTGGCATCATGCAATTGCGGCAAATCGAAGGTGGGTGCTGGCTTGCCCACCAGCGGTGACGGCACATAGCTCGGGTTCTTGGTCAGACCCTTCGCCAGGAAAAACACCAGTACGGCAAAGGCGAGCAGCGGGATCAGAAACCACCAGAAACGTTTCATCAGGATGTACTCTTTTCTTCGTTAGTATCGTTCTGTGCCGACACCTCATCCGCTTCCGAGGGGCGCGCACGGTAGCGGCGATCCGATGCCGCTAGAATGCCGCCCAGCGCCATCAGGGCGCAACCGGCCCAGATCCAGCTAACAAACGGTTTGTAATACACACGCACGGCCCAGGCATTGTTGCCCGTGGGTTCGCCCATGGACACATACAGATCGCGGGTAATACTGCTGTCAATGCCCACTTCGGTCATCGGCATGGTGGAGGAAAAATACGTCCGCTTTTCACTATAGAGCGTGCCGGTGGTTTTTTCGGGTTGATCCAAAGGGCCGTAAAGGACCTCGCCGCGTGCACCCTCATAGTTGGGGCCACGCACCGGGCTCACACCCTTGAGCGTGAGCTGAATGTTGTGAATGGAGACTGTATCCCCTGGCGCCATGCTGACATCGCGCTCCACCTGATAACTACTCACGAAGGTGACACCGATCACAAACACAGCCAAACCTAAGTGCGCGCACTGCATGCCCCAGAAGGCACGCGGTGGCCAACTGGTTTTAACCCGCACAACCACCTGGCGCACCACGCCCGCCATAACCCAAACAGCCAGCCCGGCACCGACCGCCACCATCGGCCGCCAACTACCCATGAGTAGCGGCAAGACGATAGCAGCAATAATTGCCAGCACCGCTTCGATACGCAGGCGTTTGATCAGCGGCAACAGCTGATCCTGCTTCCAGCGTGCAACCGGCCCAAACGGCAACAGCAACAACAACGGCAGCATGATCGGCACAAACACCGCATTGAAGTACGGCGGGCCCACGGACAGCTTACCCAGATTGAGCGCATCAATGACCATCGGGTACACGGTACCCAACAGCACAGCACCCGTGCCGGCCAGAAGCAGCACATTATTCATCAGCAGCAGGGTTTCACGAGATACCAGGGCAAATGCGCCACCACGACCCACTGTCGGCGCGCGCCAGGCAAACAGGCCCAGTGAGCCGCCCACCACCATGACCAGAAACACGAGAATAAAAACGCCCCGTGCCGGATCAGCAGCAAAGGCATGCACCGAAGTCAGCACACCGGAACGGACGATAAAGGTGCCCAGCAGCGACAGCGAGAAAGCACCAATAGCCAACAATACCGTCCAGTTTTTGAAACTACCGCGCTTTTCTGACACGGCCAGTGAGTGAATCAGGGCCGTCCCCACCAGCCAAGGCATAAACGAGGCATTTTCTACCGGATCCCAGAACCACCAGCCACCCCAGCCCAATTCGTAGTAGGCCCAGTTGGAACCCAGCGCAATACCGATGGTCAGAAACACCCAGGCCGCTAACGTCCAGGGGCGCGACCAGCGGGCCCAGGTGGCATCCAGCCGACCGGCCAACAAAGCGGCAATGGCAAAAGCAAACGCGACCGAGAAGCCGACATACCCCATATAGAGCATGGGCGGGTGGTAAACGAGGCCCGGATCCTGCAGCAGCGGATTCAGATCACGTCCTTCCATCACGGCCGGTAGCAAGCGAGTGAAGGGATTCGACGTAAAGAGAATAAACAGAATGAAACCAAAGCTGACCAGACCCAGGACACCCAGGACTCGCGCCACCACCTCGGCCGGCAGGGTCCGAGAAAATATCGCGACAGCGCCTGTCCAGGCAGTGAGCATGAATACCCACAGGAGCAACGAACCCTCATGCCCCCCCCAGACGGCACCAAAGCGGTATTCCATAGGCAATTGGGTATTGGAATGCCCGGCCACATACGCCACTGAGAAATCGTTAGTGACAAAGCTCCAGGTGAGGCAGAAGAAAGCGGCCGCTAAAAGCGCGAACAGGGTGAGCGCCAGGGGCTTGGCCAGACGGACCCAGACAGGCATGGCAAGTTGTGGACCGGCAAGGCCCGAAACGGACAATGACAACGCCACAAACAACGACAGCGACAGGGCCAACTGCCCAAGTTCAGGAATCATTATTCAACCCTTTTACAACCGATGTCGACTATCGCGGGTAAAACCCCGGTCTTGGCGTGGACACTTTACGTTTATTGAACCCGTGATGCTAAAGGAGCCCGCCGTCCGATGCAAGTCGGAAGAACAGGGTAAACTGCCAACTACCTGTTAAGACATCCTGGTAAAGACATGGTCTGGGCCTTCGCCACTGATTCCATCTGGTTATATCTGATTCATCCGGTCATCGTACTGCTTTTTGCACTACGCATTATCTGGGTCCGCCGACCACCCGGGGTGGCTATGGCCTGGATTCTGATCGTCACGATGATGCCGGTCATTGGCGTCTGTTCCTATCTGCTGATCGGAGAACGACCTACAGGTCGAACCCGAAAACAGCACATCGAAGCCATCAAGCCCGCATACGAAGATATGACGGCACTTTTTGACGCGCGCTTTCCCGACGTCACAGACCGCATCGAAGCACATTTTCAGTCCATGGCCATGTTGGCCGAACACCATGGCGGTATGCCACCCCTGCCCGGCAATCAGCTCAACCTGTTTTCCGATGCTCAGACCATTCTGCATGGCATCATCGACGACATTGACGCAGCCCGGTCCCGCTGTGACATCGAGTTCTACATCTGGAATCCCGGCGGTACGGCCGATGAAGTGGGCGAAGCCCTGATTCGTGCCGCGCAGCGCGGCATTGCCTGCCGGGTACTGCTGGATGAATTGGGTAGCGCGACGTTCTGGAAGAGCCACTGGCCGGAGCGCCTGCGCGCTGCCGGCATCCACTTAGCCAAAGCCTGTGCCATTCACCCGCTGCGGCTGCAGTTCGGCCGTGCCGATTTGCGCCTGCACCGCAAGATTGTGGCGATTGACCAGCATATTGCCTGGACTGGCAGCCTGAACCTGGTCGACCCCGCCTTTTTCAAACAGGACGCCGGTGTGGGCGAGTGGGTTGATGCTATGGCGCGGGGGGTTGGCCCGGTCGCCTGCGCGCTGACCGCGGTCTTTGAAAGTGACTGGGCTGTCGAGACTGGCAACATCAAAGGTTTCAGTCGCTTTCTGGATCAGATGCGCGACACCGAAATTCCGCCGCCATCGGGGGATCTGATGGTACAGGCTGTGCCCTCAGGCCCGAGCTACAAGGTCGCCAACATGTCACATATCCTTCTGAGTGCCGTGCTCGACGCGCGCGAGGAAGTGGTGCTGACGACCCCGTATTTTGTACCGGATGATGCCCTGTTCCAGGCCCTGCAAACAGCCGCCTGCCGTGGCGTGGATGTCACACTGATTGTGCCGCAACGGGTGGACTCCAAGCTGGTGCGTTACGCCAGCCGCAGTTATATGGGCGATCTGCTGTCAGCGGGTGTGAAGATTCAGCAATTTACTGGCGGGCTACTGCACACCAAGAGTCTGGTGGTTGATCGCCGCTTCACCATTTTTGGTTCCGTCAATCTGGACATGCGTAGCCTGCGTCTGAACTATGAAATCACCCTCATGATCTATGATGCGGCCTTCAGCCGTCAGGTCCGTGACTTGCAAGCGCATTATCTGGCACGATCAGTGCCCGTCGATGCCACCGGCTGGCAGGATCGCCCATTACTCGAACGCCTGAAAGAAAACGCCGCCCAGTTGATGGCGCCTCTCCTCTAACCTTAGAAACCCCATGCTGAGTTATCGCCACGCCTTTCATGCCGGCAACCCTGCTGACGTGCTCAAACACCTGGTCTGGATCCAGATCCTGGATTATTACAGCCAGAAGGACAAACCCTTCATGGTGCTGGACACCCATGCTGGCGCCGGTATGTATCTGGTGGAAAGCACCATGGCCCGCAAAACCGGTGAATGGATCACCGGCATTGGCAAGCTCTGGGAGCTCCCGGAAGACGAACTCCCGGAGGCCGTGGCCCGCTATCGTGAAATCGTGAAAGCGGCCAACGCCAGCCCGGCCTTGAAACACTACCCGGGCTCTCCCTGGATTTCGGGCTACTGCACGCGCTTTGCCGATCCGCTGCGTTTTTTCGAGCGGCATAGCACCGATGCCCCGCTACTCGCTCAGACCATGAAGTTTGTTCAGAAGCGTACACAGATTAATGTGGCCGATGGCCTGGCCGGGCTCAAGGCACTGATGCCGCCACCGGCCCGCCGTGCTGCCGTGCTGATTGACCCGTCGTATGAAGACAAGACCGACTACGGCAAAGTCGTCGCCAGCCTGAAGGACACCCTCCAACGATTTGCCACCGGCACCTATGCCGTGTGGTATCCGCAACTGGCGCGCCGGGAAGCCGTTGAACTGCCGCAGCGCCTGTTGAAACTGGGCACACCTAACTGGCTGCATGTCACGCTATCGACCCAGCCAGCAGCGAGTGATGGCCTGGGCATGACCGGAAGCGGCATGTTCATCATTAACCCACCCTGGACACTGCCCGAAACACTGGAAAACTGCATGCCCTGGCTGGCCGAACACCTGGCCACCAACGGTTACGGCGAATTCACCCTGGATTGGCAGATTCAGTAACCCTCAGCAACTTTTTAAAGACGGAGCTTCGTATGAGTGACGCCCTACTGTTTACACCCACCACCGTTGGCAATACCCGCCTGAGTAACCGTATCGCCATGGCACCCATGACCCGCTCCCGCGCAGGTGCCGGTGATGCCGCAACAGCACTCAACGCCACCTACTATGCACAACGTGCCAGCGCAGGACTCATCATCAGTGAAGCCTCGCAGATTTCACAACAGGGTCAGGGCTATGCCTGGACACCCGGTATTTACAGTGATGCGCAGATTGCCGGCTGGAAAAGCGTCGTTGATGCTGTCCATGCCAAAGCTGGCCACATGGCGCTGCAACTCTGGCACGTCGGCCGCATCTCTCACCCACTCCTGCAACCGGGCGGCACCGACCCGGTGGCGCCGTCAGCCATTCAGGCCAAAGGCCAGTGCTTTGTCATCCAGCCCGATGGCACACCGGCCAATGTGCCCACGGCCATGCCCCGCGCACTGGAAGCCAACGAACTGCCCGGCATCGTGGCCGAATACGCAACCGCCGCCCATAACGCCGTGAAGGCCGGTTTTGATTTTGTGGAAGTGCATGCCGCCAACGGCTACCTGCTGAACCAGTTTCTGTCGCCCAACAGCAACCAGCGCACGGATGCCTACGGTGGCAGCCTGGAAAACCGGGCACGCTTTGTGCTGGAAGTACTCGATGCCGTGGTTGCCGCCATTGGTGCCAACAAGGTCGGCGTCCGCCTCTCGCCGCAGGGTGTGTTCAACGACATCGACGACCCGGAATCCACCGCAATGGCGCTTTACCTGGCGAAAGCCTTCAGCCAGCGCAACATCGCCTTCCTGCACATTGCAGAACCGGACTGGGCCGGTGGCGCCCCACTGACACCGGCATTCCGTCTACAACTCCGTGAAGCCTTTGTCGGCACACTGATTACTTGCGGAGGCTATAACGCAACGACGGCGGAAGCCTTGTTGGGTGCCAATCTGGTCGATATGGTGGCCTTTGGCCGGCCTTTTATCGCCAACCCGGATCTGGTGCGCCGACTGCGAGAAAACGCCCCGCTCAACGAACCGGACCCGAATACCTTTTATGGTGGCGCCGAAGTGGGCTACACCGATTACCCGGCACTGAGCTGATCACTTGGTTTAAGCTTTACCGGTTTTAGCCTCGAGCGCCTCCCAGCGCTCGAGGAGTTCCAGCAGTTCTTCGTCAATCGCTGCCAGCCGATTCGCCATCACCTGCGCGGCCCCGGGGTCGCTGGCGTAAGTAGCCGGATCGTTGACCTGTGCCATTAACGCGGCCTGTTCGGCTTCCAGGGCTTCAATCTGTCCCGGTAGCGCATTCAACTGCTGCCGTTCCTTGTAACTCAACTTGGTGGCGCGGCTACCAGTGGCAGGGGATGCTACCGTTTCAGCAGCCTTGTTCGCCGGTTTGGCCGTACCGACTTTTTCTACGGCTTTGCTCTGTGCAGCATGCCACGCAGCCCAATCGCTATAGCCGCCCACGAATTCGCGCCACTGCCCGTCGCCCTCCGCAGCAATGACTTGCGTCACCACATTATCGAGAAAGCTCCGGTCGTGACTGACCAGAAGAATGGTGCCCTGGTAGTCCTGCAACAAGCTTTCCAGCAATTCCAGCGTGTCGATATCGAGATCATTGGTCGGCTCATCGAGTACCAGAATATTGGCCGGTCGGGCGAACAATCGGGCGAGCAGCAGGCGGTTACGCTCGCCACCAGAGAGCGATTTAACCGGAGAACGCGCACGCTGCGGCGAGAATAGAAAGTCACCCAGGTAGCTCATGACATGCGTGCGATGACCACCGACCTCGACATAATCCGAACCCGGGGAAATGACTTCATGCAGTGGTGCATCCGGGTCCAGCGCCGTGCGGAACTGGTCAAAGTACGCCACCTGCTGTTTCGTGCCTCTGCGCACCGTGCCACTATCGGGTTCGATCTCACCCAATATCAATCGCAGCATCGTGGTTTTACCGGCGCCGTTCGGACCAATCAGGCCGACACGATCACCGCGCATGATGCGTCCACTGAAGTCATCAATAATCTTGCGGTCGCCATAAGATTTGGAAACATTGATCAGATCAGCCACCAATGCACCAGAGGCATCCCCCGAATCAACGCGCATCGCGACCTGGCCCTGCTGATTGCGTCGTGCCGCACGTTCAGCGCGCAATTGATCGAGCCGTTGCACTCGAAAGACGGCACGCGTACGGCGAGCCTCCACGCCTTTGCGGATCCAGATTTCTTCCTGCGCCAGCAGCTTATCGGCGCGTGCCTGCTCCAGCGATTCTTCATGCAAGCGCTGGGCTTTGCGCTCCTGGTATTTGGTAAACGAACCGGGGTAGCTACTCAATAGGCCACGGTCTAATTCAACAATGCGTGTTGCCAGGCGATCCAGAAACCGCCGATCGTGGGTAATGAACAACAACGCGACATTGCGGACCAGCAACAAATTTTCCAGCCAGTCGATGGCGGCAATATCCAGGTGGTTGGTCGGCTCATCGAGCAACAACACATCGGGTTCGCAAACCAGGCCACAGGCCAGGGCCACCCGTTTCTTCTGTCCACCGGACAGATCGTCAATACGGGCATCGGCATTGAGATGAAACTCGGCAATCACCCGTTCGGCCAGGGCATTCTGTTGCCAGGCATCGCTGGCTTCCAGCTCATGCTGCAATCTCGCCAATTCATCGAGGGCACTGGACCGCTCGGCTTCTGGCAGATCCGCCAGGCGGTGCGACAACTCGTGATAAGCCGCCAGTAACCGGGACTGATCGCCCAATCCGCCCACCACCGCATCAAACACGGTCGCACCCGGTTCAAATTCGGGTTCCTGGGCGACATAGGTAATACGCAGATTCGGCGCTTTCCAGACCTGGCCATCATCCAGTGCGCGTAAACCGGCAATGGCCGCCAGCAAAGAGGATTTACCCGTGCCATTGCGACCGATCAACGCAACACGCTCTCCGGCATCAATTTGAAAATCTACATGATCCAGCAATGGCACATCGCCATAGGCCAAACAGCCTGCATTGACCGATAACAATGGCATCTCAGAACCCCATCAAACGCTGGAGGTCTGCCAGGACTTCTTCGCTGTGCTCAGAGACCGAAACGTCGGTGTAGACCTTGGCAATACGACCATCCGGATCAATGATGTACGTGTAACGACGCGGAAAACCGGTGATACCCAAATTCATCCAGGCGCCATATTGGCGGGCAAACGCACCGCCGGTGTCTGAAAAAAGCGGAAACGGCAGATGAAACTTGAGGGCAAAGGCCGCATTGGCCGCTGGCGAATCGGCACTAATGCCCGCCAGGGCTACGCCCATTTGCTGAAAGCTGTGCCAGTCATCACGGAACTTGCAAGACTGACGTGTGCAACCCGGCGTATCAGCCTTGGGGTAGAAATAGAGCACGACCCAGCGACCACGGTAATCAGCCAGCGTATGACGATTACCCCGGGTATCGGGCAACTCAAAGGCTGGCGCTGGCGCACCCACCATAGGCAAACCTAAGTCTGTGGCTTTGTTGCGTGATTGCGCACGCCACAGCCAAACCAGCAGGCCAATGATTGCCAGGGTAATAAAATATTTCATGGGGTGCGGTATCCACGGATAAGTAACGTGGTGTCCCCGAGTGGAATCGAACCACTAATCTTCCCTTAGGAGGGGAAAGTTATATCCATTTAACTACGGAGACGCCATAACGGATTATACCGGTATGAACAGGAGGCCAATATGGCTGAAATTCTAACAATCAACCTGACTGAATCGTCCCAAAAAATCTATTGCAACTGGCTTTTAAGTGATGTCGCGTGTGGGTTTTCCGGCTCAATCAACATTACTGCCTCCAGTGCAGCTAGCGCATCGTCTCGTCGCTTCTGCTGCGCAAGCAACACCGCCATATTCAACCAAGCCTGGAGATTTTGCGGATTACTATCAAGAACACGGTGATAGTGAGTTATGGCAGCATCAAAGTCTTTTTTGTCAGTGAGCGCTAGCGCCAGGTTCAGATGGGCTATTTCATCCTCCTGCGCAAATTTAACGGCTTGTAGACCATAACGGACGGCATCGGAAACCCTGCCCTGTTGGCGGTTTAACTCACACAGGCTGCGCAAGATGATGGCGTTTTGAGCATCGCATGACAAGGCTTTATTCATGAAAGCCTGCGCCTGCTCGCTTTTCTGGTGCTGGTAGGCCAGTACACCAAGCTCAAACCATGCCATGGCATCGCTCGGCTCAACGTCAACAAGCGCTCGAAGCTCATTTTCTCGCACGCTTTCAGGTGTGCCCTCTTTAGCGATTGGCACCGCCAGCTTTGCAGCCGCTATCAGTTGGCGCTTCGCGTTAGCTGATTCAGTCGCAAGGCGTTTTAATTCATCTGCCTGATCTGGCGGCGGGAAACTCGCAAAAACCGCCTTGACCTGTGACGAACCTAACAAATAGGCGATAACCAATCCATCCAAGGCCAACAGAACAACGACAGCCACAAAATGTCGGTGATCGGCATTAAATAACGCTGCCCAATTTAGCCAAAGCAGGCATCCCGCAGACCACAGGTAAGCAAACGTCAACAACTCACGGCCGTAGCGCCAAATCGTTCTGAAGCCGCTACCCGCCGTAGGAACACGATTGAACCAAGTGTAGAGCAAAACGATGGCGACTAGGTCACCGGCCAAAAACCAGACATTAGCTTCCACCTCCGTCCAGTTCCCCAACATCTGTCGGATGATGGGCATCAAGTAGAAAATGTGGCGAAGCGCGTAAAGTAAAGCAAATTTGACCAGAATGTCTGATTCACCATACTCATAGCGGCTATGCGGACAATTAGTTATATCCACCCTCATCTTAAACGTCTACCACTAATAACCAAAGCGCATATGGATGCGAACATATAAAGTGACAACTAGATATCAAAAAGTTATGTTTGGGTCATAAACCTGTCCTTGGCTATACAATTCACCGTAGTTATTTGCACCAACAACTCCCAAACGAGTCAAATCTCCACCTAAATTTCCCGGCTTGTGCAAAGCAAAAATTGTGCCATCGTGAAAAACATGAGCTCTGTTTCTATTTTGAAACCCTGGAGTCAACTCCATAAAAGTCCCAAAAACATTTCTCTTATTTGGCCCTAACATCGCTATCGACTGCCCAAATAGTATTGGCCCAGTTGGGCATAAAGAATTAAACCCGTAATACTCGTTTTTTATATTAGCCAAGACTCTATCTATCAAATCACCAAATAATTGATTCTTTGCAGAAGAATAGACAACCCCCTGACTACAAGCAAACGATGTACCGGTATATTGAGGAGGATCAATGAATGCGACAAGATCAACTTCATCAGATATCGCCACGTGTGACATAAGGCGCGTTGAAATATCAAAATACCAGCCGCCAAATTCGTAGAGCAGTAAATATCTTGCTAAATCAGCCTTGTACGCATAAGGGCGGAGCTTGTCAAAAGCCTTTAGCATAGTCGAACCATAGGCCGACTCAATAAATGAACGCAAATCCTCATGCCTATACAGTCGATAATCAGCATAGGGATAATGTTTTCTCACAGTCCCAATCGCATCTAACAGATACGGCGAAATAGGGAGCGAATCATCTTCAGTAATTAATATTTGATTAATTTTCACGCCAATTTTCCTTGAGCATATTTTTATTTATATCTTTTCTATCTTATATAAGATCCTGCGCCCAAACTTTAAATCTGACAGCCTTGTACAATCGGTGCGCTCGCCAATGTCTAAATACATTTCCACTGGTTGATAATTTTGCTCTATAAATTTATTGATCGAATTTGTCGCAAGCTCTCTAATCAAATTTCGATCAGGCTGACTCACCCCCCCTTTGATTGCTTCAAGGTCATACTTAACTGTGCTGTACAACATATTTAAAGCTATCAAATATTCTCGTGTTGGCCTCACGCCGTTCATGTTTGTATACTTAAAGCGCTCATCATGACCATGCGAAATCGATGCAAACAAATCTTGACTGTCACTACTGTCCGGTAGATTTTAAAGGAGGATCAATTGGTTAGCGACGTCTGGTTCAAAATCACCCGACATTGCATTATTGACCAGTTGATCCAGCGAGATTTTTTCAAAGATATTGGTTTCAATCA
>NZ_JBIJFP010000010.1:0-62693 GCF_057744235.1 Fluviibacter sp. | reverse complement strand
TTACGGGCTGCGTCAGCCAGTGGGCCTTCGGGGGTAATGAAGGGCTTGGCGCCGAGTGTCCATTCAATGCTGTATTCCAGACCGTGACGCTTGAGCAGGTCTTCAACGTGCTGCTTGAGGCCATCGGTCGTGCTGGTGGTGGAGAAGCGGAAGTTGAATTTCAGGCTCAGCGTGCCGGGAATAACGTTGGTGGCACCGGTACCGGCATTGAAGTTGGAGATCTGCCAGGTGGTCGGCGGGAAGTATTCGTTACCGTTGTCCCACACGGTGGCCGAGAGTTCGGCCAGTGCCGGGGCAAACTGGTGAATGGGGTTGCGGGCCAGATGCGGATACGCCACATGGCCTTGCACACCTTTGATGGTGAGGTTGCCGGAGAGCGACCCACGGCGACCATTCTTGATCATGTCGCCACAGCGGTTGACCGAGGTGGGTTCACCGACGATGGCGTACTGGATGGTTTCGCCACGCGCCTTGAGAGCATCGACCACAATGGTGGTGCCGTCGTTGGCGGGGCCTTCTTCATCCGACGTCAGCAGGAAGGCGATGGAACCGGGGTGATTGGGGTGCTCTGTAACGAATTGTTCTACGGCAACAATAAAGGCTGCGAGTGAGCTCTTCATGTCGGCGGCGCCGCGGCCGTAGAGTTTGCCGTCTCGTTCCGAAGGTTGGAACGGGGGCGTGGTCCACGCATCCAGAGCACCGGTGGGAACCACATCCGTGTGGCCGGCCAGCACCATGAGCGGTGCAGTGGTGCCACGTCGTGCCCAGAGGTTGCTGGTGCCGTTGCGGTCGATGCGCTCGAAGCTAAAGCCCAGAGGGCTTAGGCGTTCGGCGATCAGTTCCAGGCAACCGGCATCTTCCGGGGTGACAGAAGCCCGCGCAATGAGGGCTTCAGTAAGTTGACGGACGGGTTCGCTCATCATCTTAACTGCGATTAGTCGCGCAGCAGGTCGTTGAGGCTGGTCTTGGCACGGGTCTGTGCATCAACCTTCTTAACGATCACGGCGCAGTACAGGCTGTACTTGCCATCAGGCGAGGGCAGGTTGCCGGCAACCACGACCGAACCGGCGGGTACGCGACCGTAATGGATTTCACCGGTTTCACGATCATAGATCTTGGTCGACTGGCTGATGTATACGCCCATCGAGATCACGCAGTTGTCTTCAACGATCACGCCTTCCACCACTTCCGAACGGGCACCGATAAAGCAGTTGTCGCCAATGATGGTGGGGTTGGCTTGCAGTGGTTCCAGTACGCCGCCGATGCCAACGCCGCCCGACAGGTGAACGTTTTTACCGATTTGGGCACACGAGCCAACGGTGGCCCAGGTATCCACCATGGTGCCTTCGTCAACGAAAGCGCCGATGTTCACGTAGGAAGGCATGAGCACCACGTTCTTGGCGATGTACGAACCACGACGGGCGGTAGCTGGTGGTACCACGCGGAAGCCGCCTTCGCGGAACTGGGCTTCAGTCCAGCCCTGGAATTTGGTGTCGACTTTGTCGAAGTAGCGCAGTTCGCCACTGTCTTGTACGCGGTTGTCGTTGGTGCGGAACGACAGCAGTACGGCCTTTTTAACCCACTGGTGGGTGACCCATTCACCGTTGATTTTTTCGGCAACGCGCAGGGCGCCGCGGTCCAGCTCATGAATAACCTGATCGATGGCTTCTACAGCTTCTTTAGGCGAACCGGTTGGCGACAGGTCGTTACGGTTTTCCCAGAGGTTTTCGATGACGGGTTGCAGGGGGTGATTGATGGCGTGGCTCATGGACATGGCTTTAAAAAGGGCTTGAAAGCCTTTCATTATACGGGAAAAGCTGTTTTTACCCTCAGGGTGTGGCTGAGAATTTTTGTCGTTTTCGTTTGAGAAGGAGGCCGGCATCGGGTATCATCGGGCTTTCCCGCTGCACGTTTTGCTATGACCAAATATGTCTTCGTCACGGGTGGTGTTGTCTCTTCCCTGGGTAAGGGAATTGCGGCCGCCTCTCTGGGTGCGATTCTCGAATCGCGTGGGCTTAAAGTCACCCATTTAAAACTCGATCCCTACATCAACGTTGACCCCGGGACGATGAGTCCTTTCCAGCACGGCGAAGTGTTCGTGACGGAAGATGGGGCCGAAACCGATCTGGATCTGGGCCACTACGAGCGCTTTACCAGCGCCCGTATGCACAAGCGTAATAACTTTACGACGGGTCAGGTTTACGAGTCGGTGATCAAGAAAGAACGCCGTGGCGAGTATCTGGGCAAAACCGTCCAGGTGATCCCGCACATTACCGACGAGATCAAGCATCTCGTTAAGCGTGGTGCCGAAGGTGCTGACGTGGCGCTGGTTGAAGTAGGCGGTACGGTCGGTGATATCGAATCGCTGCCGTTTCTGGAAGCTATTCGCCAGATGGGTATTGAAGAAGGCCGTAACAATGTCTGTTACATCCATCTGACCCTGCTGCCGTGGATTCCGACGGCCGGTGAGCTCAAAACCAAGCCGACCCAGCACTCGGTAAAAGAACTGCGCGAAATCGGTATCCAGCCCGATGTGCTGCTGTGCCGTGCCGATCGCGAGATCCCCATTGAAGAGCGCCGCAAGATTGCGCTGTTCTGTAATGTGGCACCGGAAGCCGTGATCGAAGCGCTGGATGCGCCATCGATCTACAAGATTCCTGAAATGCTGCACAACCAGATGCTGGACGAGATCGTCTGTCACAAGCTGGCCATTCTGGCCCGGGCGGCTGATCTGTCGGTCTGGAACAAGCTGGTGCGTTCGCTGGACAACCCGGAACGTTTTGTCGACGTGGCCTTTGTGGGCAAGTACGTCGATCTGACCGAGTCGTACAAGTCGCTGATCGAGGCGCTGGTCCATGCTGGCATCCAGACCCATGCCAAGGTGCGTATCCATTATCTGGATTCGGAAGACCTAGAGCGTCATGGGTGCGATGCGCTGAAGGATATGGACGCCATTCTGGTACCGGGCGGCTTTGGTAAGCGCGGTACGGAAGGCAAGATTGCCGCCATTCGTTTTGCCCGTGAGAACAAGGTCCCGTATCTGGGCATCTGTCTGGGGATGCAGCTGGCCGTGGTGGAATACGCCCGTGATGTGGCCGGCATGAAGGATGCGCATTCGACCGAGTTTGATCCGGCATCGCCGTTCCCGGTGATCGGCCTGATTACCGAATGGAAAGACCGTTCGGGCAAGATGGAACAGCGTAGTGAAGATTCTGATCTGGGCGGCACCATGCGCCTGGGCGGCCAGCTGTGCTTGCTGAAGTCGGGCTCGCTGGCGCGTGATATTTATGGCGCCGACGAGATTACCGAGCGTCACCGTCATCGTTATGAAGTGAACAACACGCTGCTCAGCAAACTGGAAGAAGCCGGTCTGGTGGTGGCAGGTCGTGCGCCGGTGACTGACTTGTGCGAAATGGTCGAGCTGCCGAAGTCGGTACACCCGTGGTTTGTGGGTTGCCAGTTCCACCCGGAATTCACCTCGAACCCACGCCAGGGTCACCCATTGTTTACCGCCTACGTGAATGCCGCTGTGGCCCACCAGGACACAACCGGTGTTCGTAAGCAGGCGATTGTGAAAGAAACTAAAGCATGAAGCTCGCCGGCTTTGAAGTGACCGATACCTCGACGTTTTTCCTGATCGCCGGGCCATGCGTGATCGAGTCTGAGCAGATGTGCCTGGATATCGCCGGCACGATGAAGGAAATGACGAGCGGCCTGGGTATTCCGTACATTTTTAAAGCCAGCTTCGATAAGGCGAACCGCAGCTCGGGCAAATCCTTCCGCGGCCCCGGCCGTGAAGGTGGCCTGGAAATTCTGGCCAAGGTACGTGAGCAGATCGGTGTGCCGGTACTGACCGACGTGCACGGTATTGACGATATCGCCCCGGTGGCGGCGGTATGTGATGTGCTGCAAACACCGGCCTTTCTGTGCCGCCAGACGGACTTTATCGAAGCCTGTGCCACGAGTGGCAAGCCTGTGAATATCAAGAAGGGCCAGTTCCTGGCGCCGGGCGATATGCAGAACGTGGTGGATAAAGCCCGTGATGCCGCCAAGGCTGCAGGCATTACCGAAGACACCATCATGGTGTGTGAACGTGGCGCTTCGTTCGGTTATAACAATCTGGTGTCGGATATGCGGTCGCTGGCGATCATGCGTCGCACGGGTTGCCCGGTGGTGTTTGATGCCACGCACTCGGTGCAGTTACCGGGTGGGCAGGGTAGCTCATCGGGTGGTCAGCGCGAATTTGTGCCGGTGCTGGCACGTGCCGCTGTCGCCACGGGTATCCATGGCCTGTTCATGGAAACCCACCCGGACCCATCCAAAGCCATGTCAGACGGCCCGAATGCCTGGCCGCTGGCACAGATGCCCCAATTGCTTGAACATTTGCTGACGCTGGACCGTGCGGTCAAAAGCGCCCGGATGTTTGATCTTTCCTGAAGTACTTTGACGTCCTGTTTAAACCACTACGTATTTAAATATCTACAAAGAAAGGCCTGACCATGAGCGCCATTGTTGACATCATCGCCCGCGAGATCCTGGATTCGCGCGGTAACCCAACTGTTGAAGCCGATGTGCTGCTGGAATCCGGCGTAATGGGCCGTGCCGCGGTGCCATCAGGCGCTTCGACCGGTTCACGCGAAGCGATTGAGCTGCGCGATGGTGACGGTAGTCGTTACCTGGGCAAGGGTGTGATGCGCGCTGTTGAAAACGTCAACACCGAAATCAGCGAAGCACTGATCGGTCTGGACGCTCAGGAACAGGCCTTTATCGACAAGACCTTGATCGACCTCGACGGTACCGATAACAAGGCCCGCCTGGGCGCCAACGCGCTGCTGGCCGTGTCGATGGCCGTGGCCAAGGCTGCTGCCGAAGAAGCCGGTCTGCCCCTGTATCGCTACTTCGGTGGTGCGGGTCAGATGTCGCTACCGGTGCCGATGATGAACATCATCAACGGCGGTGAGCATGCCAATAACAGCCTGGATATCCAGGAATTCATGATTATTCCGGTGGGCGTGGATTCGTTCCGGGAAGCCCTGCGTTGCGGTGCCGAGATTTTCCACGCGCTGAAGAAGCTGCTGGACAAGAACGGTCACTCGACCGCCGTGGGTGATGAAGGTGGTTTTGCGCCGAACCTGGGTAGCCATTCGGAAGCCCTGGAAGTGATCATGCAAGCCATCCAGAACGCCGGTTATGTGCCGGGTAAGGATGTGCTGCTGGCACTGGACTGCGCCGCTTCGGAGTTCTACAAAGAAGGTAAGTACCAGCTGTCGGGCGAAGCTCTGCAGCTGACCTCGGCGCAGTTTGTCGATTATCTGGCGACGCTGGTCGACAAGTTCCCGATCGTGTCGATCGAAGACGGTATGGCCGAAGGTGACTGGGATGGCTGGAAGCTACTGACCGAACGTCTGGGCAAGAAAGTCCAAATCGTGGGTGACGACCTGTTCGTGACCAATACCAAGATCCTGAAAGAAGGCATCCAGAAGGGTATCGCCAACTCGATCCTGATCAAGATCAACCAGATCGGTACGCTGAGTGAAACCTTTGCGGCCATCGAAATGGCCAAGCGCGCCGGTTACACCGCCGTGATTTCGCACCGTTCGGGTGAAACGGAAGATTCGACGATTGCCGATATCGCGGTTGGCCTCAATGCCGGCCAGATCAAGACCGGTTCGCTGTCGCGTTCGGATCGCATCGCCAAGTACAACCAGCTGCTGCGTATTGAAGAAGATCTGGGCGACACTGCTACCTATCCGGGTCGCGAAGCCTTCTACAACCTGCGTTAATTTTTAGTCACTGTTCATCCCCATGCGTCCTTCAACTGGCATTCTGCTTGGCCTGGTTGTGCTGCTCCAGTACCCGCTTTGGCTGGGTAAGGGTGGCTGGTTGAAGGTATGGGAAAGTGACCGTCAGCTGCGTCAGCAGCGTGAAGTCAACCGTCAGCTGGAACTGCGCAATGCGGGGCTGGAAGCGGAAACACGCAATCTGAAATCCGGCCTGGAAGCGGTGGAAGAACGTTCCCGTTTCGAACTCGGTATGGTGAAGGCTGACGAAGTCTTCTATCAGTTGTCGGCGCGCAAAAAAACTGCCGCACCAGCTTCTGTGCCTGCCGCTGGTGTGGCTGAACCGGTGGCCAAAACCGAACCGGCTGCGCCCCCTTCGGCAACTGCTGCGGACGCACCTGCACCTCCTAAGGAAAATCAATGACTGCTGAACTCGTACATCGCAACACGGTAGTGACACTGGATTACAGTGTGACCGATTCGGATGGCCAGGTGGTTGATGATGGTCGTAACCCCATTCGTTACCTGCACGGTGGCTATGGTGATATTTTCGACCGTATTGAAGAAACGCTGGAAGGCAAGCACGTGGGTGATTCGGTCACCGTCAAGTTGCAACCGGATGAAGCCTATGGCGATTATGATCCGGAGATGGTACAGATCGAACCCGCTTCCCGTCTGCCTAAGGAAACCAAGGTGGGCATGCAGTTTGAAGGCGCTCCGGAAGGCGCCGATGAAGACGATATCGTTATTTACCGTGTGACCGATATTGCCGACGGCAAGGTCGTGCTGGATGGCAATCATCCGTTGGCCGGCATTTCACTGGTGTTCACGTGCACGGTGCGTGATGTGCGCCCGGCCACGCCGGAAGAGATTGAAGAAGAGTCGGTTGCCGACGATGACGAGGCTGACGACAGCAGCCCGGTCATTATCCACTAACTTTGGCCAGGGTCTTCGGTGGGGTCGTCGTTGAGCGGCGGCCACGGAAAAGATTCAAAACGGAATTCCGTGCGGGTGACCGGGTCGTCGCTGCCCTGTTTATTTTTAGCGATACTGACCTCCACCCAACCCTGTTGTAGAGCGCCATAGGTCTCGACGCGGGTGAAGTTCTGATAGGGCAGATCGTTCTGCGGGTTAATCAGCGGGTGATCAATGCGGTGAACGCCTGATCCGCCATGCACCAGCAGGACCTGGCCCTTGAACTGTTCAGTCGCGATTCTCAGCTGATCAATCAGTGGCCGATAGCCTTTGGGGGCTTCGGTTTCACCGGGAATGTTGAACTCCGGGTCACCATGCATCACGATCACCAGCATGCCTATGCCTTTGTCGGCCGCGATGCGGAAGGTGTCCTGCAACCACATTAGGCTCGCGGCATTGCGATCCAGATATTCGCTGCTGGCATCGGCCTTGTTGCCCCAGCGATTGTTGTTGCCGGTGACGTTGAGCGTGGCAAAGATGGCCTTGCCACCGTCCAGTTCCCAGCGCATCAGTTCAGGGTAATCGGGCTGGCGACTCAGAGGCAGGCTGGGCTCGCCCAGGCTGGTGTTGCTCTGGTAATACGTTTTGCGCAGTAGCGCCAGACGATCTTCCGGTGTGAATTTGGTGCAGAGTGCCCATTCGGCATCACCCGGCACGTAAAAGGTGGGTAGCGGTGCCTGTGCAAAGATGGGGAAGGCCGCCAACAGATGCTTGTCTTGGCAACCCTGATCGGTGGGCTTGAGACCGCCGGTAAAAATGGCCAGGGCTTCATTCTTGTCCGCCATGTCGGCCAGCATGCCTTTGAGGTAGCCCTGGTGTTCCGGCGTCATGTAGACATCACCGAAGAGGGCAAAGCTCAGGTTGGCGCTATAGGCCGGGGCTGCCATGAGCAAGCCGGCGGCAATCACGTTGGCGATAACTGCGGCCAGTCGTTTATTGAAGATCGAGGCAGATTGCGTCATGGGTTTCAACTTCTGGCGCGGGCTTTGAGTTGATAGAGCAGATCAAGGGCCTGGCGCGGGGTCAAGCTGTCCGGGTCCATGGCCGACAGTTCGGCCAGTAGCGGATGCGCTTCGGTTGCGGGCTCGGGTTCAGTCACTGCTGGCGCATCCGGGATGTCGAAGAAATCGTTCTGCGGGTGCTCACCGCTGGCCGGTTGATGACGCACGGACTGGGATTCGAGTTCGAGCAGAGTGCGGCGTGCATCGCGCACTACGGCCGAAGGAATGCCGGCCAGCGAGGCCACTTCAATGCCGTAGCTCTGATTGGCTGGGCCAGCCTGCACCCGGTGCATGAAGACAATGCGGTCGTGATGTTCCACAGCATCTAAGTGCACGTTTTCCAGTTGTTTGAATTTTTCGCTGAGACGGGTGAGTTCAAAGTAATGGGTGGCGAACAAGGTTAGCGATTTGTTATGGCGCAGCACTTGTTTGAGTACGGCGGAGGCCAAGGCCAGGCCATCAAAGGTGGAGGTACCGCGACCGATTTCATCCATCAGCACCAGGCTGCGTTCGTCGGCCTGGTTCAGGATGGCGGCGGTTTCGGTCATCTCGACCATGAAGGTGGAGCGTCCAGAGGCCAGGTCATCCGAGGCGCCGATACGCGTGTAGATAGCGTTGATGCGGCCAATGCGGGCTGAGGTGGCGGGGACGTACGATCCGATGCGGGCCAGCAGCACGATGAGTGCGGTCTGGCGCATGTAGGTGGATTTACCGCCCATGTTCGGGCCGGTGATGAGCAGACACTGGCGATCCGGGTGCAGACGGGTGTCGTTATCGACAAAGGGTTTGCCTTCCCGACTCAGAGCTTGTTCCACCACGGGGTGGCGACCTTCGCTGATGTCGATTTCCGGGATCGGGCTGAACGTCGGTCGGCACCAGTTGCGGTCAAGGGCTGTGTGAGCAAAGCTGGCCGTCAAATCCAGTTCGGCAATATCCATGGCCAGTGATTTGAGGGCGATGAGGTCAGGCTGTAGTTGCTGAAGCAGGGCTTCGAACAGCATTTTTTCCCGGGCAAGGGATCGGTCCTGGGCGGAGAGCGCCTTGTCTTCAAAAGTCTTGAGCTCCGGCGTGATGTAGCGCTCGGCGTTTTTCAGCGTCTGGCGTCGACGATAGTGCTCGGGCACTTTGGCCGACTGCGCCTGCGAGACTTCGATATAAAAGCCATGCACCCGGTTGTATTCCACCTTCAGTGTAGAAATGCCGGTGGCCTCGCGTTCACGCGTTTCCAGGGCCAGTAGAAAATCGCCGCAATGGGTCTGGATGTTTCTTAGTTCGTCCAGTTCGCTATCAAATCCGTCGGCAATGACGCCGCCGTCACGGATATGGTTACCGGGTTCCGGGCGGATGGCGCTGGTCAGTAGCTGCCCCACCTGTAACGGCGTTACTGTGTTGGCGAGGCGATCTGCCAGCTGTGACAAGACCAGGCTTTCATCGTTGAGGCTGGCGGCGGCCAGCTGCTGCACCAGTGTGGCGAGCGCCGGCCACTGGATTAAGGTGTCGCGCAATGCGGCCAGTTCACGTGGTCGGACCGAGAGCAGGGCGATGCGCCCGGCGATGCGCTCGATGTCACAAAAGCCATTGAGCAGATCGCGCAGCTCGGTGAGCAGATCTTGACGAGCCAGTAGACTGTCGATCACCTGATGCCGACTGGCTGGCAGATGATCGTCAGCCGACGGGTGATGCAATGCGTGGCGTAGTGCCCGCGAGCCCATAGCGGTGCGGGTGCGATCCAGAATGCTGTACAGCGTGGTGCTCTCGGCACCTGGCTGGCTGGCCAGGCGGAGGGACTCGGTGAGCTCCAGATTGCGACGAGTGATGGCGTCCATCCGCAGATACTGGTTGGGGCGCTCGACAAGGATTGTGCTGATGCCGAGCATTTCCGGTTTGCGGAACTGGGTGGCCTGAATATAGTCGAGCAGTGCACTGCATGCGGCCAGGGCCGGCTGATCTTCGTTCGGATCGATGCCGTAGGCGCTGAGTGCACCCACCTTCAGGGCATGGCACAACGAGCGGTTACCAGTCTCGGCATCAAACAGCCATTCGGCCCGACGCGTGGGATGGCTGAGGACATCCGATAGGGTGTGGTTTTCCGGGACGAGCACTTCAGAGGGGTCGATGCGACCCAGCAGCGTGCCGAGTTGCTCAAGGCTGACTTCTGCCAGCGTCAGTCGGCCGGCGGCCAGCGAGATCCAGGCGGCACCCAGACGGGTGCCTGCCGGATAAATGGCCATGAGATGGTTTTCACGGCGCTCATCCATGAGCGAGGCATCGCAGACGGTACCGGGGGTGACGATGCGCGTGACAGCCCGTTCGACAGGGCCTTTGCTGGTGGCGGGGTCACCAATCTGTTCGCAAATCGCGACGGATTCGCCGGCTTTGACCAGGCGGGCCACATACTGATCGGCTGCATGAAACGGGACGCCGGCCATGCGGATGGGTTCACCATTAGATTGGCCACGGCTGGTGAGCGTAATATCAAGCAGACGGGCGGCCTTGACCGCATCGTCAAAAAACAGCTCGTAGAAATCGCCCATCCGGTAAAACAAGAGGGTATCCGGTACCGTCGCTTTTAACGCGAGATACTGGATCATCATGGGGGTATAAGCGGCGGGCTTTTTATTCCCAGCGGCGTCCGGTGTGGATTTTTTGCTCATGACTGAACGCCGCGCATGACTGGCGTATTAGGCGGCAGGGGCCTTCAGGTGCTTCTGAACAATCTGCAGCAACGGGGTGTGCACTTTGGGGGTGCCGGCCACGATGTCGCCTGACTTGAGGTAGTTACCGTCGCCCTTGAGATCGGTGGCAAATCCACCCGCTTCCAGTATGAGCAGTGTGCCGGCAGCCATGTCCCAAGGGGCCAGGCCGAACTCCCAGAAGCCATCCAGGCGACCGGCGGCGACATAAGCTAGATCCAGCGAGGCGGCACCAGGGCGGCGCATGCCGGCCGTTTTGCTGGTGAGTTCCTTGAAGGCATCCATGTACTGATCAACACGATCAAAGATACGATAGGGGAAACCGGTACCGATCAGCGAGTCGTTCAGGCGGTCGCAACGGCTGACGCGAATGCGGCGGTCATTGAGGAATGCACCGCTACCTTTGCTAGCGGTGAAGATTTCGTTACGCATCGGATCGTAAACCACGCCATGGGCCAGCTGGCCGTTCTGGGTGAGGGCGATGGAAATGGCGTACTGCGGAAAACCATGAATAAAGTTGGTGGTGCCGTCGAGCGGATCGATAATCCACTGGAACTCGGCTTCCGGCGCAGTGGCACCCGATTCTTCGGCTAGAATGCCGTGGCTCGGATAGGCTTCGGTCAGGATTTCCTTGATGGCATCCTCAGCAGCGCGGTCTACCTGGGTAACGTAATCACTCTGGCCCTTACGGGCAACCTGCAGATTTTCGATATCGAGCGCGGCTCGGTTGATGATTTGACCGGCACGACGTGCGGCCTTAACGGCAACATTAAGAAAGGGATGCATATCAGGGACACAGAGCAAAATGGCAAACAGGTTTGTTTGCGCGAATACCCGTATTGTACCTGCTGGGCGGCTGTCGGTCGACCTTGTCTGCATCAATGAATCGATATGAACACAACTTTTTCTTCCGCTGAACCGCCGGTTCTGGCCATCCCCGGCGACACATTCCTGGCGTGCCAGCGCATCGTGTTGTGCCGCCCATCGCATCCCGGCAATATTGGTGCCGTAGCCCGGGCGATGAAAACCATGGGGCTGGTCCATGGCGCGCAGCTGGTGCTGGTCAATCCGCTGTGCGAGATTGACGAGGTGGCGATCCGCCGTGCGTCGGGCGCCGCAGACTTGGTGGATAATTGCCGGGTCGTGAATGATTTGGCTACGGCGCTATCGGGTTGCGCCGGTGCCTTCGGGATGACGGTGCGCGCACGGGAACTCGGTCCCGAGCCGATGTCACCCCGTGCAGCTATTGATGCAGCCCGATTGTTGTGGGCGCAGGGTGAAAACGGAGATGGGGATAGCGGTAGCCATACCGGTTGCTCAGCTTTTGTTTTTGGCAATGAAACGAATGGCCTGACCAATGAAGAGCTGCAGCATTGCCGGGCTGAGGTGAGTATTCCGACGAATCCGGATTATGGTTCCCTGAACCTGGGGGCAGCGGTACAGATCATGACCTATCTGCTGCGCGAGGCCTCGGGTGTTCAGGCCGTGGTTGAGACAGGTGCCACGCGTTATGCCTCACCGGTAGCAACCGTGGGTGCGGTTGAAGGTTTCTATGCGCAACTTGAGGCCGCGTTGATTGAGGTGGGCTTTCATGATCCGCTGCGGCCGCGTCGTTTGATGCCCAAAATTCGTCGCATTTTCGAGCGGACCCGTCTGGAGACGGACGAAGTGAATATTCTGCGCGGCATTGTTACCGCCCTGAGTATGCCGCACAAGGTTGATTAAAAAACTCGGGATTAGTACAATTATCGAATAAATTCTTCTGCGACAGATGCAGCCATGTCTGAGGCAAAACCTGTCGAGAAACAACCTGTAAACAAGCTGTTAGATGCCTATTTTCAAAGCCATCCGTGAAGACATCCGGTCGATTTTTGATCGCGATCCAGCCGCCCGTTCGACGCTGGAGATTGTGACATGCTATCCGGGTGTCCATGCCATGCTTTTTCACCGTGTGTCGCATCGTCTGTGGCAGTGGCATTTTTACTGGCTGGCGCGATTCCTTTCGCATATATCCCGTTTTCTGACCGGGATAGAAATTCACCCGGGCGCGACGATTGGCCGTCGTTTTTTCATCGACCACGGCATGGGTGTTGTGATCGGTGAAACAGCCGTGATTGAAGACGATGTCACGCTGTATCATGGTGTCACGCTAGGCGGCACGAGCTGGAACAAGGGCCGTCGTCATCCAACCTTGCAGTCGGGCGTGGTTATTGGCGCTGGCGCTAAAGTCCTGGGGCCCATTACGGTGGGTGCTGGTGCCCGTGTCGGCAGTGATGCCGTGGTGGTTAAAGACGTCCCGGCAGGGGCAACGGCGGTGGGTAATCCGGCACGGATTATTGAAAACGACAAAGCCGAATCAGTGACGCCGCAAAGCGCCAAACTGGGCTTTACGGCCTATGCCATCAACCGTGATGCCAGCGACCCTTACGCTAAAGCCCTGCATGCGCTCCTAGAGCATGCGGCAGAAACCGATCAGCGTCTGGCGGCCTTGCTGAAGAAACTGGAAGCCTCCGGTGTACCGGTGGAAGAGGCGAATGCCGTGGCGGATAAATTTGATCCGCAATACCTGAGCAAAATAGTTGACTAATCAGTGCGCGCACTCTATAGTTGACTTTAATACTCAGGTTTAATAACGATTCCAAATCTTCCTGACTCGAATACTCCAGTCTTATTTCCCCATCCCCACGGGAGGCACCATGAGATTAACGACCAAAGGCCGCTTTGCAGTGACTGCCATGATTGACCTGGCCCTCAATGGTGGCGAGCGCCCGGTTACGCTGTCGGCGATCAGTGAGCGTCAGAACATTTCCTTGTCCTACCTCGAGCAGTTGTTCGCCAAACTGCGCCGCCATCAGATCGTGGAAAGTGTGCGCGGTCCCGGCGGTGGTTACTGCCTGGGTAGAGCTGCGGCAGAGATTTCCATCGCGGATGTCATTCTGGCGGTGGATGAACCACTGGATGCGACGCAATGCGGCGGCCGTGAGAACTGCAAATCAGATCACCGTTGCATGACGCATGATCTATGGGCCACACTGAATCGCAAGATGCTGGATTACCTGGCTTCGGTGAGCTTGTCGGATCTGGTAGAGAAACAGCGTCTCAAAGTCGCTGCGCAGAAAGACAAGCCGGTGAACCAGCCGGTGTCTTTTGGTGTCGCTCACGCTGCCTGATATCTGTATTGCCATGACTGCCGCTTACTTCGATCACAATGCCACCACACCGTTGGATCCGTGTGTGCTTGAAGCGATGCTGCCTTTTCTGAGCGCCAGTTTTGCCAATCCCTCGGCGACCTACACGGCTGGTCGTGAAGCCCGGCGTGCCATTGAACAGGCGCGCGAGCAGGTGGCCGCGGCGCTGGATGCCGCGCCCTCCGAAGTCATATTTACCGCCAGTGGTAGCGAAGCCAACAACCTGGTGGTTCGTGGTGTGGCGGATGCTTGGCTGGAAGCCGGACATCCGCCGGCTGCGATGGCCTGTTCGGCGATTGAACACCCGTGCGTGGCAGAACCTGTGCGTGCCCTGGGCCGGCGTGGCTGGTCGGTGAATCACCTGGCCGTAGATGCTGCTGGGCAGGTCGGTCATGAATCTGTTGCGGCTTTGCCGGCAGAGACGCGCTTGCTGACCGTGATGACCGCCAACAATGAGACCGGCGTATTGCAGCCCGTATCAGCGTTGGCAGCCGCTTTCCGCGACCGTGGCTATGCCGAGACCTATATGCATACCGATGCCGTTCAGGCACTGGGTAAGTATCCGCTCAGTTTTGACGCGTTCAAGGCGGCTGGTGGTCATGCCATGACGATCTCCGGCCATAAAATTGGTGGCCCCAAGGGGGCTGCGGCACTTATTCGCGACCACCAGGTGGTGTTGTCACCGCTGGTTTATGGCGGTGGTCAGGAGCAGGGTCTGCGTGCCGGCACCGAGAATGTGGCGGCCATTGTGGGGCTGGGTATTGCCTGTACCAAGGCGGTTGCTGATCTCGAACAACGTTCCCGCGTCGCCCGTGCACAACAGCAGCAACTGGAAAGCTGGTTGCAAGCCCGTGGCGCCGTGGTCTTTGCATCGACGGCTGCGCGTTTACCGAATACGATTTTTGCCGCGTTTCCGGGCATTGACGGTGAAACGCTGGTGGCCTTGCTGGATCGTCAGGATGTGGCGATTGCCAGTGGCGCGGCCTGCGGTTCGGGCAAGCAGGGTGTTTCACCGGTGTTGCTGGCGATGGGGGTTGACCCCGTGCTGGCCAAAGGGGCCATTCGCATCAGTCTCGGCATGATGGCCCATGTCGCCACCTCACAAAAGGATGTTGACCGTCTTACAGGTCAACTGGATAAGGTTTTGAGTCAGTTACAGCGCTTTGCGGCGGTGGCCTGACGGTTTTCTCTGGAGTTGATTATGAAGTTCCCTATTTATCTGGACTATTCGGCAACCACCCCTATCGACCCGCGCGTGGTCGAGGTAATGCTGCCTTATCTGACCGAAAAGTTTGGCAACCCGGCCTCGCGTTCCCACCAGTACGGTTGGGATGCTGAAGCCGCTGTTGAAAACGCGCGTGAGGAAGTTGCCGCGCTGGTGAATGCCGATCCCAAAGAAATCGTCTGGACTTCGGGTGCCACCGAAGCCAACAATCTGGCGATCAAGGGTGCTGCCAATTTCTACCAGGGTAAAGGCAAGCATCTGATTACGCTGAAGACGGAACACAAAGCCGTGCTTGATACGATGCGCGAGCTGGAACGTCAGGGTTTTGATGTTACTTATCTGGATGTGCTGCCGAACGGCCTGGTTGATATGGCTGCGCTGGAAGCGGCACTACGCCCCGATACCATTCTGGTGTCGATCATGGCCGTCAATAACGAAATCGGTGTGATCCAGCCGATCGCAGAGATTGGTGAACTACTCCGCGGCAAGGGCATTCTGTTCCATGTCGATGCGGCCCAGGCGACCGGCAAGATCGATATCGATCTGTCGAAGCTCAAGGTTGATCTGATGAGTTTCTCGGCCCACAAGACCTATGGCCCGAAGGGCATCGGTGCGCTGTACGTGCGTCGTAAGCCACGTGTGCGCCTGGAAGCCCAGATGCACGGTGGTGGTCATGAGCGCGGCATGCGTTCCGGCACGCTGGCCACCTTCCTGATTGTCGGCATGGGCGAAGCCTTCCGATTGGCCCGTCTGGAAATGCATGAAGAAAATAAGCGTATTACGGCGTTGCGTGATCGTCTGCTCAAGGGTTTGTCGGATATGCCGGAGATTTACGTCAACGGCGATCTGGAACACCGTGTGCCGCACAACCTGAATCTGAGCTTTGCTTATGTGGAAGGCGAGTCTATGATCATGGCGGTCAAGGATATCGCTGTATCATCCGGCTCGGCCTGTACGTCAGCTTCTCTGGAGCCGTCCTATGTGCTGCGCGCACTGGGTCTGACCGACGAGTTGGCACATTCGTCGATCCGCTTCTCGATCGGCCGTTTCACGACGGAAGAAGAGATCGACTACACGGTGGATCTGCTGCACAAACAGATTGGCCGCCTGCGTGAACTATCACCTTTATGGGAAATGGTTCAGGAAGGCGTCGATCTCAACACGGTTCAGTGGGCCGCGCACTAAGCGCCCTGATTCAATAGATTTTGAAGGAGTCAAAAAATGGCATACAGCGTCAAAGTGATTGATCACTACGAGAATCCCCGTAACGTCGGTTCCTTCGACAAAGAAGAAGCCGGTGTCGGTACCGGCATGGTCGGTGCGCCGGCCTGTGGCGACGTGATGAAACTACAGATCAAGGTCAACAAAGAAGGCGTGATCGAAGACGCCAAGTTCAAGACCTACGGTTGCGGTTCGGCGATTGCCTCCAGCTCGCTGGTGACCGAATGGGTCAAGGGCAAGAGCGTGGACGAAGCGCTGGAAATCAAGAACACGGCGATTGCTGAAGAGCTGGCATTGCCACCGGTGAAGATTCACTGTTCGATCCTGGCGGAAGACGCTATCAAGGCGGCGGTTGCCGACTATAAGAAGAAGCAGGGTTCCTGAACCGGTCACGACTTGGAGAGTGCATCATGAGTGTGACGATGACAGAAGCCGCCGCTAAGCATGTTGGTAAGGCGCTGACGCAACGCGGTAAGGGCATCGGCCTGCGCCTCGGTGTGCGCACGGCCGGCTGTTCGGGCATGGCCTACCGCTTGGAATATGTGGACGAACTCAACGACGAAGATTCGGTCTTTGAGACGCATGGCGTCAAGATCGTGATTGATCCAAAGAGCCTGGCTTATCTGGACGGTACCGAATTGGACTTCGTGCGCGAAGGCCTTAACGAAGGATTCAAGTTCAACAACCCCAACGTCAAAGATGAGTGTGGTTGTGGTGAGTCTTTCCATGTCTGATGTGGCCTCGGCCCCCAGCATTACACCGTTGATGACGGCTGCAAACGCCGTCACGGCAGACTTGTTGGGTGCTGACTATTTCACGCTGCTGAGCCTGCCCAGACAGTTTAAACTGACCACGGCCATGCTGGATGATCGTTTCCGCCTGTTACAGCGGGAAGTGCATCCGGATCGCTTTGCGGCATCGGATGATGCCTCACGTCGGGCATCCATGATGCTGGCGACGCAAATCAATGCCGCCTATCAGACTTTGCGTTCGCCGCTCAAGCGAGCGATGTATCTGCTCGAGCTGGCTGGCGTTGATGTTGCTGCCGAATCAAACACAGCCATGTCAGCGGACTTCCTGATGAGTCAGATGATGTGGCGGGAGCAGGTGGCGGATGCCCGCGCCGCCAGAGATACTGGCGCGCTGGAAGCGCTACAGTCGGCAATCGCCGATGATATCCGTGATGCCTATGCCGATCTGGGCCACGCACTGGATCACGCTGCAGGCGATAAAAATCTGATGCAATCAGCGGTTGAGGGTGTGCGCCGCCTGATGTTTCTGGAAAAATTACGGGATGAGATCGAAGACGCCATCTTTGCGCTGGAAGATCTCTGAGCCTGCATTCATGAACGGTTGTTGAACTTATATGGCACTACTGCAAATCGCCGAACCCGGCCAAAGCCCTTTACCACACCAGACACGCCACGCCATCGGCATTGATTTGGGCACCACCAATTCTCTGGTGGCCAGTGTACGTCAGGGCATGTCGCATGTGATGAATGATGCGGAAGGCCGTGCACTGGTACCGTCGGTGGTACGTTACCAGGAAGATGGCTCAGTAAAGGTTGGCTACGATGCCCTGAAGGCAATCGCTAAAGACCCCAAAAACACCATTGCTTCGGTCAAGCGCTTGATGGGCCGATCAATCTCAGATATCGCGCACCGTGAGAATCTGCCGCTGGATCTGGTCGATGTGCCGGGTATGGTCAGCGTTAAAACCCGACAGGGCGTCAAGACACCGGTCGAGGTGTCGGCCGAGATTCTGCGGGTGCTCAACGACCGCGCGCAACAGACCTTGAAGCAGGATATTGTGGGCGCGGTGATCACCGTGCCCGCCTATTTTGATGATGCACAACGCCAGGCGACGAAAGATGCCGCACGTTTGGCCGGCCTGAATGTCCTGCGCCTGCTCAATGAACCGACGGCGGCCGCCGTCGCTTACGGTCTGGATAACGCTGCTGAAGGGGTGTATGCCGTGTACGATCTGGGCGGCGGCACCTTTGATATTTCTATTCTGCGGCTGACCCGAGGCATTTTCGAAGTGCTGGCCACGGGCGGCGACTCCGCTCTAGGGGGCGACGACTTCGACCGCCGTATCTATTGCTGGGTGCTGGAACAGGCACAGCTCAAATCACCGCCGGCCATTGAAGACACGGCATTGCTGTTGCTGCGATCGCGCGAAGCCAAGGAATACCTGTCGACCCATCCGGAGGCTCCGATTACAGCGCGGCTGGCGTCGGGCGAAATTGTCGACGTGACCATTGATATGGCCACCTTTGCCGAGATCAGCCAGACGCTGGTTTCCAAAACCTTGCAACCCGTCAAGAAAACCCTGCGTGATGCCGGACTACGCCCGGAAGACATCCAGGGCGTGGTGATGGTGGGGGGTGCGACGCGCATTCCGCTGATTCAGCGGGCCGTCGGCGAGTTCTTCAAGCAGGAACCGCTGAACAACCTGGACCCGGATAAAGTGGTGGCCCTAGGAGCGGCCGTGCAGGCCAACCTGCTGGCGGGTAACCGTGCACCCGGTGAAGACTGGCTGCTGCTCGATGTGATTCCGCTGTCGCTGGGTCTGGAAACCATGGGTGGCCTGGTCGAGAAAGTGATTCCGCGCAACTCCACATTGCCCGTGGCAAGGGCCCAGGAATTTACGACCTATCGTGACGGTCAGACCGCCATGATGGTGCATGTGGTGCAGGGTGAACGAGAGCTGGTGGATGACTGCCGTTCATTGGCGCGTTTCGAGCTGCGCGGTATTCCGCCGATGGTGGCCGGCGCAGCACGCATTCGCGTGACCTTCCAGGTGGATGCCGATGGGCTGCTGTCTGTGACGGCGCGTGAGCAGACCACCGGGGTTGAAGCCCATGTGGAAGTAAAGCCATCCTATGGCCTCTCCGATGATCAGATCACCGGGATGCTCAAAGCCTCAGTCGATCACGCCCGTGATGATGCACAGACGCGTGCGCTGAAAGAAACTCAGGTCGATGCCCAGCGTCTGATCGAGGCCGTGCGCTCGGCGCTGACGGAAGATCGTCATCTGCTGGATGATAGTGAGTTTAAACACATCGAATCCGGCATTGTGAAATTACAGACGGCCATTCTTTCCGGTAACCGTCGTCAGATCACCATTGCGATGGATGACCTGGATGCCGACTGCAAGGAATTCGCGGGTCGCCGCATGAACCAGGCAGTGAACCGTGCGCTGGCTGGTAAAACCATTGATTCGGTGGAAGAGGCGATCCAGGATCTCCATACGCCATCAAGTAAGCCATAAGGCCCCAAGGAAACAGAGCATGACCCAACTGATTGTTCTCCCCCATAGCGAATACTGTCCGGAAGGCGTGGTCCTTGAAGCGCCTGTCGGCGAATCGATCTGTGAAGTGCTGCTCAATAACGGCATCGAGATTGAGCATGCCTGCGAGTGCTCCTGTGCGTGTACGACCTGCCACGTTATCGTACGTGAAGGCTATGATTCGCTGAACGAACCTGAAGAGCTGGAAGAAGATCTTCTCGATAAGGCCTGGGGCCTGGAGCCGGAATCCCGCCTGTCGTGTCAGGCGATTGTGGCGGAAACGCCACTGGTGGTTGAAATTCCGAAGTATTCGATCAATATGACCCGTGAAGGCAAGAGGTAAACCATGGCTTTGAAATGGACCGATACGCTGGATATTGCGGAAGCGCTAATCGAAGCGCAGCCGGATCAGGATCCGACCAAAATTAATTTTGTAGACCTGATGCAATGGGTGATGGCACTACCTGAATTTGACGATGACCCGAAGCGTTGCGGCGAGCGTATATTGGAAGCGATTCAGCAAACCTGGATCGACGAACGATAAACCCTGAGCTTCATCAAGGAGGCAATCATGGAATCTCCCATCCATTCAATCAACAGCCTGTTCGCCCAGTTAGGCTTGCCCAGCAAGACGGAGGAAGTTGATCTCTTCATTGAACAGCACCGGCCATTAGCTGATCATTTTCTGCTGCATGAAGCCCCTTGCTGGTCGGCTTCTCAGGCGACTTTCCTGGCGGAAGAAATCGAAGACGATGCCGATTGGGCTGAAGTGATTGACGAGCTTAACGCCCGTTTGCGCAATCCGGTTTAATGCATCTCCGCTGAACTCTGCCTGTGTTGCCTCAGCTCAGGCGGGGTAGAGCGTCAGAATGCCATCCAGGCCGCCATGGTTGATGGCGTGTGTGGCCTTGGCCTGGGTAGCCGGTTTAGCGTGATACGCCACGGAGGTGCCGGCCTCGGCCATCATCAGTAGGTCATTGGCACCGTCACCAACGGCCATCACCTGATGCTGCTGCAGGCCGAATTCTGACATCAGCGCTTTAAGCGTGTCAGCTTTGGCCTGGGCATCGATAATCTTGCCGACCACATGTCCGGTGAGTTTGCCACCCACAATTTCCAGTTCGTTCGAGGTGGCGAAGTCGAGTCCAAGCTCGATACGGAGGCGCTCTGTAAAGTAGGTAAAGCCGCCAGAGAGCAGGGCCGTGTGAATATTCGCAGCTTGCAGGGCTTCCAGCAGTTCTCTTGCACCCGGATTCAGGAGCAGACGCTCGGAAAATACACGGGCAAGCACGCGTGCATTCAGACCCGCCAGCACGCCGACACGCTTCTTGAGACTTTCGCGATAGTCCATTTCACCGCGCATGGCAGCTTCGGTAATCTCCGAGACTTCCGCCTTGCGACCGGCAAAATCCGCCAGCTCATCAATACATTCGATATTGATCAGCGTGGAATCCATGTCGAAGACCACGAGTTTGAAGTCGTTGATATTGCGATCGGAGGGCACAAATGCCCAGTCCAGCCGCTCGTTGGCCAGACCGGATCGTATTGAATCCGGCAGGTTGTCACTGGCGACACCTGAAAAACGAATGGCCTGGACGCCTTGTGCCTTGGTCGCCGCCGGCTTGAGTTGTGTCTGGACCGATTCGATCAGATAGGTCGGTACCGGGCCGCCGTAAACAACAAGATCCCCCATCGATTTAGCCTACGCGTTGGGTCAGGATAGGACGCAGACGTTCTGCCGCGTCTCGGATCATTTTTTCGGTGGTGGCCCAATCGACACAGCCATCCGTGACCGAACAACCGTAAGTCATCTGGTTGCGATCCGCCTGGATCGGCTGGTTGCCGGCGACGATGTTGGATTCGATCATCAGACCGGTAATGTTCTTGTTGCCGGCAACGATCTGGCTGATGACATCGGCCATGACCAGCGGTTGTAGTTCAGGGTTCTTGTTACTGTTGGCGTGGGAGCAGTCGACGATCACGTTCGGAAGGAGCTTGGCTTTGGTCATGGCGTTTTCTGCCAGAGTCACCGAGACGGTATCGTAGTTCGGGCGGCCGTCACCGCCGCGCAGCACGATATGACCATAAGGGTTGCCTTTGGTACGGACGATGGCAACGCGGCCATCACTGTTGATACCGAGGAAGCTGTGGGGACGGCTGGCCGAGAGAATGGCGTTGATGGCAATGGTGAGATCGCCGTTGGTGCCATTCTTGAAGCCGACCGGGGTCGATAGGCCGGACGACATTTCGCGGTGGGTCTGTGATTCAGTGGTACGGGCACCAATGGCGTTCCACGCAATCAGATCGCCCAGGTACTGCGGCGAGATCGGATCGAGTGCTTCGGTACCGGCCGGCAGGCCGAGCTCGTTGACGGCTAGGAGGAATTCGCGGGCCTTGGCCATGCCGGCATCAACCTTGAAGGAATCGTCCATATCCGGGTCGTTGATATAACCCTTCCAGCCCACGGTCGTGCGCGGTTTCTCGAAATAGACGCGCATAACAATCATGAGCGCATCAGAGACCTCATCGGCCAGCGCCTTGAGGCGGCGGGCATAGTCGAGCCCGGCGACGGGGTCGTGAATCGAGCAGGGACCGACGACCACAAAGGGGCGTGGATCACGGTGTTCCAGAATACTGATCAGTTCAGCACGACCGCGCGACACCGTGTTGGCCGCCTGATCGGTGAGCGGTAGCTGTGCCTGAATGGCCTCGGGTGTAGGCATCGGATCAAAAGAGGCGATGTGCAGGTTGCTGGTGCTCTGGGTCATGATCGTGTTTCCGGACGGACGTAAATTCAGATTTCGACGAAATTGTCGGGGGTTAGCGGTTTTTCTTCTGGGCAAATGCCAACTTGGCCAGCTCGGCGGGGGGCTTTTCCAGCGTGGCGCAGAGCTCGCGGAATGCCTGGAGCCGTAGGGCGAGGGCAGGCATGTGCCGTGAAAGGATAATTCTATCCTGACCGGCCAGTTTCAGGTCACGTCGGTTCTGGATCAGCCAGAGCAGGGTCATTGGATCCGCCGGGGTTTGCGGGCCAAACTGGATCACCATCTGGTCTTGCGATAGATCAACTTTGGTCATGCCCCAGGTTTTGGCCTGTAGACGTACCTGGTGGGTTGCCATCAACGATTCTGCCTGCGGCGGCAGTGCTCCAAAACGGTCAATCAGCTCTTCCTGCATCTCGGTCAATTCTTCAGTGCTGTCACTATTGGCGAGTCGTTTGTAGAGGTTGAGGCGCTCATGGACGTCAGGGCAGTAGGCGTTCGGCAATAGGGCGGGAATATGCAGGTTGATCTCGGTGCCGATACCCAGTGGCTGACTGAGATCGGGGGTTTCGCCCGCCTTCATGGCTTTGACCGCACGATTGAGCATTTCGGTAAAGAGGGCAAAGCCCACCTCCAGGATTTCACCGGACTGCGAATCGCCGAGCACTTCACCGGCGCCGCGGATCTCCAGATCATGCATCGCCAGATAGAAGCCGGAACCCAGCTCTTCCATCATCTGGATGGCTTCCAGTCGTTGCTTGGCTGCCTTGGTCAGGCCTTTCATTTCCTGCACCATCAGATAGGCATACGCCTGATGATGGGATCGGCCAACGCGACCACGCAGCTGATGTAGCTGGGCCAGGCCGAACTTATCGGCCCGGTTGATGAGTATGGTATTGGCGTGCGGGTTGTCGATGCCGGTTTCGATAATCGTGGTACAAAGCAGGACGTTGGCGCGCTGCTGCGTGAAGTCACGCATGACGCGTTCCAGTTCGCGCTCATTCATCTGTCCGTGGCCAATGACAATGCTGGCTTCCGGTACCAGTTTGGCCAGCCGTTCCCGCATGTTTTCGATGGTGTCGACTTCGTTGTGCAGGAAGTAGACCTGGCCACCGCGGTTCAGCTCGCGCAGCACGGCCTCCCGGATGATGCCGTCCGACAGATTGTGCACAAAGGTTTTAATGGCGAGGCGTTTCTGGGGTGCCGTGGCAATCACCGAGAAATCGCGCAGCCCCTCCAGCGACATGGCCAGAGTGCGTGGAATCGGCGTGGCGGTGAGCGTGAGCACATCCACTTCGGCACGCAAAGCCTTGAGCTGTTCTTTCTGTTTGACGCCAAAACGGTGTTCTTCATCAATGATGAGCAGGCCCAGACGAGCGAACTTGATGTCGTTCTGAATCAGCCGATGGGTGCCAATCACAATGTCGGCCCGGCCATCCGCCATCTCGTCCAGCGCAGCCTGACTTTCCTTGGCGGAGCGGAAGCGCGACAGCTCGACCACCTTGACCGGCCATTCGGCAAAGCGGTTGCGGAAGTTCTCGGCGTGCTGTTCGCAGAGCAGGGTGGTCGGGCAGAGCACGGCCACCTGTTTGCCGCCGGCGACGGCAGCAAAGGCTGCGCGCAGGGCGACCTCGGTTTTACCGAAACCGACATCACCACAGACCAGACGGTCCATGGGCTGACCCGAGCGCATATCAGACAACACGGCATCAATGGCGACGGCCTGATCGATGGTTTCTTCAAAACCGAAGCCATCGGCAAAACGTTCATAGTCATGTTCGTCGAAGTGGAAGGCATGGCCCTGTCGTGCCGCACGCGCGGCATAAAGTGCCAGCAGCTCGGCAGCCGTATCGCGTGCCTGCAGGGCGGCTTTACGTTTTGACTTCTCCCACTGACCACTGCCCAGCGTATGCAGTGGGGCATGATCCGGATCACCGCCGGAATAGCGGCTGATTAGATGCATCTGGGCAACAGGCACATAGAGCATGGCTTCGTTGGCGAACTCCAGCACCATGAATTCGGTATCACCATCGCCCAGGTCGAGGTGGGTTAACCCTTGATATCGGGCAACACCATGCGTTTCATGAACGACCGGGTCGCCAATGCGCAGTTCAGTGAGATCGCGCAGCCAGTTGTCAGCACTGGCTTTCTTGCGGGTCAGTTTTTTACGCCGGGGCGTGCCGGCGAACAGCTCGCTCTCGGTAACAACGGCCAGGTCTGGCAGCAGGAAGCCCTGGTGCAATGGTCCGGTCAGTAGCTGCAGACGGTCATCGGCATCCAGTGCATCAGTGAGCGTTTCGGCAATGCGGACGGCGAAGCCGCCTTCCTGCAGTAGGGCGAGGATGCTTTCGCGGCGGCCCGGGCTTTCGGCCAGAACAACGGCTTTACCGTTAAAGCCGTCCATGAAGGCGCGGAATGCCGCGAGCGGATCTTCGAGTCGCCGATCCACCGCCATCGGCGGCAGATTGTTCATTAAGGCGGTTTGCGGATCATATACCCCAAGCAACAGGCGTGGCGCATGCTGCAGCTCGGTGAAGAAGGTTTCTTCATTAAGGAAGAGGGCTTCCGGCGGCAGCAGGGGACGTTCGCGATCACCCTGGTGGAATGTGAAGCGTGAGCGGACTTCCTGCCAGAAGCCCTGAATAGGCGCGCTCAGGTCGGCGGTATACAAGACCAGCGGAGGAAGATCCGGATGCTGACCGTCTAGGTAGTCTATGAGCGTGGCAGTCTCGTTATCTTCGAAGAAGAGCGGAAGGTAATACTCGATCCCTGCCGGTAGCGTGCCCTGCGAGACATCGCGATAAATACCTGTCTTGGCGGGATCGCCTTCGAAGACTTCGCGGAATCGCTGGCGGAACAGCGTACGGCTGCGATCATCGGTCGGAAATTCGCGCGCTGGTAGCAGCTGGATTTCAGACACCGGGAACAGCGTGCGCTGGGTGTCGACATCAAAAGTCTTGATACTTTCGATCTCACGGTCGAATAGATCGAGCCGGTAAGGGAGGGCGCTGCCCATCGGAAAGAGATCGATCAGACCACCGCGAATGGAAAACTCACCCTGGGCCAGAACATGGGTCACTGCCTGATAGCCGGCCAGCGCCAGCTGGGCGCGCAGCGCCGCTTCGTCGAGTGCCTGCTTCTGACGGAAACTGAAGGAATGAGCCGCCAGAAAAGACGGCGGCGGTAAACGATGGAGTGCCGTCTGGACGGAGGCCAGAAGAATGTCGCACTCGCCACGCTGGAGTGCGGAGAGCGTCGCTAACCGTTCCGAGATCAGATCATGGTGCGGCGAGAAAGGATCGTAGGGCAGGGTTTCCCAGTCGGGAAACTGGCGAATCCGCGCATCGGGTGCCAGCCATAGCAGTTCTTCAAACAGACGTTGCCGTTCCAGGGCGTCCGCCGTGAAAACGACTAGCAGCGGCTGCGTTTTCGTGCGCAGCAGTTCTGCTATGAGCAGGCTCTGTGCCCCTTGGGCCATACCGCCAAGCGTGTGCCGATGCCCGACATCCGGTAAGCGTGGCGGCAAAACGCCGGCGGGAAGCTGCGGCAAACGGATCAAATGGGTCTTTGGGGGTGATGCGCTGGGCACGACGGCAGAATCCTGGGGCAAACGATCAAAAGGTCAGGTCACGACTAAAAATCATGACAGGCCGAGATTATAGGTGACTGATAGAATTCAGGGATGTCCAGACAATACTTTGCCATTGTTCCTGCTGCCGGTTCGGGCAGTCGGTTTGGTGCCCCCAGACCCAAGCAGTATCTGACACTGAATGGCGTGCCTTTGATCCGGCACACCATTGCGGCGTTGCTGGCGGATGCCCGCATCGCCCGTGTGGTGGTGGTGCTATCGCCAGACGATACCGACTGGAGCGCGGCCTGCCTGCCTGAGTCCGCGGCTAAGCGGGTGGTGATGGTGCCGCAGGGGGGCACCTCACGCGCAGAGAGTGTGCTCAATGGAATCCGTTGGTTGCAATCGCAACCGGATGTAAAACCGGATGATTGGGTACTGGTCCATGATGCTGCCAGGCCATGTCTGGCGCCGGCCCAGCTGGACCACCTGATCAATACCTTGCGTAACGATGCCGTGGGTGGGTTGCTGGCTATTCCAGTAGCAGATACCATGAAACGGGCGTCAACCGGTGACCGGGTTGATGAAACCGTTGACCGCCGCCAGCTCTGGCAGGCGCAAACCCCGCAGATGTTTCCTTTGCAGCGTCTCATTGAGGCATTACATGCCGTGGACCCGGCGATAGCGACTGACGAGTCGTCGGCCATCGAAGCGCTCGGCTTGCAACCCCGGCTTGTGGCCGGCAGTTTGTCCAACCTTAAAGTCACCTATCCGCAGGATCTGATACTGGCGTCTGCCATTCTCGGTGCTGCATCCACTTTTTCTGAAGGCGAGTAACTTCATGATTCGAATCGGCCAAGGCTATGATATCCACGCACTGGTACCCGACCGCAAACTCGTCATTGGCGGTGTCGAGATTCCACACACTCACGGACTGGCCGGCCATTCCGATGCCGACGTGCTGCTGCACGCCATTACCGATGCCTTACTGGGTGGCGCCGGACTGCGCGATATCGGCTTTCATTTTCCAGATACGGATGCCGCTTTTACCGGTGCCGATTCGCGCGGTTTGCTGCGGGAAGCCATGAAGCGCGTTGAGGCAGCCGGTTACGGTGTCCTCAATATCGACAGCACCGTCATCGCGCAAAGCCCCAAGCTGTCGAGCTATGTGCCGGCGATGGTCGCGAATATTGCCGCGGACCTGGGCTTGCCCGAAAAGGATGTCAACGTCAAAGCCAAAACCAATGAGCATCTCGACGCCGTTGGTCGCAAGGAAGCCATTATTGCTCAGGCCGTGGTGTTGCTCGGCGAGCTGGCAGACGAAGAAGACCATGATCATGATGACGACCACCATCACCATTGATGCAGCCGATGATACGTATTCTGAGTCTTGAGACCTCGACGGACCGAGGTGGTTTTGCCCTCTGGTCGGGATCTGTCAGTGTTGATGGTGCTCAGACGGCTCTCTGCGAGAGCTTTGTCTGTCCGGCCGGGCAACCACATGCAGAAACGCTATTGCCGGCGGTGCGCACCGCCTTGACTACCCTGGGCTGGGCAATGGACACGCTGGATGCCATTACCTTTGATGCCGGTCCCGGCATGTTTACTGGGCTGCGTGTTTCTGCCGCGATAGCCCAGGGGCTGGCTGTGGCACTGGATAAGCCCTTGTTGCCGGTATCGTCGCTGCAGGTGCTGGCTGAAGCCGCTTCTGAAACCAGCGGTGCAACCCACGTATTGAGTCTGCTCGATGCACGGATGAATCAGATTTATGCCGGTTACTGGTTTCTTAAGGGCGGTGTATGGCACAGCGGTGGCGAGGCTTGCCTGGTCAACCCGAGCGCGCTGGACGAGCTACCCTATGACGTCAACGTCGGCCTGCATGTTGCCGGCACCGCACTGGATGAATACCCGGACGCGGCTGCCTGGTGCGCTGCCCGGCAACTGATTGACACACAGGTTCGTTATCCGACGCCTGAGGCTTTGGCGCGCCTGGGTGCCATGGGTTTTGTGGCCGGTACCGCGGTTGACCCGGCCGAGGCTTTGCCCGTTTATGTGCGTGATCGGGTGGCGTTGACCACCGCCGAACGGGCCGCTGGCGAAATGCTGTAAATGCTTGTTTTACAGACGGTCATGATCCTGCCCATGTCCGAGACGGATGTCCCGGCGGTGGCCGCTATCGAGGCCATGCAGCACCATGCCCCCTGGTCTTCGACCAGTTTTATGGATGCCCTGCGGGGTGGCAGTTGCTGGCACAGCCGTGTGCTTAAAAATGAGGCGGGTTATGTGCTCGGTTACACCATGTCGATGACGGCCGGTGATGATGAAGAACTGCTGACGATCACGGTGCATCCGGAGGCCGTCGGTCAGGGGCTGGGCAAACGCCTCCTGCAAGATCTGGAGGCGAACGCCCGGCTGCGGGGTGCGGCACAGATTTTTCTGGAAGTTCGTGAAAGCAATACCCGAGCGATCAGTCTTTATGAGCAAATGGGCTTTAGAATGTCCGGCATGCGCAAGAATTACTATCCCGTTCCTGCCAATCTGCAGACTGGGTCACCAGCTGGCCGTGAACACGCCTTGCTGATGTGTCTGTCGCTGAGTGGCGCATCTGTCTGATGAACCGCCGTCAGCTGACTCAGGCTCAATGGCTGGACGCCATGGGCATCGATCCTTTCTGGATCTCAGCAGCACCAGTGCCAGCGGGGGTGCCAAACTCCGAAGTCACCCCGCCAGCAAAAACCGAACGCGTTAGCGACTCGGCCGCAAAGCCTGTGGTGGTGCCATCTTCGCTTTCAACCATTGAAGCAACCGACTGGACGACTCTCGAAAACGAGATTCGTGAATGCCGCGCCTGTAGCTTATGCCTTGGGCGAAAGCAGGCCGTACCGGGTTCCGGAGATCGCTCGGCGACCTGGCTGATGGTCGGTGAAGCGCCGGGTGCCGATGAGGACATCGCCGGACTGCCCTTTGTTGGCAAAGCCGGGAAGCTGTTGGATGCCATGCTGGCCGCACTGAATCTGCAGCGAGATCAGGGCGTTTATATTGCCAATGCCGTGAAGTGCCGCCCACCGGAGAACCGGACGCCGGAAACCGGGGAAATTGATGCCTGCAACGGATTTCTGAATCGCCAGATTGCCATGATTCAACCACAGGTCATCGTGGTGCTTGGGCGGCCTGCCGCCTATGCGGTGCTGGGCCAGGAAGCCTCAATTCAAAGTCTGCGTGGTTCGGTGCATTACCGGGAGCTGGGCGGCCGCCGGACGCCCGTGATCGTGACTTACCATCCGGCATACCTGCTGCGTCAGCCGGCTGAAAAATGGAAAGCCTGGCAGGATCTACTCCTGGCTGACAGGACACTGAAAGCCTCGTCGGCATAAAAAAACGGGCTTAAAAGCCCGTTTCGCAAAAGCCTCTCTGATCAAAGCCTTAGTGACAGATGTTGTCGTCCAGATGGCTGGCATCGTCGCGGATACGCTGATTGGCTTCGAAGCGGCGTTTGACCAGATACATCGTACCCGCAACAAATAGTCCGAAGGTGACGATCACCGTGTAGATGCTGAAGTCAGCCCAGATCATGACGGCGTAAAGGCCTGTCATAATCAGAATTGCTAGGTTTTCATTAAAGTTCTGGACGGCGATCGAATGACCGGCACCCATCAGAATATGGCCGCGATGCTGCAGTAGGGCATTCATTGGTACGACAAAGAAGCCTGACAGAGCCCCGATGATAATGAGCAGGGGCACCGCGGCCCAGAAAGAGGTGACAAAATTCATCAACATGACGACAAAGCCCATGGCAATGCCCATCGGGATCACGCGCACTGATTTACGCAGGGTGATCATACGGGCGGCCATTGCGGCACCGGCAGCGACACCAATGGCGGTAACCCCCTGCAGCATGGATGCCTGTCCGAGGTCATAACCGAGGGCATCGGCCGCCCAGCGGATCACAATAAACTGCAGGGTTGCGCCGGCACCCCAGAACAGGGTTGTGGTAGCCAGCGAGATCTGACCCAGCTTGTCACGCCAGAGCAGCTTGAGGCAGTGATTAAACTCGTGAAACAGGTGGGCGGGGCGCAATGATAGCGGCACATGGTCCACGCCAGTGTCCGGGATGTAGAGGTTGAAGAGGGCTGCCAGCAGGTAGATGCCGGTAATGATGAAGAGCGAGATCTCGAGCACCGAATCAATGGGCGTTTCTATGACCGGCATGTCGAAGCTGAGCAGTGCCTGGGCAATTGTCGGATTGATCAGTGCACCGCCAGCGACGGTGCCCAGAATAATGGCCAGTACGGTGAGGCCTTCAATCCAGCCGTTGGCGACCACCAGCAGCCGGTGCGGCAGCAGCTCAGTCAGAATGCCGTATTTGGCCGGTGAATATGTGGCAGCCCCCAGGCCAACGATGGCATAGCCGATCAACGGATGGACCCCCAGAAAGACCATCAGACAACCGCCGATTTTGATGGTGTTGGAAATCAGCATGACTTTGCCCTTGGGCATGGAGTCGGCGAAAGCCCCTACAAAACCGGCCAGAACCACGTAAGAGACTGTGAATAAGAGTTTAAGCATCGGGTCGAACCACAGCGGCGATTGCATTTCATGAAGTGCGTAAATCGCGGCAATCAGTAGTGCGTTATCGGCCAGCGCGGAAAAAAACTGCGCCGCCATAATGATGTAGAACCCGAATGGCATGCTTCTCGCCCGTAAAAATCACATGGCTTTATAGCATGAATCTCATGACAATCGCTTGTGCGTTGCAGCGAACAAGATGCGAAAGCCCACGGCAAGAGCAGTACAGGTAGAATCCACCCCTATGAATTCTCTTGCCACGCCGCGTCCTACACCGCGTCCAATTGTTGCCGAATTTTCCGGTCGAGCACTTCGTCAGAATGTCGAGCGGGCGAGGGGGCTGATGCCATCGGGCGGCCGTACCCTGGCGGTGATCAAGGCGGATGCTTACGGCCATGGTTTGATGGAAGTCGCCGAACGTTTGATACCGGTGGTGGATGGCTTTGCCATTCTGGAACTGGCTGCTGCGCGCCAGTTGCGTGCTCAGGGATGTTTGCTGCCGATCGTGATGCTCGAGGGTTTCTTTACACCGGACGAGCTGCCTGCGTTCAGTACCTTGCAACTCTCTACGGTGATCCACCGGGCGGATCAGATCCGTGCGCTGGCGGCAACGCCGCTGCCCCAACCTCTGGATGTCTACCTGAAGCTCAACACCGGCATGAACCGGCTGGGCTTTTCACTGGATGACGCGCCAGCAGCGTTTGCTGCGTTGCAGGGGCTGCCGCAAGTCCGCAGTCTGACCGTCATGACGCATTTTGCCGATGCCGACAATGCACGGGGTACGTTGTGGCAGCTGGATCGTTTGCAAGCGGCATGGCCTGAAGCCCTGGTTCATAGAACCTCATTCGCCAATTCGGCGGCTTTGTTGTCCGGGCCTGCAGCCCGGTCAGCGCTGGGTGATGATGTCCGCCCGGGCATCATGCTCTATGGCGCTTCGCCCTGGGGTGGGGCAGCGCCTGCCAGAACGGCGACTGCATTGGGTCTGGCCCCCGTGATGACGCTGAAAAGTAAAGTCATTGCCATACAGGCGTTACAGCCCGGAGAACGGATTGGTTACGGTGGCACCCTGGTTGCCGAGCAGCCCATGAACATCGGGGTGGTGGCTTGTGGCTATGCCGATGGCTATCCGCGTCATGGCAGCAATGTGGCGCCCATCCTGGTTAATGGTATCCGCACGCGAGTGGTTGGCTGGGTGTCAATGGATATGCTCTGCTGCGACCTGACTCGCGTACCGGAGGCGCAAGTTGGTAGTCCGGTCACCCTCTGGGGTGACGGTTTGCCGGCTGACGAGGTTGCTGATGCCGCAGGCACCATTGCCTATGAACTGTTCTGTGCGTTGGCACCCCGTGTACCCAGAGTCTGGCGGGATTGAAATATGGCGAAGCCTAAAACCCTCTACATCTGTACCGAATGCGGTTCGACCCAGCCCAAATGGCAGGGCCAGTGCCCGGATTGCAATGCCTGGAACACCCTGGTTGAAACCGTGGCCGAAAAATCGGCGGCCAGTGCGCATCGCTTTGCCAGTCTGGCACCGGCCAGTGGCGTGCAGTCGCTGGGGAAGGTCGAGGCGCGCGAAGCGCCGCGCCTGACCTCGGGTATTGATGAATTTGACCGAGTGCTGGGCGGTGGCCTGGTTTCCGGCGGTGTTGTGTTGATTGGCGGTGACCCCGGCATTGGTAAAAGTACGTTGCTGTTGCAATGTTTGGCCGCGCTATCGGCCAAAACGCCTGTGCTGTATGTGAGCGGGGAAGAGTCGGCCGAACAGATTGCCCTGCGTGCGCAGCGCCTGGAAGTCGCGGCACCTGATCTGCCGCTCTATGCCGAAATCAATCTGGAAAAGATTCTGGCTACGCTGGAAGCGCGTCAGCCACGGGTGGCGGTGATCGACTCCATTCAGACCCTATGGTCCGATGCGCTGACTTCGGCGCCCGGTTCGGTCGCGCAGGTACGAGAATGCGCTGCGCAGCTGACCCGTTTTGCCAAGCAAAGCGGTATTACGCTGCTCTTTGTGGGCCATGTCACCAAAGACGGTACATTGGCCGGCCCCCGAGTGTTGGAGCATATCGTTGATACGGTGCTGTATTTCGAAGGCGACTCGCACTCCAGCTTCCGCCTGGTGCGCGCCTTCAAGAACCGGTTCGGCTCTGTGAACGAGCTGGGCGTCTTTGCCATGACAGAGCGGGGCTTGCGCGCCGTGACCAACCCCTCGGCACTGTTCCTGTCGCGCCATCCTGAGCCTGTACCCGGCTCATCCATTGTGGTGACCCAGGAGGGTTCCCGTCCATTGCTCGTGGAAGTGCAGGCGCTGGTGGACCAGGCCAATGCCGGTCACCCCAAACGTCTGACGGTAGGTTTAGAGTCGCAGCGGCTATCGATGCTGCTGGCGGTGCTGCACCGCCATGTGGGCATTATGGTGGGCGACCAGGATGTTTATGTGAATGCGGTTGGTGGGGTGCGTATCAACGAGCCGGCCGCCGATCTTGCCGTGATTCTTTCGATTCTTTCCTCTTTTAAAAACAAGCCATTGAACGATAAACTTTGCGTCTTTGGTGAGGTTGGTTTGACGGGTGAGTTGCGACCCTGTCCGCGTGGTCAGGAGCGCTTGAAGGAAGCTGCCAAACTCGGTTTCAGCCAGGCCCTTGTGCCGGCCGCGAACGCCCCCAAAACACCGATACACGGACTGGAAGTCATTGCCGTCCGGCGCCTTGAAGAAGCCGTTTCCAAGGCTTTCGGACTCTAATTCATGACCACGATTGATTTCTCCACGGTTGCAAAACCGCTCTTCAGCTATCGTAAGTACTGGGCGCACCGTTTCGGGCCAGCGCCCTTTCTGCCCATGTCGCGTGCCGAGATGGATCAACTGGGCTGGGATGAGTGCGACATTATTCTGGTGACGGGCGATGCCTATATCGACCATCCGAGCTTCGGTATGGCGCTCGTGGGTCGTTTGCTGGAAGCCCAGGGCTTCCGGGTCGGCATCATCAGTCAGCCCGATTGGCATTCCGCCAAAGATTTTCAGCGGCTTGGTAAGCCCAAACTTTTTTATGGCATTACCGCCGGTAACATGGACTCCATGGTCAACCGCTATACGGCTGACCGCAAGATCCGCTCGGACGATGCCTACACCGCCAATGCCGAACCGAACAAGCGGCCGGACAGGGCGGTGGTGGTGTACAGCCAGCGCGCCCGTGAAGCCTATCCCGATACCACGGTGATTATCGGCTCGATTGAAGCCAGCTTGCGGCGTATTGCCCACTATGATTACTGGTCGGATAAAGTCCGGCGATCAGTGCTGCCCGATAGCAAGGCCGATCTGCTGATTTTTGGCAATGCCGAACGGGCGCTGGTCGAGGTGGCTCATCGGCTGGCCAAGGGCGAGAGCGCCAGCCAGATCCGTGATGTGCGTGGGACGGCCTTCATGACACCGCTCAACTGGTTACCGGGCGACGATTGGCAGGTGGAAAATTCGACCCAGATTGATCGTCCGGGTCTGATTGAACCGCATGCCGATCCCTATGCGATGGCGGATAGCACGCCATCAACACCTAAAGACGGCCAACCGGCAACGGCAAAACCAGCCGCGGTGCAGCCTATCAGGATCATGCCGCGTGCCGAGAAAATTGCCGCCAACAAGCTTGCACGCCAACATACGGCGATTTGCTTACCCGCCTATGAGCAGGTGAGTGAAGATCCGGTGCTCTATGCCCATGCCTCGCGCGTGTTTCATCTGGAATCCAACCCGGGTAATGCTCGACCGCTGATGCAGGCACACGGTGAACGTAACGTCTGGCTGAATCCGCCACCACTCCCGCTCACCACGCCTGAAATGGATGGCGTGTTTGACCTGCCTTACGCCCGCGCGCCGCATCCGTCTTATGGCGACGCCAAAATTCCTGCCTGGGAGATGATCCGCTTCTCCGTCAACATCATGCGAGGTTGCTTCGGTGGTTGTACCTTCTGCTCGATTACCGAGCATGAAGGCCGCATCATCCAGAGCCGCTCGGAGGACTCGATTCTCAAGGAAATCGAGGCGATCCGCGATAAGACGCCGGGCTTTACCGGCATTATTTCGGACGTTGGCGGCCCGACGGCCAACATGTACCAGCTGACCTGCAAGGACCCGAAGATTGAGGCCTCCTGCCGCAAGCTCTCCTGCGTCTATCCGGACATCTGCGACAACCTCAACACCGATCACGGGCCACTGATTCAGCTTTACAGAAAAGCGCGTGCGCTACCGGGCATCAAGAAAATTCTGGTCGGATCGGGGCTGCGTTATGATCTGGCCGTCCGCTCGCCGGAATACATCAAGGAGCTGGTGACGCACCATGTGGGCGGCTACCTGAAGATCGCTCCGGAGCATACCGAAGAGGGGCCACTCTCGAAGATGATGAAGCCGGGCATGGGGGCCTATGACCGCTTCAAGCAGTTGTTCGAAGCGGCATCTAAAGCCGCCGGCAAAGAGCAGTATCTGATTCCGTATTTCATTGCCGCCCATCCGGGAACACGCGATGAAGATATGCTGAATCTGGCGCTCTGGTTGAAACGCCACAATTTCCGGCTGGATCAGGTCCAGACCTTCCTGCCGACCCCGATGGCGCTGGCTACCACCATGTATCACAGTCGCAAGAACCCGTTGCGCGGTCTGAAGGGTGGGGGAGAAGATGTCGATGTGATTCGCGAAGGGCGCCGCCGCCGACTGCACAAGGCGTTCCTGCGCTACCACGATCCGGCCAACTGGCCGATGTTACGCGAAGCCCTCAATGCCATGGGACGTGCCGATCTGATCGGCAATGGTAAGAAACAGCTGATTCCGGCCTGGCAACCCAAAGGGGAAGGGGGGCGCACCACACGATCTTTGGCATCTCCGGCAACAGCGACACCACGATCAGGGTTGATGCGACCCGGTGCCCGATTGGCCGGTGGGACTGCAAATGCAGCCCAAAGAAAAGGGACGCCCGTGGGCGCCCCTGTCGCAAATCGGCCGGCCAAGACAGCCGTTAAACGTTCAATCAAGCGTTGAGGTGCAGGCCGGGCAGCGTCTGGCCGCCTTCGGAATCTGGGTGCAGCACTGGGGACAGGCTCTGGTGCTGGGCGCGGCATCCTCTTTGGGAATCAGGGTGTCTGCTGCCTTGTTATACCCCTTAACGACCCAGTAGACGGCAAAGGCGATAATGAAAAAGCTGACCATGGCGTTGGCAAACAGGCCGTAATTCAAGGTCACGGCACCGGCGGCTTTGGCAATGGCCGGTGTGGCGTAGGGCCCGGGTGTGCTGCCTTCCTTTAGGACCACGAAGAGGCTTGAGAAATCCAAGCCGCCTAGTAAGAGGCCTAAGGGTGGCATCAGCACATCGTTAACAAGGCTGGTGACGATGGTGCCGAATGCGGCACCAATCACAATACCGACCGCCATGTCGACCGCATTGCCGCGCACTGCAAATTTCAGAAAGTCTTTGAGCATCGTTTTTCTCCCGTAACCGGTAAAATTAGCATCTCACATCAAGCATCATACAAAGGATCAAGGATGGTTGTCCCGCATATGGATCATAGCTACTACGACATGCTCGGCGGCGAAGCCGGGGTACGCTCGCTGGTGGATGGTTTTTACGATCTCATGCAGCTGGATGAGCGCTTTGCCGGTATCCGCGCCATGCACCCACAGGATATGAGCACCTCGCGTGACAAATTGTTCTGGTTTCTGTCCGGCTGGCTGGGCGGCCCGCCGCTCTTTGAAGAGAAGTTCGGGCATCCACGCCTACGGGCCCGTCATCTGCCGTTTTCGATTGGCGTTTCCGAGCGGGACCAGTGGATGACGTGTATGTCCGAAGTCATGGAAAAGTCTGCGCTCAGCCCTCAAGCCCGAACTGCGCTGATCGGTGCTTTATTTAAAACAGCCGACTGGATGCGCAATAACGACGTTTAAAGCATCCGCACCGGGGATTGTTCCCCGAAATCAACGGCTTTTTGCTATAATTTAAAGATTATTTCGGCCTGCTGCATCGCATCAATGTAATTCATCGATGGGGTGTCGGCAAGCTCTCCTACCGCTTTCATAATCCCCCTCCGGTTGAATACACATGTCTGCACGTCCGATTCGTAACATTGCCATCATTGCCCACGTTGACCACGGTAAAACCACCCTGGTTGACCAGCTCCTGCGCCAATCCGGCACCTTTGCTGCCCACCAGCAACTGGTTGAGTGTGTCATGGACTCGAATGACCTGGAAAAGGAACGTGGCATTACGATTCTTTCCAAGAACACGGCGGTTGAGTACAACGGTGTGCACATCAACATCGTCGATACCCCGGGTCACGCCGACTTTGGTGGCGAAGTCGAGCGCGTTCTGGGTATGGTTGATGGCGTGGTGCTGCTGGTGGATGCCGCCGAAGGCCCGATGCCGCAAACCCGCTTTGTGACCAAAAAGGCACTCGCACTGGGCTTGCGTCCAATCGTTCTGGTCAACAAGGTAGACCGTGACGGTGCCGATCCTGACCAGGCCGTTAACCTGACCTTCGACCTCTTCGACAAACTGGGTGCCACCGATGAACAACTGGATTTCCCGATTGTTTACGCCTCAGGTCTGAACGGTTGGGCGGCGGACGAGCTGGATCAGCCGCGTGAGAACATGAAGCCGCTGTTCGATAAGATTCTGTCTCATGTACCGGCACCGGATGCCGATATCGACGCACCGTTGCAGCTACAGATCACCGCACTGGATTATTCGTCGTATGTCGGTCGTATCGGTGTGGGCAAGATCATTCGTGGTCGCGTAAAGACCGGCCAGAACGTGATGGTGATGTTTGGTACCGATGAAGAAGCGGCTGAGCATGATCGTAGCCCGATCAAGGCCAAGATTGGTCAGGTGTTTGGTTACAAGGGTCTGAACAAGGTCGAAATGGCCGAAGGTCTGGCCGGCGACATCGTTCAGATCACCGGTATTGAAGATCTGGTGCTGGGCTGTACAGTCACCGATCCAGAAAACCCGGAAGCGTTGCCGCTGCTCAAGATTGATGAGCCAACACTCGAAATGCAGTTCATGGTGAACACCAGCCCGCTAGCCGGTACCGAAGGTAAATTTGTTACCAGCCGTCAGGTACGTGACCGTCTGCACAAAGAACTGTTAACCAATATGGCACTGCGCGTTAAAGATACCGCCAACGGCGATATTTTCGATGTAGCAGGTCGTGGCGAACTTCACCTGGGCATCCTGTTGGAAAACATGCGTCGTGAAGGTTACGAGCTGGCTGTGGGTCGTCCACGTGTAGTTAAGAAGATGATCGATGGTGTTGAGTGCGAACCCTACGAAATGCTGACGGTGGACGTGGAAGAAGACACCCAGGGCGGCGTAATGGAAACGCTGGGTATGCGTAAGGGCGACCTGCAGGACATGGTGCCGGATGGTCGTGGTCGTGTCCGTATCGAATATAAGATCCCGGCACGTGGCCTGATCGGTTTCCAGGGCGAGTTCATGAACTTGACCCGCGGTAACGGCCTGATGAGCCACGTGTTCGACGAATACGCACCGGTGAAAGAGGGTGGTGTGGCCGAACGTCGTAATGGTGTACTGATTTCGCAGGATGACGGTGAAGCCGTGGCCTATGCGCTGTGGAAACTGCAGGATCGCGGCCGCATGTTTGTGAACCCGGGTGAGAAGCTGTACGAGGGCATGATCATCGGTATTCACAGCCGTGAAAACGATCTGGTTGTAAACCCGATCAAGGGTAAGCAGCTGACGAACGTTCGTGCATCGGGTACCGATGAAGCCGTTCGTCTGGTACCACCGGTTCAGCTGAGCCTGGAATCCGCCATCGAGTTTATCGCCGATGACGAACTGGTTGAACTGACACCGAAATCGATCCGTCTGCGCAAGCGCTACCTGAAGGAACACGAGCGTAAGAAGGCGTCGCGCGAATCCTGATTAAGATTCGTAGCCAACAAAAAACCCGCCGAAATTCAGGCGGGTTTTTTGTTGGGGTGAACCCATTAAAAGTTCACCCAGATAAAGCGCTGGTTACTTAACGCGCGCACGGTACTCGTGGGTACGGGTATCGATTTCGATCTTGTCACCGATTTCCACGAAGGCCGGAACGTTGATCTCGAAGTTGGTCGGCTTGATGCGGGCCGGCTTCATGACCTTACCTGAGGTGTCGCCCTTGACGGCCGGCTCGGTGTATTCAACTTCACGGACAACGGATGTCGGCAGTTCAACCGAAATCGCCTTACCGTTGTAGAACACGACTTCGCAAGGCATGGCGTCGTCGAGGTAGTTCAGGGCTTCGGTCATGTTTTCGCCTTCGACTTCGTACTGGTTGTACTCGGCATCCATGAACACGTACATCGGGTCGGCAAAGTAGGAGTAGGTGACTTCCTTACGATCCAGCACAACGACTTCGAACTTTTCATCCGCTTTGTAGACAGACTCGCTACCGCTGCCGGTTAGCAGGTTCTTCATTTTCATTTTGACAACAGCGGCATTACGGCCGGACTTGTTGTATTCGGCCTTCAGAATCACCTGTGGCTCAGTGCCCACCATGATGACGTTACCAACGCGTAAATCCTGTGCTGTCTTCATACGATCCAACTTTCAGTTAATTAATCCGGTGGCGAAATGGCGGTGAATGGCGGCGCCAGTTCGCGAAACCTATTATTTTACCAGATGAGCGACGAATTCCCGGAGTTGGGAAACCAGGTCCACCTGCTGGAGCAGCAGATGACGCCACTGGCGCGCATTTTCAAGCATCGACGGCATCTGTTTTACAAAAGCCGGCCAATGATGCCTCAGGTCACTACGTGCACCCGGTGCCGAGGGATTGTTCCAGGCCTCGATAACCTTCCGGTAGGTATCCTGTTCGGTCGCCGTCAGCACTTCAAGGCCGAGATAACGGTCATAAAAGGCGCGGAGCTTCACCTGGTGCGCATCATCTGTCTGCGGATAGATGTGCCAGATGAGCGGTTTGCCCGCCAGCTGCGCTCGCACAAAGGAATCCTCACCGCGGACAAAGAGCAGATCATGATCATCGAGCAGATGATCGAAATCGGGCTGGGAGACGAAAGGGATTTCCCTGATGTTGGGTAGCGTTCTGCTGCGTGGTTGCTCATGACCGATGTGCGCTGATTGCCACTGGCGGATCTGTGCCCGGGCCGGGCATGGTGTCACGTCCAGCACAACCGTTGACGTATTTTCGGCCAGTGTCGAAAGCCATGCCGGGATGAGCGGCTGTTCGTAGCAGAAGAGCAGAATCCTTAAGCTTTCTGTCGGATTCACGTTGACGGCGTTCGGCCCAGAGGCCTGAACCTGCCGCTGTGTTTGTTCAATGATGTCGGCTGTGCGCGAGGGCTCCCGCAGAATGCCGCCGGTGCCCGGAGTAAAGCCGGGAAAGAAGAAATGTTTGGTCAGTGCATAGCGGGGATGGGGCGATGGCAGACGATGATGCGTTTCGACCCAGTCTTCCGCCGACATATATTCCAGATTAATCCAAGCTGGTCGGGTAGTTCGCTGACTCATGGCTTCTATATAGGCAGCCGGCGGATCACAGGCAAAGGCTTCGACAACGACATCCGCTACATCGTCTGCGGTAAATCGGGCGTCTACGCTAGGCCAGGGGCAGATATCGATGTGATCGAGCGGCGTTGGACCTTGTAACTGAGCCAGGAGATCCGGTTGGTCGATAAAAAGGCGGACAGCTTCACCCCGACTGGCCAGATCAACCGCTAGTCGCCAGCAGACACCGGCATCACCGAAATTGTCGATGACGCGGCAGAAGATATCCCAGCGAACGAGGTTAGACGGGGATGCGACCAGGGAGTTCATCCAGTACCCGGTGCCGCTCATTGGCGGTCATGCCGGACCACTGCTTGATTTCATCCAGCGTACGCCAGCAACCGATGCAGTAATGATTCTGCTCGTCCATACGACAGATGTTCACACACGGGGATTCGGGTTCTGGTCGGATTCGGCAAGCCATGATGTCTTCAGCATGAAATTAGACGGCAGGTTTATCCTGCTTGAGCAGGCGGGAGAATAGCACCGGCAGCAGGAATAGGGTACAGATCGTGGCGGAAATTATGCCGCCAACAATGACGACCGCGAACGGCCGCTGGGTTTCGGACCCGATGCCGTGGGAGAGCGCAGCCGGCAGCAAACCCAGGCCCGCCATGAGGGCCGTCATGATGATCGGACGCATGCGCAGGACGGCACCGTCCCGAATGGCCTGCTGGAATGGCTTGCCGTTGCGCAGCATCTCGACAATTTCTTCAACCATGATGACCCCATTCTGGATGGCAATCCCTGACACGGCAATAAACCCGACGGCAGCAGAGATGGAAAGGTGCATGCCGCTCAGGGCCAGGCCGAGCAACCCGCCGATGAGCGTGGTGGGGGCAATAGCAAGAATCACGGCGGCAATCTTATACGAGCGGAACATCCAGAACAGCAGTCCGAAAATAGCCAGCAAGCTGGCCGGCACGATGAGCTTGAGGCGTGCCATGGCGCGTTGCTGGTTTTCGAACTGGCCGCCCCAGGTCATGGTATAGCCCGGCGGCAGACCGACATCACGCTTCACCTTGCGTTGGGCTTCTTTGACAAAGCCACCTTGATCCCGGCCATAGAGATTGGCCTTGACGGATACGGCGCGCATCCCAGCTTCCCGCGAGATTCGTGACGCCCCTTGTTTGACTTCAATAGTCGCTATTTCGCCCAGCGGAATCGTGCCGCCCTCCGTACCGGGAATCTGAATGGCCAGACTGGCGATGTCATTGATAGATCCTCGGTAGTCGGCACCCATGCGCAGCGTGACATCGTAGCGGCGATCACCTTCATAGAACCCCGTGGTTTCTAGCCCCCCCATAGCGGTTTCAAAGGTGCGGTTGACCTCCGCAATATTGATCCCCAGACGCGACATGCGTTGACGGTCCGGAATGACGGTGATTTCCGTTTGTCCGCCGACCTGAATGGCTGCGACTTCAATGGCTCCTGGAATACCGGCCAGAATGCCAGCCACGTGGTTGGCTTTTTCCTGAAGGATATTCAGATCCGGACCGAAAATCTTGACGGCGATCTCCCCTTTGACACCCGACAGCGACTCTTCGACGTTATCCTGAATCACCTGTGAAAAATTGGTCGGCACACCGGGCATGGCATTCAGGCCCTCACTCATGTTGTGTACCAGTTCTTCCTTGGTTGAGAAGCGCCAATCCGAGCGAGGTGCCAGATCAACAAGCACTTCAATGTTATTGGGGCCTTTCGGGTCGGTACCTTCGTCGGGGCGCCCGACATGTGTAATGACTTTACGCGCCTCAGGGTAACTGATCATGTATCCGCGCACCGAGCGTTCAACCTCGCGTGTCTGCTCCAGATGTGTCGATGGCGGCATCATGATGGTCAGCCAGATGTTGCCCTCATCCAGTTTAGGCAGAAACTCGGTGCCGACGACGGGAATCAGGCACAGAGAAGCGAGGAGGGCGCCAGCGGTTCGGGTGTAGACCTTGCGTGGTTGCGCCAGCATGGCCTCAAGCTTTTCGCGGTAACGTTGCTGAAAGCGGGACATCCATTCCAGATGGGGCTCTAGTAACGGCCCTTTGTCCGCCATAAAAGCGAGTAGCGTTGGCACATACGTCAGCGTGAGCAGAATGGCGCCCAACAGGGCACAGGAGAGTGTGAGCGCCACAGGTGAAAAGATTTTTCCTTCAACCCGCTGGAAAGTGAAAATCGGAATAAAGGCCAGGATGATGATGGCCTTGGAGTAAAGAATCGGGGAGGCCAGGCCGGAGACGGTGTTTTTCAGGGCATTAAGACGCCATACCGGGCGGTTGTGACCCAGGTGATCGTATTCGGGGCCTGTTTGTAAGGTCATGCGAACCATCAAGGCTTCCACGACCACGACGGCACTATCGATGATGATGCCGAAGTCAACGGCACCCAGTGAAATCAGGTTAGCCGAAACCTTGAACAGGTCCATCATAATGAAGACGAAGAGCAGTGTCAGGGGAATCAGGCTGGCAACAATCAGTGAGACTCTCCAGTTGCGCAGAAACACGATCAGTACGCCGACCACCAGCAAAGCCCCCAGAATGAGGTTGTGCGTGACGGTGTGAACGGTATGGTTGATCAGCTCGGTACGATCATAGAGCGGTTTCAACTGGACGCCGCGAGGTAGATGCTCCTGACCATTGAGCCACTCGATCTTTTCTCGCAGGTCTTCAATCACAATGGCCGGGTTTTCTCCCTTGGTCATCATGACAATCCCTTCGACCACGCCTTCATGTTGCGTAACCTCACCGGTCTCATTACGAACGGCCACCGATACGCTACCAGAGGGGGGGTGATCGCCGATGCCGACTTGGGCCACATCTCCGACCAGGACGGCCCGGCCATTCAGCGAACGGATAACCGTACTCTGGATGTCTTCGATGTTCCGGTAAAGACCGGTGCTGCGCAGGACCAATCCTTCGTTACCACGACGCAGAATGCCGCCGCCTGTGCTGTCATTATTGGCGGCGAGGGTATCAGCCAGCTGATTGAGTGTGACACCATAACGTCGCATCAGGATCGGGTCGGCATTCACCTGAATCTCTTTGACCGTGCCGCCAAAGCTGGTGACATCGGCCACACCCGGCACCCTGCGCAAGGCGGGGCGAACAACCCAATCCTGTATTGCCCGGATTTCATTGAGCGGCGTTGTCGCAGGCGCTTCGATCACATAGCGGAAGATCTCTCCCACGGCCGTCGTTAACGGTGCCAGCGTTGGCGTGACACCGGGTGGCAACGTCACGCCCTGCAGCTTTTCCAGCACCTGGCTACGAGCGAAGCGGTCCTGGGTGCCATCGCTGAAAATCAGCGTGACGACTGACAGCCCCGTAATGGAGACGGAACGTTGCTGGGTGACGCGGGGTACGCCGCTCATTTCCCGTTCGATCGGCAGGGTCACGCTACGTTCGACTTCTTCCGGTGCCTTGCCTGGTACCTGGGTAATGACCTGTACCTGCACATCCTGGACATCGGGGAATGCCTCGATCGGTAGGTCTTTCAGCGCACGCAACCCGACCACCGACATGATGGCAAACACCAGCAGGATAAATGCCCGCTGACTGACGGCAAAGTTAATGAGCTGACGTAGCATCAGCGCGCGCTCTGACTAAACTCGGAAGCAAGGAGCAGGGCGCCGGTGGTAACTACCCGGTCATCAGCACGAATCGATTCATCGGGTAGCAGCCACGCCCACTGGCTGTCCTGGAAGGCCACCTTGACACGCTGCCGGCGAAACAGCCCCGGTTCAGCCTCAATAAACACGGTGGTGTAGATGCCATCCGTACTGAGCGACGATAGCGGAACCCGTAATCCATTGACCGCATTCGGGTCGGCCACCTGCGCACGGCCGTACATTTCAGGCCGCAAGCGCAAATCACTGTTGTCGAGTTCGGCACGAATCTGCACACGTCGCATCTGAGCATCCAGAACCGGCGAAACACGCGTGACATTTGCTTTGAAGACCTGCCCCGGTAGGCTGTCAAAGGACACCAGAAGGACATCACCCACGCGAATGCCGCTGGCTGCCTGTTCCGGTGCATCAACCAGCACCCAGAGATGGTTCAAATCCGTCACCACAAACAGGGGATCAGGTTGATCGGCTCTGATTTCACGGCCAGGATTAACGTTGGCAGTGGCCACCACGCCGGCAACCGGCGCGCGTAGGGTCAGGCGCTCACTCTCAGGGTCCGGCTTGCCATATGGCACCAAGTTGGCGATGCGCAAATAGGCTCGACGCGCTTCGGCATCGGCGATGCGGAAATCACTTTCTGCCACTTCATAATCCCGCCGGGCAATGGCCTCTCCAGTGAGCAGTTCTTTGGCCCGCGCAAAGGCAGCACGTTTTCGTTTGGCATCGGCATCTGCTTTTTGCCAATCGGTGAGTGCAGTACCGTAATCAGGGGAATCAATAGTGACGAGGGCATCACCGGCTTCTACACGATCACCCAGCTGGGCATGCAGCTGGACGACTCGGCCGTTCAGCGAGGGGCTAACGGGCGCCGTGCGGGTATCATCCATGGCAACCCGCGCCGGCACAGGAGCGCCGGTGGGCAGGGGTGAGAGTGCTATGGATTCACTACCGATGAACGCCAGTTGCGGCGAACCGGCTTTGAAGCGGATCTCGTTCTGATTAATTCTGAAGTTCGGAACATCCGGTGCACCACCGATCGAGAGCCACAACACGATCCCCAGAAAAATCAGGAAGATGCCGGTATACCAGACTTGATCCTTGAACTGATGGGATTCGCGGTAACGCGCTTTCCAGACGGGCAGGTTGGTTTTGAGATAGGTCTCCGGACCCACAACCATCGGGTCACGGCGTAATCGATCTACCAAGCGGCGGAGTCGTCCTGATACCGCGTCGGAACGAAACCATTCTAGGCTTCCCGCAATCAACAGATTCCAGGCGCGTTGTAGTTTGTTTTTGCGTTGTTGCATCATGGTTTGGCCCCGGGGAGGTCGGGCAGCTGGCGGGCTTTATCCGGCATGTTCGCCGGGATCAGCGATTGCACGGGGGAATCGTAATGGGTGGGCTTGTTGGTAGTTACCGCAGCATCAGAAACCACTGCCAGAATACGTATAGCACTTGCGGCTCGGGCAGCATCGGCGCGAGCAGACACAGTTTCGATTTCAGCCAGACGTAAAGACCGTTTGGCTTCCAGATATTCGAAGGTGCTCATCGCACCGCGTGCATAGGCGATATCGGCAGCTTTGTCGGTGCGTTTGGCGGATTGGAGTGCCTGATCCTGCAGGCTACGCAGTCGAGCATTCGCCTGATCCAGTTCCTGTAAGTAAAGCAACGATTCAGAACGGGCTGTCCGTTCAGTTTGCAGCATGGCAATTTCTGCCTGCGTCATCTCCGCCATGCTGCGGCGAATGTCGCCTTCAAAATCGTTACCCGTAAATAGTGGTATTGCGATGCCAGCACCAACCGAGTTTACGACGGTTGGGTTGTTGCGCTCATACTGCAGGCCTACCGAAAAATCCCGTGTCCGTTGGGCTCGCGCCAGTTCCACGGCCTGCTTGGCGGCTGACAGCCGTGCACGAGCTGCCTGAACGTCCGGGCGGCGTTCAGCCAGGGTACTTGTCAGTTTATCGGCTTCCTGATGCGACATGATCGATGGCCATTCGCCGCGTGTGGCCATGTGTTCGCGCTGCATTTCTGCCCCGAGCAGATTGGCCAGCAGGGCGCTGGCACGCACACGATCACGCTGGGCTGATTGTGTTTCAGCCTGAAGGCGGGCATGGTCTGACTCGATACGGCCGAGATCGGCACCTGACAAATCACCGGTTTTGAAGCGTAGACGGGCTTTTTCAAGGACCAGATCTGCGTGTGCCATATTGGATTCGGCGATCTGATAACGCTGCTCGGCCACGCGCAGATCCAGCCAGGCACTGACGACCCGGAATCGCTCCTGACGAATCGTGTCATGCATATCCCAGACGGTGGCCTGACCGAGATCGGTAGCCTTAGCTAGGCGCAAACCCCGCTTGTTACCGCGTTCGAAGGGCTGGTCGATGCGCACAATCGTATCCAGCGCATTCAGCGTTGTACCATATTGATACTGGGATTTATCCACCCCGGAAGTATTCACCGACATGATGGCATTCGGGCGGGCACCGGCCGTAATCAGATCGGCTTGTGCGCCTTCAAGCGCTGCCCGCGCATTCTGAATCTGCGCGTTATGTTTCAGTGCGACATTTTCTGCTTCTAAATAACCAATAGACACGGGTGCCAAAGGGCTGGACAGCACCAACGATGCAGAGAGCCACAGCAGACATGCCGGCAGCAACAGGCTGAGCCGGAGTGGACGAGAAGTCAACGATGAATGCAGTTTAGGCATGGTCCGTCATCATGCCTTAAGGTTTTCTTAAGGTCTACCCGCAGTGCACCAAAACAGAGAGCGCCGGACTGTTAATCCGTAAGTCATGACGCAACCGACCCTGAAAGAAGAAAAGCCCCGCAAGTCGTTAAACTTGCGAGGCTTTATATACTCTGGCTCCTCGACCTGGGCTCGAACCAGGGACCTACGGATTAACAGTCCGGCGCTCTACCGACTGAGCTATCGAGGAACAGCGGAGCGAATTATAGGTGAGACAATCGCAGAGCGCAAGTATTTTTTACGAGCGCATGCCGATTGAGGAAAAAACCGGCAGCTCCGAAAGGCTGGTGGTGTAACGCGGCGATCGACGGGAGCAACTCATGTGCCAATCGGCTTCGTCCCGATTGCCGACGCTGGCCACACGGATGCGGTCACGGCCATAGCGCTGATTGATGCGGTCCATGGCTTGCATTAACTGCGGTGAGGGTTGCCGGTACTTTGTTGCCGTTGCGAGCAGATCCGGCTGGTAACACGTTGCAGCGACAATACCTCCCAGTACAACGCCAGCTTTCTTATAGCGATAGGTCGGGCAGTAGATTTCCTGCAAGCCATTCAATGCCGCACCCACAATATCGCGCGTGTCATCTGTTGGGCTATCGAGCATGACCATAATGGCGCGGTCAGCTTCTTTTTCTGCAGCCTTGAACCGGTTTCCGGTGATGTAAACCTGTACCGAACCCGCCAGCGAACCATCTTCGCGCAAACGCTCGGCGGCGCGGGTGGCAAAGGTCGATAAGGCTTCGCTCAAATCCTCAAGACGGCTGACAGTCCGGCCAAAGGAACGTGAGGCAATAATTTGCTGTCGCCGACGAAAAGCCGTTTCCAGGACGAAGCATGATTGCCCGGCCAGTTCAGCCCGGGTTCGGGTCAGAGTGACGGCAAAGCTTTTGCGCAACAGGCTTTCCGGGGCACGTAGGAGGTCACCCACGGTAACAATGTGCTTATCGGCCAGAGTCTGCGCTGTACGACGGCCAATGCCCCAGACACTGTTGACTGGCATGGCTTGCATTTCGTTCTGCCGTAATGGCGCAGTAGCGACGCCAAGGTCGCAGATGCCGGAGGGCTCCTTAAAGTCTTTCGCCATCTGGTTGGCCAGCTTGGCCTGGGTCTTGGTTGCGCCAAGGCCGATGCACACAGGCAGGCTCAGATGCTGCCAGAGCATCCGGCGAATGGCTAAAGCCTGATCCAGGGCCCGTTCATGGCTGAAACTGCTGAAATCCAGAAAGCACTCGTCAATCGAGTAGATTTCCTGGCTGTCGGCCATGTCCTGCATCAGGCGCATGGCCCGTCGACTCATGTCGGCATAAAGCGCATAGTTCGACGACAAAGCCACACCGCCGAGTGCCTCAAAGGAATCACGGATCTTGAAGTAGGGTACGGCCATCGGCACACCCACCGCTTTGGCTTCGGCTGATCGCGAGACAACACAGCCATCATTATTAGATAGCACCAAGACGGGCTTGTGCCGCAGCGCAGGATTAAAAGCCTGTTCGCAACTGACGTAGAAGTTGTTGCAGTCCACCAGTGCGAGGCGGCTATGAGCAGTCACTGGGCAGGGACTGCGGCACGCTTACGACGGCCGCTGGCACGGAGATCATGAATCACCCGCACGACAACACCCCAGATACGGATTTCGTCGGTTGGCCTAATGGGAATCGGTGGGTAATCCGGGTTGGCTGGCATTAGAAAATCTCCCTGGGCTTTGCGGACGAGCCGCTTGACAGTAAATGCACCGTTCATGTCGGCCACCACCACATCGTCATGCCTCGGGGTCAATGAACGGTCAATAACCATCAGGTCACCATCCAGAATCCCGAGATCCCGCATGCTGTCGCCCTCTGCCCAGGCGCAGAAGGTGCTGGCAGGGTTGTCGACCAGTTGATTGAGATCAAGCCCCGGCTCGGCATGATCATCGGCGGGACTGGGGAAGCCGGCACGGACCCCGGAAGAAAATACCGGCAGGGTCAGGGGAGCGGCGTCAGGGCTGACCGACAGCGGCGTAATCGAAGGTTCCGGATAAACTTCCGCCAGTAGCAGAGCTCGTACTGCGTCAATGCGGCTGACGGGAATGCGGATGGGTCGGGTGGGTTCTTTGAAAACCGCTTTGCGGCCAGCGCCGATGCGCGCACCCCCATGTTTTCCGGGTATTTTTATTGTCGAGGTCATACCAGTATGCTTGAATCCGTAACACTTCCAAGAATACCGGCTCCGCTATCAATTGGCAACTGCTACGTAAGCTCAAACAGTTTTCAAACGATACAGAACCGCGAGGAGGCTAAACCAAAGCGGCATAACATAAAGTGCTATCCGTGTGACCTCATCCAAGGAGAGGGCATAAATCACAACGGCAAAGAAGGATAGAACCAGATAGGTCATCGGTTTGCTCAAAGGCATCTTAAATGATGAATGAGCGTGGGCCGTAGGATATTTTTTTTTATAGGCAGCATGTGCCGCGAGAATCATGGTCCAGATAAAAATGAATATGAGCGCAGCCACCGATCCGACCATCAGAAATGCTTGCATCATTGAATCGACAAACGTCAGCAGCATAGATACCAGAAGCATCAGAATCGTTGCTAGAAAAACGCCACCCGTGGGTACTTTATGACTGGAAAGCTTGCCAAACACTTCAGGGGCCTTGTGTGATTTTGCCAAGCCATAAAGCATTCGCGAAGTTGCGAAAATACCACTATTGCTCGAGGAGGTCGCTGAACTTGCCACTACAAAATTAACCACAGAGGCAGCGCTGGCGAGCCCGGCGAGGGAGAACATCCCCACAAACGGACTTTGGTCGGGAGAGATATTGTTCCATGGGGTCACCATCATCAAGACCGTGACTGTTCCAATGTAGAAAATCATAATTCGCCAGGGAATTTTTCTGATAGCGTCCGGTAATGTTTTCTCCGGGTTTTCCGCTTCGGCTGTCAGGGTCCCAATAATTTCCATGCCCGCAAATGCGAAAATCGTTGTTTGAAGTGCTGCCATAATCCCGGTGCCGCCATGAGGAAAAAAACCGTCATGTAGCCACAAGTTACTGACCTGTGCTCTAGCACCTTCTGGAGAGACATGTCCGGATAGGGTGAACCAGAGACCCAGACCGATCAACCCGAGAATGGCTGCCACCTTGATAATCGCGAGCCAGAATTCAAGTTCCCCGAAAAACCGGACCGCAAGGAGATTGATCGTTAATAATAAGAAAATCGTCGAAAATGCGGTAACCCAAGGGGGAAGTTCAGGCCACCAGAAGGCCATGTAGCCTGTAATTGCAATAATTTCTGCGATGGCAGCGACAATCCAGGCAAACCAGTAGGACCAACCGACAAAAAATCCCGCAGCAGGCCCCAGAAGGTCTTCGGAGAAATCGACAAAGGACTTGTAGCTGAGGTCATGGAGCAGCAACTCTCCCATGGCCCGCATGACAAAATAAAGCATCAACCCCGTCACCGCATAAACCAATATGATCGACGGCCCCGCCAGAGAAATGCTCTTTCCCGAGCCCATAAACAGGCCCGTGCCAATGCAACCGCCGATGGCAATCATTTCCATCTGCCGTTGATTCAGGCCGCGATGCAAAGACTCCGCAGGGTTTTTAGACATAAGCCGATGGATTATTTTCTGTTAGGACCATAAGTCGAATTTAAATATTCAACAATCAAAGGGACCTCTTCATCAGTCACGGGCGCATTGAAGTTGTTTTTCATGCGTAGTACCTGTGCAGTCCAGTACGCTTTCGGCGTGTTCGGTGGTTGGTACTCTGCATACTGTGCAGAGTGGCAGATGGTGCACTTCTGAAGTGCCAGGGTATACCCCGCCTGATTTGAAGGGCGCCATGCCACCGTGTCTGGTAACAGCTGAATTTCCTTCCCGGTAACGGGAATGCTTGCAAGCAGGAGCATCGCAATCAACGATAGTTTTTTCATGACGATCCTTTACGAGCTTCAACGGTCACGGTTTCTACAACGTTCCGCATATAGCCCCCAGGGTTCCAAGTTTGAGACATGGGTTGTTTCTCACCGGTTACACCAAAGGCTCTAGCCTGAAGCAGCAACGGCCCGGTTTGCTGAGGGACAAACTCAGTAGACCACTCACGAAAAGAATAGCGACCGATCATTTTGCCTAGTTTAGTCGGTTGCCATGTCTGACCATCATCTTGGGAAAATAGGACCTTTTCGATACCGTTGCCGCAATCAAAGGCAAACCCTCTTACCGTGGTCGGTTGGCCAGCAACCACCGTGCTACCGTTTTCCAAATTGGTAATAAATGAGCGGATCGCCAGTTTGGAGATGGGGACTGTTTTATCTGGTTTAACTCCCACCGGTTCACAATGACAATCATTATCTGGCACTCGATAAGCTGACTGCATCCAATATCCGTTGAACTCCTGGTTTATAACATTGATTTCTGCCAGGTGCTTGACCCAGTATGTGCCGTAATACCCAGGCACAACCAACTTGACAGGAAAACCATTCAGAAACGGTATATCTGTGCCATTCATCTGATAAGCGACTAATACCTCTCCATCGTTGGCGTGCGCGATATCCAGACTTTTAATAAAGTCGGCATCACTCGTCATCACAGGTTGATCAAGGCCATTGAAAGTCACTTGTTTGGCGTTTTTACCAACCCGTGCGACAGAAAGAATGTCGCGGAGCGGAACGCCAACCCACACTGCGTTACCCATGGCGCCATTGCCCAGTTGGCCGCCTCCGTTAATTCTAGGGTTCGCTAAGCCGCGGCCATTGCCGGAACATTGATTCACAGCAACAATTCTTTTCGGTTTGAATTTTGTTTTTAAATCGTTAAAAGACAGTTCTAGAGGATTTGAAACGTTTCCACTGATTTTTAACCGATAGGTTGATATGTCGATTTCCGTCGGAATTCCCGCCAGGTGATAACGCACAAAGAACTCATCGTTTGGCGTGATCAGTTGCCTGTCAAAGTAGCGAAAAGGGGTTTCTAGTTGTGGCGGTCGTGTCGTCTGAACGATCAGGGGCTTCTTTTCAGGAAATGCAACCAGATCACGTTCGCCATATGCGAACGGTAAGTGGACCTCAGTAGCGCTTGAAGCCGCTTCAGGTATCAGCAGGCCGACGCTTCCACCGCTGATGAGTTTCAAAAAATCTCGCCGATTGGGTTTGTATGACATGCAATCACCGTTACGTTTTGTAATAATCCGCATTGTTTGGCTTAATGCTATAAAACCAGCATTAAGTTGAATGTTTCACTATCATACTCATGGAAGTCTCACAGCAGTTAGCATTCAGAGAAATGTGAACGCTTCATTCGGGTTAAATATTAAAAGCGTAAAGTTCTTACACTACAATCAGTAGAGCAAGGGTAAAATTGTAGTATGAGTTTTTTTAAACATCACCGCATGCGTATTGCCGCAAAGCTGGAGTCTCTGGTCCGTGCGACTGAACAAAATCTATCGCGTTTGAAAACCAGGCTACACGAAACCGATTGGCCGGATTTAGCAAAAAAGACCCCCGGGAAAGTACATGCATCGGCGCGCCATCATGTCGCCCACTTTCGGGCGCGGCGTCCCCGTGATCAGTGGCTCATCGGTAGCGGTGCCTTTGTGCTGGTGTTGGCCGGCTTTGCGCTGATCGGCTATCTGAACGGTGACAGCAGCCCGTTAAAGCGCGGCAAACCACCGATCCCGGTGGCGGTACAGCCGGTCGTTGAAGGGGTGTTCCCGATTCTGGTGGATGGCTTGGGGACTGTCACGGCTCGGCGCGAAGTCGTGATCCGGACGCGGATCGACGGCCAGCTGGATAAGGTGTTGTTCCAGGAAGGGCAGATGGTCAAAGCCGGTGATCTGATCGCCGTGGTAGACCCCCGTATTTATGAAGCCAAGGTGATGCAGGCTAAAGGGAAGCTCGACCAGGATGAGGCTCTCTTAAAAGATCACCGCATCAAACTGAAACGTTATCAGACACTCTATAAGCAGGATTCGATTGCGCGTCAGGATTTAGATTCGCAGGCGGCACTGGTCCTACAGTTCGAAGGGGCGGTGGAAACGGACAAAGGATCACTGGCCGATGCGAAGACCCAGCTTTCGTATACCCAGATTACGGCACCCTTCGACGGACGGCTCGGTTTGCGTAAAGTGGATGCGGGCAATATTGTCAAAACCAGCGACACGATCGGCATCGTGACCCTGACCCAGGTGCAGCCGATCGATGTGCTGTTTACGATTCCGTCTGACCAGCTCCCGAAAATTCTTGCCCGCTTCAACGCCGGGGATGCTATGCCGGTCTCGGCGTATGACCGGAATTTCCGCACGGTCATTGCCACAGGCGTGCTCAAATCGATCGATAACGTGATTGATGCGACCACCGGGATGGTCAAGCTGAAAGCGGAATTCACTAACGACGATAACGCGTTGTTCCCGAACCAGTTTGTGAATGCACGCCTGCTGGTGGAGGATCGTGATCAGGCGATCATTGCCCCCAGCAATGCCATTCTGCGCGGCAGCCAGGGCACCTATGTCTATGTGGTCGGTGCCGACCAGGCCGTTGCTGCTAAAACTGTCAAACTGGGGGGGGTGCAGGGTCCCCAGGCAGAAATTCTGGAAGGTCTGACAGCGGGTGACTCGGTAGTGGTTGATGGTTTCGACAAGCTGAAACCTGGTGCCAAGGTCAACGTCGTACAGCGCCCGACCCGGTGAATCCCTCACGTCTGTTTATTCTCCGGCCGGTCGCGACCTCATTACTGATGGTGGCGATTCTGCTGGTCGGCCTGATAGCCTACAGGCTGCTGCCCACTTCGGCCTTACCGGAGGTGGATTATCCAACCATTCAGGTCAGCACCTTTTATCCGGGAGCGAGCCCCGAAGTCATGACCGGCTCGGTGACGGCACCGCTGGAACGTCAGTTCGGACAGATGCCGGGCCTGGAACAGATGACCTCGACCAGCTCGATGGGCAGTTCGGTCATCGTGCTGCGCTTTACGCTGGATATGGCGTTGGACGTTGCCGAACAGCAGGTGCAGGCCGCCATTAATGCGGCTACGAATCTGCTGCCCAAGGACCTGCCGACGCCCCCCATTTATAGCAAGGTGAATCCGGCGGATGCACCGATTCTGACCCTGGCGATTACTTCACCCACCTTACCGGTGACCAGGCTGCACGATCTGGTGGAAACCCGTCTGGCGCAGAAAATATCGCAGGTCAGCGGTGTCGGCCTCGTATCGCTGAGCGGGGGTCGGCGCCCGGCGGTTCGTATCCAGGTGAATCCGACCAGCCTGGCGGCGATGAATCTGAGCTTCGAGGATTTACGCACCGCCATCGGCAACACCAACGTCAATGACCCGAAGGGCAGTTTTGACGGTGAGCTCCGTGCGGTAACAATTGATGCCAACGATCAGCTCAAATCAGCAGATGATTACCGTAACGTGATTGTTGCCTGGCGTAACGGAGCACCGGTGCGACTGAACCAGGTGGCCGACGTCGGGGAGGGCGCCGAGAACGCGTATCTCTCTGCCTGGGTCAACCGACAGCCAGCCGTCATTGTGAACGTGCAGCGCCAGCCTGGCGCTAACGTGATCGAGGTGGTCGACCGCATTAAGACACTATTGCCCCAGCTGCAGGCCAGCCTGCCGGCTGCAGCCGAACTCAAAGTGCTGACCGACCGGACCATTACGATCCGTGCGTCAGTTGATGATGTTCGTTCCGAACTCATGATGGCCATTGCCCTGGTGGTGATGGTGATTTATCTGTTCCTGCGGAGTATCCCGGCCACGATCATTCCGTCGGTCGCCGTTCCGTTATCGCTGATTGGCACCTTTGCGGTGATGTATCTGGCCGGTTTCTCAATCAACAACCTGAGTCTGATGGCACTGACCATTGCCACCGGCTTTGTGGTCGATGACGCCATTGTCATGATTGAAAACATTGCCCGTCACCGCGAGCTGGGAGAAACGCCTCTCAACGCTGCCCTAAAGGGCGCACGAGAAATTGGTTTCACGATCATTTCGCTGACGATCTCCCTGATTGCCGTGCTGATCCCGTTGCTGTTCATGACCGATGTGGTGGGCCGATTGTTCCGTGAATTTGCCATCACACTGGCTGTGGCGATTCTAATTTCAGCGTTTGTGTCGCTGACACTGACGCCGATGATGTGCGCGAAGTTGCTGAAAGATGATGCGCATAACGTGAAACACGGGGCGTTCATGCGCTGGATCGAAACCGCATTTGATCGCCTGATTGCACAATACGAAAGGGCGCTCAACTGGGTCCTGGACCGGCAGAAGTTAACGCTTCAGGTGGCGATTGGCACCCTGGTGCTGACGGTATTGCTTTACATGCTTATTCCCAAAGGGTTTTTTCCAGTTGAGGACACGGGCGTCATCCAGGGGGTGACCGAAGCCGACCAGACGGTGTCTTTCCAGGCCATGTCGATTCGACAGCAATCGGTGGCAGATGCCATCCTGCAGGATCCGGCGGTAGAAAGCCTGTCGTCCTTCATCGGGATCGATGGCGCCAACACCACACTCAATAGCGGCCGTATCCAGATCAACCTGAAACCCATCGCCGAGCGAGATGACCGCGTTGAAGCCATCATTCACCGCCTCTTGGAAAAAACCCGCGAAATCCCCGGTATTAGTCTGTTCCTGCAACCGGTGCAGGATCTGACGATTGAAGATCGGGTCAGCAAAAACCGTTACCAGTTCACCCTGGAAGGGCCGGATGAAGCCTCCGTAATTCAGACGACGCAACGCCTGGTGGAGCGCTTACGGCAGTCGCGTCGTCTGGCCGATGTCAGTAGTGATCTGCAGACCCGGGGTCTACAGGTGTACGTCGACATTGACCGGGATACCGCCGGCCGCCTGGGCGTATCGGTGGATGCGATCGACAATGCCTTGTACAGCGCCTATGGTCAGCGCCTGATCTCGACGATTTACACGCAATCCAACCAGTACCGCGTCGTACTTGAAGCCTCTTCCGCCTTCCGGGTGAACCCACAATCGCTGAAGCAGCTCTATGTCCCTTCAATGAACGGGCAGCAGATTCCCTTAAATGTGCTGGCGCAGATCCGGGAAGCGGAGACGGCACTCGTCATTCATCGTTACAGCCAGTTCCCTGCTGCAACCATTTCGTTCAATCTACCGACCGGCATCTCATTGGGTGATGCGGTTGATGCCGTGCGTGAGGCGGAAGCCGAAATCGGTTTACCGATGGGGGTGCGCAGTCATTTCCAAGGGGCCGCCAGGGCCTTCGAATCTTCATTAACGAGTACGGTGCTGCTGATCCTGGCGGCCATTGTAACGATGTATATTGTGCTCGGGGTGCTGTACGAGAGCTATATCCATCCGATTACCATTCTTTCAACGCTGCCATCGGCCGGCGTTGGTGCCTTGCTCTCGCTCATGCTCACGGGAAACGATCTGGGTATCATCGGCATCATCGGCATTATTCTGCTGATCGGTATTGTCAAGAAGAACGCCATCATGATGATCGACTTTGCGCTGGATGCGGAGCGTAGGGAAGGGCTGGCACCGCGTGATGCGATTCATCAGGCCTGTCTGTTGCGCTTCCGCCCGATCCTGATGACGACGATGGCGGCGCTACTGGGTGCTTTGCCGCTCATGCTGGGGGGCGGAATTGGTAGTGAGTTACGCCAACCACTGGGCATTGCCATGGTGGGCGGCTTGTTACTGAGTCAGCTGCTAACACTGTTCACCACCCCGGTAATCTATCTGTATTTTGATCGACTGGCTCGTCGGATCAAGGACCGCACGGGGTGGGATCTGAATGCGGCACCGAACGCGGATCATCAGGGCAGCCCTCCGCTGTGAACTGGCTAAGACTCTTTGTTGAACGTCCGATTGCGACCACCTTACTGGTGGTCGCAATTACGATCTCGGGGATTATCGGTTTTCTGCAGTTACCGGTAGCGCCGCTGCCGCAGGTGGATTTTCCGACGATTTCTGTCCGGGCCTCGCTGGCTGGTGCCAGCCCGGAAACCATGGCGTCCAGTATTGCCACGCCCCTGGAACGCTCTTTAAGCCGCATTGCCGGCGTGACGGAAATGACCTCGATCAGTACTCAGGGGTCCACGAATATCACGCTCCAGTTTGATCTGGACCGCAATATTGATGGTGCGGCTCGCGATGTGCAGGCGGCGATTGTGGCAGCCCGAGCCTTGTTACCCACGGGGTTACCCTCGAATCCGACATACCGTAAGGTGAACCCGGCGGACTCACCGATCATGGTCATGGCGCTGACTTCGGAAACCCTGGGTGTTGAACGGATTTACGATGTCGCTGATTCCATACTGGCGCAGAAACTGGCCCAGGTCAGCGGCATTGGTCAGGTTACCGTCGGCGGTAGTGCACAACCGGCAGTCCGTGTCACTGTGGTGCCAGGGGTGATTCAGGCGATGGGCATTAGCACGGAAGACATCCGGAACGCGGTGCTCAAGGCCAACATGAACCTGCCCAAGGGCACGTTGGAGAACGAGCATCGACAGTGGCAGATTCAGGCCAATGATCAAGCTAAAACAGCGGCAGACTATAAACCGGTCATTGTGGTCTGGCGAAACGGTTCCCCGGTGCGGCTTGACGATGTGGCCACCGTCAGTGACTCGGTTCAGGATGTCCGAAATATTGGCCTGACCAACGGCAAACGCTCGGTCATGCTCATCCTTTACCGGCAGCCCGGTGCGAATATTATTGAAACCGTGGGGCGGGTCAAGGAAATCATGCCCCAACTAGAGTCCGCTATTCCTGCCGGCATTCGAATCCAGACCGTGATGGATCGCACACCAACGATTCTGGCATCCCTCAAAGAAGTCGAGCGAACGCTGGTACTCTCAGTCGCGCTAGTCATTCTGGCGGTTTACCTGTTTCTCAAGAACGTCCGGGCAACTTTGATCCCGGGCATTGTGGTGCCTGTGTCGCTGATCGGTACCTTCGGTGTGATGTATCTATGCAACTTCAGCCTTGATAATCTGAGCCTGATGGCATTAACCATCGCCACTGGTTTTGTGGTGGATGATGCGATTGTGGTGATGGAAAACATTATCCGTCACCGGGAGGCAGGCATGCCGTTGCGCCAGGCAGTCCTGCAAGGCACCCGCGAAGTTAGCTTTACCGTCATTTCGATCAGTCTGTCACTCATTGCCGTGTTTCTGCCGATTCTGCTCATGGGCGGCATCATCGGACGTTTGTTCCGTGAATTTGCTGTCGTGCTGTCGATCGCGATTCTGATCTCCATGGTGATTTCGCTCACCGTGACACCGATGATGACGGATATTCTGCTGCGTACCCATCAACCCAGGGATGGCCATGCCAGCAGAAAGCAAGCACTGACGACGATTCGCTTTGCATGGTTGCATCGCGTCTATGACTGGCTGACTCGTGCTTTACAGGCCATGCAACATGGTTTTGGGATCGGTTTTGATAAAACCTACGAGGCTTATGCCCGTACGATTGCCTGGGCACTTGATCACCGCAAGCTCATGCTGGCAGGGCTTTTTCTGACGATTGGACTCAACGTCTATCTCTACAAAGTCGTGCCCAAAGGTTTTTTCCCGCAGCAGGACACCGGCCGCATCATGGGCTTTATTCAGGCAGATCAGTCGGTATCGTTCAATACGATGAAAGACAAGCTCGGCAAGTTCATTCAGATCATCAAGGATGATCCTGCCGTTGACATGGTCTCAGGATTCACGGGTGGCTCGCAGCGCAATAGCGGTATCGTGTTTATTTCTCTGAAACCGCTCAAGGATCGCGACCTCTCAGCCGATGAAGTCGTTAACCGGCTACGACCAAAGCTGGGGCGAGAGCCTGGCGCGGGCCTTTTCCTGGTGCCGATGCAGGATATCCGCATCGGTGGCCGGCCTTCCAACGCTCAGTTTCAGTTCTCTTTGCAAAGTGATGATATCGAAGAGCTCCGTGAATGGGAGCCCAAAATCCGTGTGGCGCTCAGCAAGCTGCCGGTGCTGGCTGATGTGAATACGGATCAGCAGGATCTCGGTTTGCAGACCCGGGTCGAGATTGATCGGGATGCGGCATTCCGCTTAGGTATTACGCCCAAAATGATCGATGCGGCACTCAACAATCTGTTTGGCCAGCGCCAGGTTTCTGTAATTTATAACCCGTTGAATCAATACCGTGTTGTTCTGGAAGCCGCACCGGAATACACCGAGTCACCACAAACGCTGGAACGTATGATGCTGACGGTCCCTGCCACAGCAACTGCACCAGCAAAACAGGTGGCATTAAGCAGCATCGCCCATCTTGTTGCAGAAAAGACCCCTCTGGCAGTCAACCATGAGGGAGCCTTCGTCGTGTCAACGCTGTCGTTTAACCTGCCTCTGGGCGTATCGCTCTCCCAGGCAACGGAATCCATCCAGCAGACGCTGCTTGAGCTTGGTGTGCCGGATTCTATCCGAGGTACGTTCTCGGGTAGTGCCAAAGCCTTTCAGGCATCGTTGAAGTCTCAGCCCTTGCTCATTCTTGCGGCGATTATTGCGGTCTATCTTGTGCTGGGCATGCTCTATGAAAGCCTGATTCATCCGCTGACCATTCTTTCAACACTCCCCTCGGCCGGCGTGGGTGCCTTGATGGCGATTCTTCTAACGGGCACCGACTTCAATATCATTTCCTTGATTGGTGTCATCCTCTTAATCGGGATTGTGAAGAAAAATGCGATCATGATGATCGACTTTGCGATTTCGGCAAGGCGCGCCGGTGCTCAGGCACGTGAGGCGATCCATCAGGCCTGTTTGCGCCGCTTCCGTCCGATTCTGATGACGACCTTTGCGGCGCTCTTCGCCGCGATCCCTCTGGCGATTGGTCACGGGGAAGGTGCAGAATTACGGGTGCCGTTGGGTGTGGCGATTGTCGGCGGCCTCATTCTCAGCCAGGTGCTCACGCTGTACACAACGCCAGTAGTTTATCTGGCGCTCGACCGGTTCACGAAGCAGGGAAGGGCACAACGCCTTCCGGCTAAAATAACCGGTACGGAACTCTCAACATGAAAAATCGACGCTTAATCCTCCGTCAAACGCTCTGGCTCATTATGACCAGTGCACTCCTTTCCGGTTGTGCTGTCGGGCCAGATTACGTGCGCCCCGAAGTGCCGATGTCAGCCGAATTCAAACCGACCCCGGGCTGGAAAATCGCCGCGCCAGAAGATGATGTGACTAAGGGGGAGTGGTGGAAAATCTACCGCGACCCGGTGCTCAATGAGCTGATGGCCCAGATTGACCCGAACAACCAGAACATTGCGCTGTACGTTGCCCGTGTACGCCAAGCGCAGGCCCTTGCCAGTGGTGCGAGTGCCGCACGCTACCCCATATTCGGTCTCAATGCCGATGGCGGGCGGGATGCATCGGGAACCGGCAACAAATCCCAGCTGGTCAACCCGGATGGCTCAATTAACGATGGCAGCATCTACAATACCGTGAACCTTTATGGTGGCGTGAGTTGGGATGCCGATCTCTGGGGGAAACTCCGCCGCAACGTGGAATCCAAGGATGCCAGTTTTGTCGCCAGCGTGGCGGATCTGGAGAACGCCAAACTCTCGATTCAGGCCCAGTTGGCTCAGGCCTATTTTCTGCTGCGCTCCCTGGATTCCCAGAAAGTACTCCTGGAGCACACGGCCAAATCCAATTTGCGAGGCGTGACCCTTTCCAAAAATCAGTATGAAATCGGCGTCAAAGCACGTCAGGATTTCATCAACGCGGATGCGCAATATAAAAGCGTTCAGGCTCAACAGATTGATGTTGGCGTCAACCGGGCGGCTCAGGAAGCGCTGATCGCCGTACTGATCGGAAAACCGGCATCCGATTTTTCTCTAACTTTCAACCCGTTGCCAACACGCGGCGCACTGGTCGTCCCGGTTGTGCCGCCTGGCTTACCCTCTGAACTGCTGGAGCGCCGTCCCGATGTGGCGGCAGCGGAACGCCGCATGGCGTCGGCTAATGCCCAGATCGGCTTCCAGATGGCCGCCTATTATCCTAGCCTAACGCTCAATAGTAGCCAGAATAACATCGGTTATCTGGGTTCCTCGTTCAGCCAGTTGCTGACGACACCGTTCCTTTACTGGGGCCTGGGCCCGAGCCTGGCACTTACTGTGCTTGATTTTGGTGCGCGCGCTGCCAATGTCGAACAGGCGCGCGGTGTCTATGATGAAAATGTGGCGACTTATCGGCAAACGGTTTTAACGGCAATTCAGGAAGTTGAAACGCAGCTGGCCGCGTTGAGAATTTACCAGCAGGAATCAGTCATCCAGGATCAGGCTGCAGAACTGGGTGAGCTGGGCGTCAATATTGCGCTGAATCGCTACGAGGCCGGCATTGATAACTACACTAACGTGGTCGTTGCACAGAATAACGCGTTGAATTATCAGCAGAAATCGATCATCATTGCCCAGCAGCGCCTCAACGCAAGCGTGCTACTCATCAAGGCATTGGGTGGTAGTTGGTCGAGCCAGGCACCCCAAACAGCCGCCGCCGGCGACAAAACGCTAGCGACGACGCAAACCCAGCAACAGCAGGCTAACCAGAACGAACAAGCCAATCAGCGACCAGGCGGGTAAGGGCAGGCCAAGTAGCGGGGGAATCGGGTCCGAACAGAGCCCCAGCGCGACGAAAACCTTCGGAAACCACTGGGCCGGTGGTAGCCCATTCAGAAACAGCTCAATAGGATCGCGACCACAGAGGATCTCCGGATGACTTAGTACCCAGAGATTGCGAATCGCTGCGATGATACCAACCAATGCCCCTAGTACGCCGGTGCCCACCAGGAACACTCGAATAACGTGGAATGGCAACAGAATGCAAAGAAGGGCACTCAAACCAAGCAACAGGAAGGCATAACGCTGGATAATACACATCGTACAGGGCTGCATAGCTTTGCCGTGCTGCATATACAAAGCGGCACCCAGAGCAACAACGGCCCCTAAAACCACAAGTAGATTGCAAACAAACGTCCCTAGCAAATTGATTTTGTTTTGGTTTTTCATAGCAATTAGTATAAGCCTCAACCTGTTAGTACTGGACTATGCCACAGATCCTCTATAACAATAACGGCTTGCTCGTAGTCGATAAACCGGCGGGCTTATTATCGCAGCCCGGTCGCCGACCCGAAAAATGGGACAGCGTTATAACGAGGTTGAAACCGCAATTTCCTGATGCCGTAGTCGTCCATCGGCTTGATGAACCGACATCAGGTCTCATGATGCTAGCTCTGGGCCCGGCAATGAGCAGTGGGCTGAGCCGGGCTTTCCGCGAGCGCCAGGTTCACAAGCGTTATGAAGCGATTGTTGACGGCTTGATGACGGATGACCAGGGCAGCATCAACTTTCCGCTGATTGCCGATTGGCCAAACCGGCCACGACAGAAAATCGACTTTGAGACGGGAAAACCTTCGCTGACCCATTTTCAGGTGATAGCGCGTAACGTGCAAGAGCACTGGACGCGTGTTGATCTCGAACCCTTTACTGGGCGATCCCATCAACTGCGCATGCATCTGATGGCGCTCGGCCATCCAATCCTGGGGGATCCGTTATATGCACATCCTGAAGCCTTTAAACGCGCACCCCGGATGTATCTGCACGCGCGGCATTTATCCTTCGATCATCCGTTAACGGGCGAGCCTATGGTCTTTGATTTGTCTACGCCGTTTTGAGCCCCATATAAGAATTTCAGCTGTAACATTAATTCGCATAATTTATATTATGTAAAGTTAATAATGCGCTTAAAAGGGAGGCTTTAAAAACACCTCCCTTTTGGCTCCTGCAGCGCACTCGAAACCAAACAACCAATCTGGTTAATTGGATTCCTGAACGCAACTGAAGGTCATCGTAAACATACCCTGACGAATCACCGGATCCTGTGGCTGGTCATAGGTGCGCACTTTAACCTGCTGTTTAATCTGGGCGCAGTAGTCTTTCGCCGCTGCCTTGATGTCATCGATGGCCGGATCCGGAATATGCTCGGCGGCTGCTTGAGTCGGTTGGCTCTTTTCAGACACCGAATACAGGTTGTCACCGATTTTCTGGACTCCGGGGCTGGAACAGCCCACCAGACCTAACAACATGACCGAAAACAGATAACCGTGTTTCATCGTAGCACCTTTATAAATTAACATATGCTACTTTACCATCCGGACCAACAAAGAAAAAGGCCAGTACCGAAGTACTGGCCTTTCATTTTGGAGCGGCAGAAGAGTCTCGAACTCTCGACCTATACCTTGGCAAGGTATCGCTCTACCAACTGAGCTACTGCCGCAGAACTTCTCGCAAAATCCTGGAGGCGCGAGCCGGAGTCGAAGATTTACAACATCCGGGCGCTACGAAAGATCAATATTAAACACTAAATTTCCCAAAAACTCAAGGTCGATTGCAATCAATTCGCGGTAATCTTAGCCTCACCCCGCAGTTTATTAAGCAACTCAATTCGTTGCTGTTGGGCAATCTGCTGTCGCACCTGGTTTTGTGCTTCTGCGAGGGATGGGATTTTAAACGGGCGCTTGTCATCCACTTTGACGATGTTCCAGCCTGCC
>NZ_JBIJFP010000009.1:0-76679 GCF_057744235.1 Fluviibacter sp. | reverse complement strand
GATACTGACCGATCGCCTGACCCACCTGGCTGCCAAACTGCGATAAGCCTGCAGGAGCAAAGTTGGCGGTTGAGCTCATGTTGATGCTATTGCCCACCCGATTCAGACCATAACTCATGATCGCACTTTGTGCGTCAACTCCTAGATTATTAGATATGTCCGATAGCCCAGTAACAGCACCTGAGGTAATTAAGGTAGCTGTCATAGAGCCTGGCTTGATGTTTCCAGCATTGAGGAGGACAGGCCTAATCTTTCCGTCAAGGACAAACTTTGTGCTATCGGAAATATCTAAGAGATCAGATTTTCCTGATGCAAAATCTATTCTGCTACCGAGCACACCTGTCGATGTCTGAATGAACGAACCAGCATGGTTAGTATTGGCAGTTGCAACCTCACCAAGATGGTTGAACATTAGGTAGCCAGAATTAATAAATATGCCCTTACCAAGATTCGGCATGTTTGGCAGATAGAAGCGTCCATCTTTATCATTGAGAACGTTTATATTGCTTCCTGCGTTAGTCAAAGCACCAGAGATTAGGCCCTTGTTGTAAATATCTGTTGTTCCATCAGAGCCTTTAAACTCCATCGCGACGCTACTGCGGGAATTAGCAACTGCGATAGTTCCCTCGTTATGGATATTATTTAACAGGCCATCTACAGCAATGGCTGTCCCCGTAGTCGCAAGAACTGCTGCACCCTTGTTGATGGTGATGTTAGGATCATTTGGGCCTTTCGCCGCACCAGCGTAGATGCCCGTACCCGTGTTAGCTTGAATTACGTCATTAACGTAAACACTAACAATGCCTGCAGTCCCTGTACCGCCACCAGATTTTGCTTGATAGCCAGCCTCATCAAGGTAAAAACCACCGCCGCCGCCAACCGATTGGGCAATAACACCGATCGAACCGCTGCCAGAGACCGTTATTGGTGCATTTACGTTAACGGTCACGTCACCACCATTGCCAGTACCCTGAGTAAAGTTTGGCTTAACATTGCCTATAAATCCACTAACTAACAAGATGCCGCCACCGCCACCAACTGATTGCGCGATCACACCAACAGAATTCTTGCCATTGGTTGAAATGGGCCCTGAAACATCGACTTTGACTTCACCACCATTTCCAGAAGCACTTCCGGATCCACCAATATTCACGTTAGTCGTGCTTAAAATCGTTGCGTTTGCCTGCAAGGCAGCCAGCGCAGTATAACCACCACCGCCACCAACTGATTGCGCCAAGATACCAATCGCGGCAGGTCCTTGAGTAGTGATGCCACCTTTCTGTGCTACGGAAACACCCGCTCCGTCACCACCGACACCGGATTGGCCGCCAATTTGCATGTTTGCAATCGAAAGCTTACCCGCAGAGAAGCTAGAGGTTGTAATACCACCACCTCCGCCAATAGATTGAGCGGCAATACCGATGCTATTAGCACCGGTACCGACAGCCCCCTCGAAACCTGCGGTACCAGTTTGAATGATGCTATCAACAAGCATATTTACCGTACCACTGCTTGAACTGCCTGAACCGCTACCACCAATAACAATATTTTCTGTTGCAACTTCATTAGAAGTTTCGGTTGACGTATTGTGAGACAAAATCAATCCACCACCACCGCTAATCGATTGAGACAAAATGCCTATGCTATTAGCACCTTGGGTAAGAATTAATTTACCTCCTTGTGTTACAGAAACGGCACCACCATTTCCAGATGATCCGTTTTGTGCGCCCATCAGATAGGTCTCATTCAAACTTTTAATCTGAGCACTGGCATTATTAAACGCGACTAATCCACCGCCGCCGCCAATCGATTGCGCAACCATTCCTGGAGCATTATTTCCATCAGTTGAAATCGACGCATTGCTAAAAATCTGAACAGCATTAGCATTCCCTCCAGCACTTGCGCCACTGGTGCCTTTGACTGCACCCAAAGCTGCTGATGCAGAAACACTTCCATTTCCACTACTTGCATTATTGCTCAACGCAACACCGCCTCCGCCGCCAATCGATTGAGCAAAAACACCTATTGAGCTAGCCCCCTTGGTTGTGATCCAATTAATCAGTGGATCATCGTTTTTGCCCAAAGTTACAGTTCCACCGAACAAGTTTGACCCGCCGTTTACACCCAAATTCGCGGTTATATCCGCATTTCCGCTAGTAGCAGAAGTTGTGGTGTTGACAACATTCATGATGCCACCACCCCCACCAACAGATTGCGCAAAAATACCAAAAGCTGATTGGCCAGATGTAAATACATCCGCTCTCGAAGAGACGAAAACATTACCGCCATTACCAGCAACTCCGCCCCCCCCAAGGCTAGCGTTAAAGGAATAGCTAACCATCGAAATATGATTAGTATTAGAACCGGCACTGCCCCCGCCACCGCCTATCGATTGCGCAAATATTCCAGAACTAGAATCGCCAGCTGTAGTGATTTGGGATGAATTGCTAATACTGACATTACCACCATTGCCGCCAGAACCTCCCGCTCCACCTAGCCCAGCCGCAACGGCTATGCCACCCGTTGTCTCCGAACTAGCTTCACCAGGTTCGGCGGAAGAAATTCCAGATGCAACAAACCCCTCCACATCTGCAACAGTTACTTCAACCGCTGTACTTGATGACCCACCTTTACCGCCGCCCCCCCCAACCGATTGAGCATAGATACCATCTGAAGCCATTCCATTGGTAACAATATTTCCGATGGAGGAATTTACTGTGACATCCCCCCCGCTACCACCATCCTTACCGCTGCCGCCTAAACCTAACGCAAAAGATTTCGTAGAGAAATAATTACTAACACTGTGTGCATCACCGCCAACACCCCCCCCCCCACCAATCGATTGTGCGAAGATGGCTGAAGCCTGGGCGCCATTCGTAGTTAGCGAACCTGTATTAGTAACATCAACCCTATTACCAGAACCCCCGCCTGCACCTGCACCACCAATGGATAAGGCGACGCTCAGTTTTTCGGTATCGGCATCTGAAGCGCTTTGGCCGCCAGAACCGCCTCCGCCGCCAATAGACTGCGCAAAAATTCCGTAAGAGTAATCTGCAACATTTTTTAGCCCAGTAGGGCCGCTAGCTGACGACAAAGTCGAATGTGTTTGGTTTACAGCAGTGATAACAGTGCCAGTTGCTATACCTGCTGAGTTAGTCACGCTCACCGAGCCACTATTGCCGCCGGTTCCACCAAAGCCCCCCAAACTCAAACCGACAGCCGTATCTTTAGAAGATCCACCTGCTTGACTACCCTTTTGCTCTTCACCTGCACCTGCTGCTGCACTAGATCCACCATCACTTGAAGCAGTGCCCTCTGTTTTACTACTTAGCTTACCAACGTAACTCTTAATACTTGGCGGCACAAATTCTGAAACAGGGGGAAGTTGTTTTGTAGCGCTTACTGAGCTAGTACCCCCATCACCGCCACCGCCACCAATCGATTGTGCATAAATACCCGCCGAATTGGCGGATGCGGTGATTAATTGAGCAGAGTTTTCAACTGTAACTTTTCCACCGGAATTACCAGAACCCCCAATACCCCCCATTCCTAAAGCAATGGCATATCCCGAAGATGAAGACGTGCTAGAAGTTGAACCGCCAGAACCACCACCGCCCCCAACTGACTGAGCATAAATAGCCGCAGCATTTAATCCAGTAGTGACAATTAGGGATGTATTGATATTTTTGGCATCACCAGTAGCAACCGATACATCACCAGATGAGCCACCGGTACCACCAAAGCCACCAAGACTTCCTGAAATGACGTACTTACCAGACCCACTCATGGAGCTACTAGCCCCGCCAGAACCACCACCGCCCCCAACCGATTGTGCAAAAACACCCTGGGACGAGTCGCCTATTGTTGAGATATCTGAAGTGCTATTTAAAGTTACTTTTCCACTGCTTCCACCATTACCACCAGCACCCCCGAGGCTGATTGCAATGGCTGTTCCTTCAGATGAACTCTTGCTTAGAGAGGGGGCCAAATCTGTTGGACTTGGGATTGCAGAAGCGGATGAGCTTTCCCCCTCACCAGAGGAAATGCCCATCTTACCTGCGCCATAAGAAGCAGCCAATCCTGCAACTTTTGAAGCAGTCGAAGTGCCGCTAGAAAAGTATGAAAAGCTCGAACCACCGCTACCACCTCCGCCACCAACTGATTGCGCATATATGGCAGCCGACTGGTTACCGGTAGTAATTAAGGTGCCCCCTGTCGAAACTATCACTTCAGAAGAGTTTCCACCCCTGCCGCCAGAACCACCTATTGCTGAAGCAATTTCAAGAGCCTGACTTTTTGGAGAAGAAGCAGCAACCGTTACGCTGGTTGCAAATCCACCAGAACCTCCACCACCACCTATGCTCTGAGCAAAAATAGCATTGGATAAAGCTCCCGTTGTTTTGATCGTGCCTGAGGAAGTGTTCTCATTGGAGAAAATCTTGACAACACTCCCATCGCCACCACCTCCACCACTACCTCCAACATTCAAGTTAACCGACTGCAAGCCTTGCAAAGCAAAAGCAAATGCAGATCCGCCATTACCACCTCCACCACCAATAGATTGTGCAATGATTCCAGAAGACTGATCGCAAGCAGTTTTAGCCGTGTCGCATCCACCTGTCATAATGTCGCCAACTTGCGAAACAGTCACTAGCCCACCTAAACCACCAACACCACCTTTTCCTCCAACACCTAAAGATATTACAGCCCCTTCTGTTTTTGAAGTGGCACTACTTGCTGCAAATGTAGACCCTCCATTACCCCCGCCCCCACCGACCGACTGAGCAATGATGCCCGACGACATGGCACCAAAGGTCCGAAGCTCACTTTCGGAGTTAACAGTAACTGAATTGGCCGCTCCACCCGTTCCACCGCTACCACCAAGACTTAAGGAAGCTGTAGATCCTTCGATAGAAGCTGTGCCCGATATTGCTAACCCACCATTGCCGCCAGAACCGCCAATCGACTGTGCCAAGATTGCAGCTGACTGATCTTGCATTGTAGTAATACTTGCTTGGGATTGGGTCCTAACAGTAACTTGACCAGTATGTGAATCAGCATCACCACCATAGCCCGAAATGGAAACAGATAAAGAACTCTTACCACCGATCGACCCATTGATTGACGAACCACCATTACCGCCTTGCCCACTTATTGATTGTGCAATGATGCCCGGAGACATTAAGCCATAAGTTACAACGCTATAAGGCATTCCCTTTTCTGAGTTGTACAAATTAACATCAACTGAATCGCTTTTACCTCCAGAACCTCCGCCTCCACCAACAGCAACCGAAGCTGAATAAGATCCGCTAGCGCCTCCAGAGATCGCTGTACCACCATTACCGCCATTGCCGCCGATTGACTGTGCAACGATGCCTGCTGACTGATTACCCGAAGTTTCAATCTTTGCGCCACCATAGGTTGTGAAGTCAACAAAGCTAGCTTCTCCACCATCACCGCCTTTTCCGCCAATAGAAACAGAAGCACTCGATCCAAGCGATCCACTTCCTGACAAGCTAAAACCACCATTACCGCCCGAACCACCAATGGACTGCAACAATACAGCTGGTGAAAGTTGACCAGTTGTTGATACGCTAAAAAGATTTCCTGAACCATCGGATTTAAGTAACGCTTTCACATCTCCGGCAGTTCCACCGCTACCTCCTAAACCCCCAACACTAGCAGCACCGGAAGCCTCAGAGCTAAAACTTCCTGTTATTGCATTACCGCCGTTACCGCCCGTACCACCTATTGACTGAGCGACGATTGCAGCTGATTGATCACCGTGTGTTGAAACTGCCTTAGCGTTAACTACAGTAACTTCGGATGCCTGATTGCCTGTTCCTGCTTCCCCACCAATAGCCGCTGCAATAGCAGTGTTACCACCTACAGACCAGCCAATAGCATTGCCACCGTTACCGCCTGAGCCACCAATGCTTTGAGCAAGTATCCCAAAGGAATTACTTCCATTAGTACTAATAAGTCCAGTATTGTCTACATGGACATCGTAGGCTTGTCCCCCAGCGCCTCCTGACCCACCTATATTCAAGGCAAGACTTACGCTTGAAGAAATTCCACCTCCCGCGGCAAGGCCACCATTGCCGCCCGAGCCACCAATAGACTGCGCAATGATTCCGGAAGACTGGCTATCTAAAGTCAGAATGGAGTTTGTGTTCAAAACAACTACTGTTGCGCTCTTGCCGCCCTTCCCACTGTCACCACCCAAATTAACGGTTACACCACCCATGGTGTAGATACCCTGACCAACACTATAACCACCGTTACCGCCAGTTCCTCCGATTGATTGGGCTAAAATGCCTGACGACAAGAGTGCATTGGTTTTGATACTGCTGTTGTTTCTTATTGTTACCGTACTAGCCTCTCCTCCAGTACCACCCTCACCTCCAATATTAAGGCCCGCTCCCCATGAGGACGCTGCAGCCCCCCCTGCCAAACCACCGTTACCTCCAGTTCCCCCAATTGACTGTGCCATGATGGCAGGTGATTGAGACTGTTCAGTAGTTAGTGAAACATAATAAGCAGTATTTACATCGACTGGACCTGAGCGCCCGCCATTAGCGCCTTCCCCTCCAATAGTAACGCTCCCGGTAACACTCGCCGATCCTGTGACAGCAAGCGATAAACCACCATTGCCCCCTGCGCCTCCAATGCTTTGAGCCACTATGACAGGAGACAACAGGCCATTTGTCGATAATTTGTAACTTGATCCCTGTGTGTTATCACCATTAAGGTTCACGGTGACCATCTCTGATTTCCCGCCGCCTCCACCTTTACCACCAATCGTGTAGGTTCCGGACAATGCCGTAGAAATGCTTCCGGCAATGGCGTTGCCGCCGTTACCCCCAGAACCACCTATTGACTGGGCAAGGATCGCTGGTGACTGATCCCCGGTTGTCGCTACACCCCAATTTAGATTGGCTAAGACATTTTTAGCATCGCCGCCCCAGGCACCACCCCCACCTAGACCACCATTCAAATTACCACCAAGGCTAATTCCACCAGCAACGGCAAGGCCGCCATTGCCACCCGAGCCACCAATAGACTGAAGAGCGACGCCCGGCGAAAGTGAGCCATTGGTAGTAATTTGCCCAGTAGAAGTCACTGTTACATCTCTTGCATAAGCGCCATTTGCGCCGCCACCACCAATACTCGTCGCAAAGCCTGCACCACCAGATAGCGAACCAGTAATTGCCGTACCACCGTTACCCCCAGTACCACCGATGCTTTGCGCCAAAATACCGGCAGAGTTAGCCCCTTGAATATTCAAGGAGCCCGCATTCGTCACTGTGACATCCAAACCGGTTCCAGCGGCACCACCCGTGCCGCCAACATTCATCGCGGTGTTGTATACAGCCGTTAAAGACCCATACGAATACCCACCGTTACCACCACCACCGCCAAGCGACTGGGCCAGTATCCCCGGATTGTTGCCCCCAGTATTTGTCATTGCGGTACTGTTGTTCGCAGTAATAACACCGTAGTTTGTTACGCTAACCGAGCCACCTGCAGCACCGCTTCCCCCAGTACCACCAATACTGGTGTTGTATCCATACAAGGAAAGACCACCCGACGATGATGCACCGCCATTACCACCACCGCCACCAATAGACTGGGCGAGAATGACCGGCGCGCCACCTCCGGTGGTCGTCAGATTGCCGTTATTGACAAGCGTAGTGGTCTTTCCATCACCACCTCCCCCGCCGCTTCCTCCAACGGACATACCAAATGTCCACATGGATGCACTGATACCAAGACTAGTACCGCCATTGCCGCCACCGCCACCAATAGACTGCGCAACAATCGCACTAGCGGCCGAACCAGATGTTTTAATGGTGCCATCGTTATAGATGGAGACTAGATTAGCTACTTGCCCACTACCACCCACTCCTCCGATACTCTGAGAGACACTTGCGCCACCTAGTGCAGCACTGATGGATGCACCGCCACTACCCCCGCCACCGCCAATGGATTGTGCGATCAAACCATAGGAGCGATCACCACTGGTTGTAATCGAACTAGCGGGAACAAAGACACCTTGAACTGTTGCGTTAGTGTTGTCCAAATAGGCTTGATTACCGGCACCGCCACCACCACCAGCACCGCCCATGGCCAGACTGAAGGTGCCAATGCCACTAACCGCTCCTGAGACGGCGCTACCACCATTGCCACCGCCACCACCAATTGATGCTATTTGCACCCCAGGCGAGTCCGAGCCGCTTGTCGTGATTGCGAGCCCATTAGGACTTGCATAAACGCCGCCTGCGCTTCCGCCTGTAGCTCCCGAACCACCATAGGCCATACTCACACTAGCGTCTGCTGAAGCAGACAGAGCGATTGCAAAGCCGCCATTACCGCCACCACCACCTATAGATTGCGCTAGTATCCCCGGCGATCCAACGCCTGCAGTAACAATGGAAGCCCCAGATACTGGCGCCATTCTTTGTACAACACCGGAAGCTGAGCAAATATCTGTCGTCGTGTTCGGACAGTTAATCCCGACGGCATCTCCTTTTCCACCAGACCCACCGTTTCCACCCGTTGCATCACCAAATGCAGCTCTAAAGCCGGCTGATACCGAAATCGCTCCCCCCCCAGAACCGCCACCACCACCAATCGACTGCGCCAAAATCCCTGCAGAATTACTCTCTCGGGTAAAGATATACCCAGAATTGGCCACATAGACCACGCCGCCATTTCCACCATTTCCACCCGTGCCGCCCAGCGCCATACCACCGCCAACGATGCTGCCTGAGATACCCATACCCCCAGCACCACCGCCACCGCCTATGGATTGCGCAAGAATGCCAAAGGCTCCGCCATTCGACGCACCGCTATAGGCTGTTGTTGTATGACCCAAGCAAATACCTGATGCATTAACCCCCTGGCAAGCATTACCTGTATAAATCTCTCCCGTATTGCTGACGTTCACCACATTGCCAGAGCCACCCTCACCACCCGAACCGCCAATCGCAACGTTGCCTGCAGCCATGCCACCGGCACCACCACCACCACCAACGCTTTGCGCGAATATCCCGACAGAAGAGGATCCATTAACCACGATAATCCCTGTATTCGCAACAATGACACCACCAGCAGAGGCTGCGTAGCCGCCAGATGCTCCTATCGCATATAACCCAGCACTTGACCCAGCGTTTCCGCCGCCACCACCAACACTTTGTGCAAATATGCCGTAACCACCTTGCATAGCACCATAAAGATTGCCGGTATTAGCAACCCAAACAGCTCCACCTGGCCCACCATAGCCGCCAGCACCACCGGAACCACCTGCGCCATACCATGCCGCGGACCCATTGCCGCCATTGCCGCCATTACCCCCGATACTTTGGGCAAAAATGGGAGTAGCGTAATAGGACGCAATAGTGGCGTTATTAGTTACAAATACTGCGCCTCCAGTGCCGCCAGCACTACCTGTTCCCCCGTTACTCCCTGTCCACCAAGAGCCACCACCATTGGTACCATTGCCACCCCAGCCACCAAGGCTCTGAGCATAAATCCCATAACTATTGGTAGTTATATTGACGCTGTTGGTAAATTTTACAAAGCCACCAGCTCCGGCAATCCCGCCGTTGCCTCCACCATGACCTCCATCACCGCCACTACCACCAATCGACTGAAGAAATATGGTTGATGACCAACCAGATGGGGTAGCGGTATTGATTGAAGAATACTGACCGGGCGAGAATGTGACGTTCAGGTCACCGCCTTTAGCACCGGTACCCCCTGTGGAGGCGCTGTATCCGCCCGAACTATCACCACCGCCACCACCCCATCCTCCCATGGAGATGTAAACCAGCGCATCCTGAATAATGGGGGGCGGATTTGTTGTCTGCTGATCCTTTACGTTATCGCGCTGATTCCATAACGTTGTATTTATAGACAACGGTTGATAGCCAGCATACCCACCAGTTGAAGCACGAGCTTCTCCTTCATTAGCATTCTGGCCTGCAGCTCCGTCTCCGCCACATACAATTGGCAAACTATAGTTGGGGGTTCCAATTGCTCCATCCACTCGCGTGGGAAACTCAATTGAGCCTTCATACCAGGGGTTAATACCTGGTGGTGTTACATAGTGAATACAGACATTCGTCTTTCCATTACCACCCCATTGAGCATAGTAAGTAGGATGTGAGTCATCTGCCCCGGCTGAAAAAGCAACAAGACCAATAATCGATGAGAAAGCGATGCGTCGGCAGAGAATCCGAACAGCAATCATTGAACAAGATGGGGTGTTCCAAGCCTTAATCATTTGGTCTTATTGAATATGCATGAACAAAAGTTCAGCGATTCTACAAACACCAAGTTGATTCAACCTAGGGAATTTGTGCGCTTTTTAACGCAGAAACTCAATCGCATCATATTGTTTTATATAGACATTCTTGCCGTTAAGACACTTTAGTGTTTTTGTTCACCTAAATCGCAAGAGACTACAAATACTAATCACCTGCCGACAAGAGCCTTGAGATGTTATCAATGACCATTTGACGGTGCGGTTCCTTACCCGCAATCGGATCATTTTCTGCATACGGTCTTTCAATGAACAAAAATATCGCCCGACAAATGTACTTCGCTTCTGCTCGGTCTAGCTTTCTGAAACACCCGCTCTGATTGAGTTCAATCAGACGAAGCAATGGATCCAATATCTCTTCAGTGTATGCGAATACTTGAGCCAAGTCTTCAGACCGCCTGAATGCACGACTCTCATAGTAACGAATAACCGCTGGGTTGACTTTTTCAATCCCTCTAAATGCCAGATATGCTAACGCCTCAGCGAATTCTCTAGGATTTGCATTTGGGCCAAGTTCTTGCAAGCACTTCTCAATCTTTGCAATCTGCTTGCCCCTGCCTAAGGCGATCACATATAAAAACACATTTTCAATTTTTCCGAGTCTCTTAATCAAAGATCCAAGAGAGTAACCAGAAACCTTCGATAATGTTCGTGCATCAAATTGATCTGGATCACCGGATTCAGTGATCACTGCGGCTGCATCAAATAAATCATCAAGAGTTCGCCTTGAGCGCTCCTGCTGAGCATCTTTGAAACGAACTTTCAACTTTTTCAATGAATCACTCAAAGCAGTCTCCTTAAGGTGATCCTCCCGACAGATAAATGAGATCGGAAGTAGAGTTTTCTCGTAACTCAACACAACACACTCTAGCGCGATAATCTGCATTTATGGATCGTTGCCATCGACTGCTAATGATGGTCGAAGGCTGAATTGGACGGCCTAAGCGCTGGACATTGGACGCATGACCTTTTCCGGCTACATTGCCCAATGCGCCACGCTCTATGAGGGCATCTAGTCTGACAAGAATTAATCTTAGGTGATTTCGATGGCTGGGCGGTTGCCGAAGCGGTTTGCCCAAAACAACTTCCAGCGGGAAATAGTGATCCCGTCCGGTGTGCTGCGCCATATAAGCGTCTAACAAGTCTAACGCTGTAATTCTGGCCTCTATTCAAGAGGCTGGACTGCTATTTGTGGTGGTTTCCATCATCTGCTCCATTCGTATAAGCAACGTTCTGTTGCGAATCTATGAATGGGCTGAAAGCCACGCCAAATAGGCATTTGGAGGCGCGAGCCGGAGTCGAACCGACCTACACGGATTTGCAATCCGGTGCATAACCGCTTTGCTATCGCGCCACTTGGTGCATCTTAACTAAAAAGGGAAAGCAGAAGCTTTCCCTTCCTTTGAAACCTGGAGCGGCAGAAGAGTCTCGAACTCTCGACCTATACCTTGGCAAGGTATCGCTCTACCAACTGAGCTACTGCCGCATCGGAGCCCGAATTATACAGAGATTCGGAAACTTGGGTCAAGCATTTGTTGCCAGAATTTTTCAATCGCTCTCTTGTAGATCCGGCCATGCCACATAGAGATAGTACGCCATGGACCACAGGGTTAACCCAGCAGCCACCCAGATTAGCAAGGTCCCCCAGAAGATCATGTCCAGGCCGGCCACAGTACCACTCTGCAGCAGCATCGGGATTGCCGTGAGTTGTGCTGCTGTTTTGAATTTGCCGATCATATTGACGGCCACACTCTTCCGTTTCCCCATGCTGGCCATCCACTCTCGCAGTGCAGAGATTGTGATTTCACGGCCAATAATGATGATCGTCACCAGTTCACTGACCCGACCATCTGCGACCAGGAGAATCAGCGCGGTTGAGACGATGAGTTTGTCAGCCACCGGGTCCAGAAACGCCCCAAAATTGGAGGTCTGGTTCCACTTGCGGGCCAGGTAGCCATCCAGCCAGTCGGTGACTGCGGCAATAATGAACAGGATGGCCGAGAGCAGATTACGCCCTGCTTCGTCGACAGGCAGCACATTTGGCACAAAGGCCATTACCAGCAGCGGAATGCAGGCAATGCGTGCCCAGGTTAGGAAGAGTGGCAGATTCATAACCATATTATCAGCGATCTTGGAGCGCTTCGTGCACCCGTTGCGCTAATTCAGGACTCATACCGGGCACATTGGCAATGGCATCAATGCTGGCCACCTTGATTTCTGACACACTGCCAAAGCAGGTCATCAAGGCTTTCCGGCGCTTCGGCCCAATGCCGGGAATCTCATCCAGCCTTGAGGCGATCCGTGCTTTCTGGCGCCGACCACGGTGACCGGTGAGGGCAAACCGGTGCGCTTCATCCCGAATTTCCTGCACGAGGTGTAAGCCGGGATCATCTGGATTCAGGTGCAGTGGCTCACGATCATCGACAAAAATCAGGGATTCGAGGCCGGGTTTTCTACCTAGCCCTTTAGCCACTCCGACCAGCGGAATGTCGCTACGACCGATCTCTGCGAGCGCTTCAGCGGCTTTCGCCACCTGGCCTCGGCCACCATCTATCAGTACCAGATCCGGCTGCCGTGCTTCAACCGCCTGATCGGACGCGCCCTCCTTGATCTTGTAACGACGGTATACCGCCTGATGGATGGCCGCATAGTCGTCACCCGGCGTAATATCGGTAATGTTAAAGCGCCGATAATCCGAACGGCGCATGGCCCCGCCCTCTTTCTCATCATGCATCCATACCACACACGAAGCCACTGCGGCTTCGCCCTGCGTATGGCTGATATCGAAACACTCGATACGGTTCAGCCGCTCCAGTGAGAGGCCTGATGTCTGCAGGGCCGCAAGCAATGACGACTGGCGCTGCCCCTGGAGTGTCTGCATACGACGGCGCTGCGTCAGTGCCAGTTGTGCATTGTTGACGGCCAGCTCTACCCAGGATTTGTGTTGCGCGTAATGCGGCAGATCCATCGGCATTGGCCGACCAATCATGCCCGTGAGCGTTTCGGCAACCGATTCATCGACGGCCACATTGACGAGCACCTTTCCGGGCGGCGGATGTAAGGCGTAGTGCGATTCGATAAAGGCTGACAGTACTTCCGTCAAGGATGCCTGATCGAGCATGTTCGCTGCCTGCGGAAAATGGGCCCGGTCACCCAGATGGCGGCCACCACGCACCATGGCGAGATTGACGCAGAGGCTACCGCCCTGTTCCACGGCCACGATGATATCGACATCTTCAGCCTGATGGCTGTCCATGATCTGCGTATCCTGCGCGTGATGCAGCGCCTGAATCTGGTCGCGGAACATGGCAGCCTGTTCAAAGGCCAGCTGTTCTGAGGCCTGTTCCATCAGCATCGTGAGACGTTGGGTAATTTCCTGATGTCGTCCCTGTAGGAACATCATGGCAGCCTTCACGTCTTCGGCATAATCTGCCGCACTGATTCTGCCGACACACGTGCCGCTGCAGCGTTTGATCTGATACAGCAGGCAGGGCCGCGCCCGGTTATTGAAGACACTGGGTTCGCAGGTACGTAACCGGAAGATCTTCTGCAACAGATGCACGGCCTCACGCACTGAATAGGCATTGGGATATGGGCCAAAATAGTCCGCATTGTTGGACAGACTACCGCGATGCAGACCGATCATGGGCCAGGCTTCGCGGGTCAGTCGGATGTACGGATAAGACTTGTCATCACGAAAAAGAATGTTGTACTTGGGCGCCAGTTCCTTAATGAGATGGTTTTCCAGCAACAGCGCTTCTGATTCCGACGGCGTCGGCGTCACCATGAGGCTGGCAACTTTGCTCACCATCAGGGCAATACGCGGACTGCTCAGATTCTTGGCAAAGTAGGACGAAACGCGGTTCTTGAGGTTGCGGGCTTTGCCGACATATAACACCTGGCCGTCTTCCGCGAGAAAACGATACACCCCCGGCCGCTCAGGCAGTGTACGTACCTGATCCTGCAGGGGGTGTGTCATGGTGGGCAGGCTAAAACGCGGTACTGGGTATTACAGCGACTGGATCAGTTTCAATGCCGCCTGATAATCTGGGTTGGCGTCGAGTTGTGCGCGGGTCAGCGGCTGCTTATCGCCCAATCCCACCTGCCCCAGCAGATTCGGGATGCGGGCCGCACGCTTTGGCTGGGCTTCGGGCTGCCATTGGGCCAACAGCGCATCCACGAAGTCGGGCTTGTTGCAGACGAGAAGAACATCACAGCCGGCATCCCAGGCAGCATTGGCACGGTCGATAATGCTGCCGGCAACGCTGGCCCCTTCCATCGACAGATCATCGCTAAAAATAATGCCATCGAACTGACATTCCAGACGAAGTTTCTCGAGCCAGCGCGGCGAGAAACCGGCAGGACGGTCGTCCAGCACCGGGTAGATCACGTGTGCCGGCATCACGGCATCCAGTGCCAGTTCATGATACGGCTGCATGTCAATTTCGATCTCGGCCATGGAACGCTCATCGACCGGGATAGCCACATGCGAATCAGCCTCGACCCAGCCGTGACCGGGAAAATGCTTGCCACAGGAGCCCATGCCGCCTTTGGCCAGACCCCGGATCAATGCAGCGGCTAAACGGGAAACAATTTGCGGGTCTTTCGAGAAGCTGCGATCACCGATTACACCGCTACGTCCCCAGTCCAGATCCAGCACTGGTGTAAAGGAAAAGTCCACGCCGTGGGCACGTAATTCAGCCGCCAGCACCAACCCCACCGCGACCGCCGCATCTTCTGCAGCAATCGGGTCTTTGGCAAAAAGCTCATCCAGCACACGCATGGCAGGCAAACGGGTGAATCCTTCACGAAAGCGTTGCACCCGGCCACCTTCGTGATCCACGGTAATCGGTAGTGGCGGATGGCGCAGTTGGGCGATTTCCTGGGTCAGTGCAGATAGTTGCACCGGATCCTTATAGTTGCGCGAGAAAAGAATGACGCCACCTACCAGCGGGTGCTGCAATCGACGCTTATCGGCCTCCGTGAGTGTCAGACCTTCCACATCGACCATCAGGGGACCATAGGCAACATTCATGTTCATGATTTCTCCACGACAACAAAAGCAACAGCATGGGCCACCTCATCGGAAATCGATAGGTGGATCTGCAGGGAACGCTGACGGATCCATGCCGCCAGCTCGGCTTCAAAACTGAAAAATGGCTTACCGAGTTCATCGTGTTCGACACGAATCGAAGGTAGCAGGATGGGGGCACGAAGCCCGGTACCCAGGGCTTTGGCAAGAGCCTCCTTGGCTGCAAAACGTTTGGCCACAAAACGATCTGCTACCGGTGCCAGCAAGGCTTCATGCTGCTCCTGAGGATGCAGTAGATGCGCCAGACCCCGCGCCGGATGGCGGGCCAGCAACTGGCCGATGCGCTTAACCGATACGATATCGGTGCCAATGCCGTAGATCATATTAACGGTTCAGGCTGACGGCTTCGCGCATCAGGCGCTTCATGTCACAGACGGCTTCGCGCAGGCCGACAAAAATGGCTCGGCTGACAATCGCGTGTCCGATATGCAGCTCGCGAATGCCCGGCAACGCGGCAATAGGCTGTACGTTGTAATAGTTCAGTGCATGGCCGGCGTTAAAACGCATCCCCAGGCCACGAATCTGCTGCCCCGCCTCGGCAACACGCTGGAGTTCGGTCTGCACCGCCGGACGCTCGACATCCCGGCCAGCCGCATGAAAGGCATGCGCATAGGGTCCCGTATGTATTTCGCAGACCTGCACACCGATGCGTGCTGCAGCGGCCACCTGCGCCGGTTCGGCATCAATAAAGGTGCTGGTCACGATACCGGCGTCGCGCAGACGACCGACAATGGACGCCAAACGGGCCTCCTGGCCCACGATATCCAAACCACCTTCCGTAGTGACTTCCTGGCGCCCTTCAGGGACGAGCATCGCCATTTCCGGCTTGAGCGCACAGGCAATGCCCACCATCTCATCGGTCGCCGCCATTTCCAGATTCAGTTTGATCTGGGTGAGATCACGGAGTTTGCGCACATCGGCATCCTGGATGTGGCGTCGATCTTCGCGTAGATGAACAGTGATGCCATCGGCACCGCCAATGTGCGCCTCGACCGCCGCCCAGACCGGATCCGGTTCATAGGTACGACGTGCCTGGCGCAGGGTTGCCACATGGTCGATATTGACGCCGAGTTCAATCATGATTCCCAATCCAGAATTACAGGTCAGTCAGTTCTTCAAAGAGACGACGGCTATGCAGTTGTCGTCCATTCAGGTAAAACGCCATCAGACTGCGCATCAGCTGTTTGCTTTCTGCGAGGCTGGTCGGATTGCCAAAAGATTCAGCTTCCAGATCCAGCAATGTCTTCCCACTTATTGTACCGGCGGTGGCCGAAGAATCCGTCACGACGCGCGGACCGGATTCCATTTCATACAGATAGCGTGCTTGTGCCCGAATGACCTCCCCCGCCGTATCGTGCGTGAGCATCAGGCCATAACCCAACTCACCCAGCAGGTGCTTTTCAAATCCGCGCAGGCAGATCGAAAAAAAAGTCGCATCCGGGCTCGTACATGCCGCCAGCGCCATCAGGGTTTGGCCATAATGTTCGAACAACTGCTCGTGGGCATCTTCCCGTGGCAAGAGATTGATCAGCAACTCGTTCATGTAATAACCACACAGCAGGGCACGCCCTTCAAGCAGCGGCTGCCCGCCCTGCCATTCGGCGTTATGCAATGTCACCACCTCACCTTTACCGCTCCAGGTCATTTCCAGGGGTTGAAATGCCATGAGTACCCCACGCATCGCTGATCGGGGACGGCGGACACCTTTGGCGACCAGTGCCATTCGACCGTAATCGCGGGTAATCGCCTCGACGACCAGGCTGGTTTCACGGTAGGGCCGGGTATGTAACACAAAGGCTGGTTGGCGATCGACTTTAACGGGCCGCATAAACTAACAGAGCGCTTGAGTAAGGGTTATTTGCGTTTGTGCGTAATTATTCGTAACCCAGTGTGCGCAGCAGGCGTTCGTCATCGGCCCAGCCGGACTTGACCTTCACCCAGAGCTCCAGGTAGACGGTACCACCGAACAGGCGGGTCATATCCTGGCGGGCCTCCGACGCGATACGCTTCAGGGTTTCACCATGCTTACCGATGATAATCGGCTTGTGTGATTCACGGTCTACCACAATGGCGGCAAATACCCGGCGCAGATCACCTTCGACTTCAAATTTCTCGATTTCAACGGTTACCGAATAAGGGAGCTCGTCACCGAGCAGGCGGAATAGTTTTTCACGGATATATTCCGAAGCGATGAATCGCTCGCTACGATCCGTCAGGGTATCCGGATCATAGAGGAAACCCTGTTTAGGGAGCGCGCCACGAATTTCACCGAGTAACGCATCCGCCTGTGTGCCCTTCTCCGCACTCACCGGCACCACGGCAGACCAGTTGCGGACTTCTGCCAGTTTGGCGACAAAGGGTAACAGTGCTGCCTTATCCTTAAGTTGATCAATCTTGTTCAGCACCAGAATCACCGGGCGATCTTCAGGCAGCAACGCCAGTACTTTACGATCTGCATCGCTGTAACGACCAGCCTCAATGACAAAGCAGATGACGTCGACTTCCTGTAGCGCCTGTGTCACGCCGCGATTCATCGTCCGGTTTAAAGCCGAACTGTGTTTGGTCTGGAATCCCGGTGTATCAACAAAAACGTACTGCGCATCATCATCTGTGCGCACGCCCATGATGCGGTGGCGTGTTGTCTGCGCTTTGCGGGAGGTGATACTGAGTTTTTCACCGATCAACCGGTTGAGCAATGTAGACTTACCCACATTGGGGCGACCCACCAGGGCAACCAGCCCGGCCGGTGCCAGTGAATCCGGCGCAACTGGCAATGTGATCGAATGTTCAATCCTATCTTCGGTCATGATGTCTTTTCCTGTTGGCGCGCTTCAAGCGCCATGAGTGCCATGAACGCCTTTTCGGCGGCCTGCTGTTCGGCAGCGCGGCGCGTGGGGCCTGTGCCGCGGGTTTCGATCTGCTGATCAGCAATCTGACACGTCACTTCAAAGGACTGGGCATGGGCTGCCCCACTGATTTTAGGCGTGCCATAGGCCGGCAACGCGCAACGTCGTGCCTGCAACCATTCCTGTAAGCGGGTTTTAGCATCTTTGGCCGATGGTAATTTGGTCAGATCTATTGCTTTAAGCCGTTGATCGAAGTTACGGAGGATGACCTGACGCGCCGTCTCGAAATCGGCATCCTGCCAAACAGCGCCATAGAGTGCCTCAACGGTATCGGCCATAATCGATGGCCGATTCTGACCACCGCTTTTCAGCTCGCCCTCCCCCAGACGAAGGTAGCGACTCATACACAATTCGGCGGCCACGGACACCAGTTGATCCTGGCAGACCAGATTCGATCGCAAACGCGAGAGATCGCCTTCCGGTAACGCCGGAAACGCATTGAAGAGCGCTTCTGCCACCACGGCATTCAGAATGGCATCTCCCAGAAATTCCAGCCGCTCATAATGATCGCGGCCGAAACTCCGATGGGTCAGTGCCTGTTCAAGCAGCGTCGTTTCACGGAACTGGTAGCCAATAGCAGTTTCCAGCCCGGCCAGCAGGTTTTGCGCTGTTGTACGATGGCCCGATCCGGTCATGAATCAATCAGCATCAATGAAATGCGCCAATACGGCCCATGTCACCCCAGTGGAACCAGATAAAGAATGCTTTGCCGACAATATTGGCATCCGGCACAAAGCCCCACACACGACTGTCCTTGCTGTTATCCCGGTTATCGCCCATGGCAAAATAATGGCCAGCCGGCACCTTGCAGACAAAACCATTGCTATCGTAACGGCACTGATCCCGATACGGGAAGCGCGCAACATCGGGGACAAATGCCGGGGCATCTGCGTCATTCAGCGTGTTGTAGGTCACACCATTCAAGGTTTCCTGGTAGTGCTTCGAGTAGTACATACGATCCGGATGCAGATAGTCAGTTTCCGGCTTGCGCGGCACGGGCACGCCATTAATGCTCAGTTGCTTGTTCTGATAACTCACGGTATCACCGGGCAGACCGATCACCCGCTTGATGTAATCGACATTCGGTTCCGGCGGATAACGGAACACCACCACGTCGCCCCGTTCAACAGGATTTCCCGACACAATTTCCGTACCAACGATGGGCAAACGCAAACCGTACGTAAACTTGTTGACGAGTATATAGTCACCGACCTGCAGCGTCGGAATCATCGAGCCCGACGGAATCTTGAAGGGCTCCACGACAAAGGAACGGAGTGCAAAGACCGCCAGAATGACCGGGAACAGGCTAGCACCCCACTCCACCCAGACCGGGTTTTTACTGCCGGGTGCCCGTAACTTTCGGGCGTAGAGCACATCAATCAGCCAGAGAATACCGGTAGCCAGCGTGATCAGAAAAAGAATCAGTGCAAAATTCATCAGGTCGTTCCGTTAATCTTGGGGCGTCGCAGTTATTTACCATCGACACGAAGCACGGCCAGGAAGGCTTCTTGCGGCACTTCGACGGTACCGATCTGCTTCATGCGCTTCTTACCGGCTTTCTGCTTCTCGAGCAGTTTCTTCTTACGGGAAATATCCCCGCCATAACACTTGGCCAGCACGTCTTTGCGCATGGCTTTGACTGTTTCTCGGGCAATAATCTGCGCACCCAGTGCCGCCTGAATTGCCACATCATACATCTGACGCGGAATCAGTTCACGCATCTTGCTCACCAGTTCACGGCCACGATAGACCGAAGTGGAACGGTGTACGATCAATGACAGCGCATCGACCTTGTCACCATTAATCAGCACATCCAGTTTGACCATATCCGCCGGACGATATTCCTTGAATTCATAATCGAGCGAGGCATAACCGCGTGATACTGATTTCAGCTTGTCGAAGAAATCGAACACCACTTCGGAGAGCGGCAGTTCATAGATCATCTGCACCTGACGGCCGTGATAACGCATATCGATCTGCGAACCCCGTTTCTGGTTACACAGGGTAATCACCGAGCCCACGTAGTCTTGTGGCAAAAAGATAAAAGCGGTAATGATCGGTTCGCGGATCTCTTCAATCTTGCCGATATCCGGCAACTTCGACGGGTTCTCAACGATGATCTGCTCGCCATTACGTAAACCGACTTCATACACGACGGTCGGCGCCGTGGTGATGAGATCCATGTCGAATTCGCGTTCCAGGCGCTCCTGCACAATTTCCATGTGCAACAGACCGAGGAAACCGCAACGGAAACCGAAACCCAGTGCTTGCGACACTTCCGGCTCAAACTGTAGCGCGGCATCATTGAGCTGCAACTTTTCCAGCGAGTCACGCAACTGCTCGTATTCGTTCGGCTCCACCGGGTACAGACCGGCGAACACCTGCGGTTTGATTTCCTTGAAACCATCCAGCGGCTTATCGGCCGGGCGATCCGCCAACGTGATAGTGTCACCGACACGGGCAGCCTTCAACTCCTTGAGACCGGAGATCACGAAGCCCACTTCCCCTGCCGAGAGTTGCGGTTGCTGCTTCGATTTCGGGGTAAAGATCCCGACCTGTTCACACAGGTGCATCGCGCCCGTCGACATGAGACGCATTTTATCTTTGGGCTTTAGGCAGCCATCAATCACCCGCACCAGCATCACAACGCCGACATAATTATCGAACCAGGAGTCGACGATCAGGGCTTTGAGCGGCGCATCCGGATCACCCAACGGTGCAGGAATCTTCGCAACGACCTGTTCGAGAATGTCGTCGATGCCGATACCGGTTTTGGCACTGGCCTCAACCGCTTCGGTGGCATCAATGCCGATCACGTCTTCGATTTCTGCACGGGCGTTATCAGGGTTAGCCGAAGGCAGATCGATCTTATTTAGTACCGGCACAACCTCGACACCCAGATCGAGAGCCGTGTAACAGTTGGCCACGGTTTGCGCTTCGACCCCCTGCGAGGCATCTACCACTAGCAGCGCACCTTCACAAGCAGACAGCGAACGCGAGACTTCGTAGGAGAAGTCGACGTGTCCCGGGGTATCGATCAGATTTAGGCGATAGGTCTGGCCATCCTTGGCCTTGTAATCCAGGGCGGCGGTCTGCGCCTTGATGGTAATACCGCGTTCCTTTTCGATATCCATCGAATCCAGAACCTGGGCGGCCATCTCACGGTCAGACAGGCCGCCGCAGCGATGAATCAGTCGGTCTGCCAGGGTCGATTTACCATGGTCAATGTGGGCAATGATCGAAAAGTTGCGTATGTGCTTCACGGAATTCCATTTTCCAGCCCATGGCTGGCATCAAGTGCTTTGGGAGCATCACCAGGATGCTCGATCAACCCGCTATTCTACCGGATCCCGGGGCCAGAGAGGCCACCACACGAGTGGCGGCCATGTCGGGGTTATCGCGTACCGGGTTGACTGGCCTGACCTTGCGGAACTGGCACAAAAATCTGAACGTTCGAACGACGGATCAGCAACGTCGCCGGCGTCCGGCCGTCCAGTTGACCGATGAGCTGATTGAACTGCTGAACCGAACGAATATCTTGGGTATCCCCCTTCGCGGTGACGGCGAGAATGACATCCCCCGGTCGAAGATCAATGCGGCTGCCCGGACGGATATCCACCACCAGAATGCCCGCATTCAGACGCATCTGCTGTTTCTGCTCCACGCTGAGATCAGACACGGCAATCCCTAAACGACTGTTAGTGGCTTCACCAACCCCGCGGCCGGCCGGTTTGTTAGCTGCCATCCGTTCGTCCTGGAATTCGCCTATCGTCACCGTCACGGTGCGCAACTGGCCCTTGCGCCATACTTCAACCATGGCCTTGGTACCGGGCTTGAGCAACCCCACCATGCGCGGCAGATCGCTCGATGCCGTCACAGGCTTACCATCAAAACGCATGATTACATCACCTGGTTCAATACCGGCGCGCGCAGCCGGTCCGTTGGGTTCAACGCTATTGACCAGCGCACCGCTGGCTTTCGGTAAGCCAAAGGCCTCAGCCACGTCACGGGTGACCTCCTGGATGGAAACCCCCATACGGCCGTGGCTGGCGCGGCCGCGACTTCGCAATTGCTGCTGGATGTCCATCGCCAGATCAATCGGTATGGCAAACGAAATACCCATGAACCCCCCAGACCGGCTGAAAATCTGCGAATTGATACCGACGACTTCGCCGCGCAGGTTAAACAGGGGGCCTCCCGAGTTACCGGGGTTAATGGCCACATCCGTCTGGATAAACGGGACATAATTTTCCTGAGGCAAGGCCCGTCCCTTGGCACTAACAATCCCGGCCGTCACCGAATGTTCGAAGCCGAATGGGCTACCAATTGCCACAACCCACTCACCCGGCTTGAGCGCGTTGGAGTCCCCCAAACGTACTGCCGGCAAACCATTGGCATCAATTTTAAGCAGCGCCACATCAGTCCGCTTATCGGCGCCGATGACCTTGGCGCGGAACTCACGTTTATCGAGAAGCTTAACGTTTACTTCATCAGCCCCCTCGATCACGTGGGCATTAGTCATCACATAGCCATCCGCACTGATGATAAAGCCTGAACCCAGAGAGCGGTTCTCGGGTTGCTGTTGCATGCCGCCCGGTGGTTGAGGAAAAAACCGGCGGAAAATTTCATAGGCCGGATCCGTGGGATCCATCGGAAAACCATTCGTCGCTTTGCCACGGCCATTCTGCACCGTACTGATGTTCACGACGGACGGTGACTGTTTTTCTGCCAGATCTACGAAGTCCGGAAGCCCGCGATTCTGCGCCAGCGTCACATGGGAGAATGCGCCCATCGACAGAAGAACAGCAATGAAAGAAAAACGGAGAAACTGAATCAGCGATTTTGGCATGGCAAACGTCATGATATGTAGGCAGTCAATCAGGGAAAACGGTGAACAATATGCGGCACAGGAATCGTATCTGAACGCTGGCTACGCTGCAGCTGCCACCATGCCACGATCAGGCCGATACCAGCACCGGCCATGGCGCCGATATCCGCAGTGACCTGCCAGGTCTGTGGCAGAACTGAAGGCAATAGCGTGCCACCCAAGACGCTGCCGGCAAACAGCAGCAATAAGGGAATTAGGTAGGCCCGGGTAGCGCCACGACTCAACATGGCATCGGGGACCTCGACCAGCACCCGGTCGTTGAGACTCAGACCCATTCGATCAGGCACCAGGAGGGTTTTTGGCTTGCTGCATACAGGCTGGGCAATACTGACCCCTCCGCAGCCGCCGGTTTCGTGACAACGGCCGCAACCGCTGTTGACTTCAAAAGCCAGACGCACCAGACCGGGAGCCTCGGTGCCGGGTCGGGTCACGATTTCGATGACTTGTGCTTCACGTTCTGCCATAGATGCGAATCCTACGCTATTTCAGTCGTCCTGGCCGTGCTGATCGATCTGCTGCCAGAGTTGTAAACACCGACGCTCATGCCAGACCACGGTTTCCCCGGCATGTGATGTCATCGACTGACCCCGGATTGAGGCGCGGATCAGTTGATAAGCATACAACCGTCGGACCGTCACGGCATCATTCGTCATCTCAGGATCCGATAAGTTTGCTTCACCATCGATAAAAGCCGAGAGCCAGCTCTCTGTTTCGGTGGCGAGTACATCGTCTTCCGTAGACACCGGCGGTAATGAATATCGTTTCTCAGGCATCAGGTGCTTTCGGTTCATGCGGGCTCCATGAGGTGATGCAGGGTCTTGGCGAGCGATTCACGTGCACGATGAATGCGCGAACGCACGGTACCAAGTGGTACTTTCTGTATGCGGGCGATGTCGTCATAACTCAAGCCCTCTTCCTCACGCAAAGTCAGTGCCTGGCGCCAGGCCTCTGGCAAACCGGCCATGGCTGAATGCAGGGCCTCCTGCAGTTCCTGCTGCCAGATCCGGGTTTCCGGGCTCTCCGCCTGAATCGGCCAATCCGTCAGTTGATCGGCAGCGGTCGCCGTATCCTCCTCCAGAACGACTTGGTCGGGCCGCAGCGCCTGCGCCTTACGCCAGGCACGATAGGTGTTTCGAGCGATATGCGATAACCAGGTTGAAAAACTGGATTCACCACGAAACCCTGATAGGGCAATAAAGGCTTTGAATAAGGATTCCTGCAGAATCTCTTCTGCGATCGCCCGATCGCCACTCAATCGTGTCAGCCAGCGCAGCATGCGACTTTGTAACGGCATCATCAGACACTCGAAAGCGAAACGATCCCCGGCTTGTGCCGCGGCGACCAGTTCGGCTTCGCTCTGCACTTCCTTACCACGGACATCAGCCGTGGCACGGACGAGCGGGGAATTTAAAGTCGGTTTGATGGTCTGCTTCCTGTTTGAACCTTGTAGAATGAGCATTAGTTTATGTTGCGAGCGCCCTTTCTGCCAGTTTGGCGGTGCCAGTCACCGAAAATAACGTTGAAACCGAATCCCCCAAAGACAACCCCGTCACTCCGTTTTGACGCACTGATTATCGGTAGTGGCCTCGCCGGCCAAAGCGCCGCCTTATGCCTGGCGGATGCCGGGTTGGCCGTCGGTCTGGTCAGCAAACGTCGATTGACCGATTCCGCCTCTGGTTGGGCTCAGGGCGGTATTGCGGCCGTGCTGGACAGCACGGACTCGGTTGAAAACCATATTGCCGACACCCTGACTGCGGGTGCCTATCTGAACGATCCGGTTGCTACGCGCTTCGCGGTCGAACATGCGGCCGAAGCCATTCAATGGCTGATTGACCGAGGTGTGCCATTTACCCGCGAAGAAGGTCGCTATCATCTGACCCGGGAAGGCGGCCATAGCCACCGTCGTGTCATTCATGTGGATGACGCCACAGGCGCTGCGGTGCAGGACACCCTCACCCCCCAGGTTCGCAGCCATCCACGGATCACCGTGATGGAACACCATATCGTGGTGGATCTGATTACGGCCAGAAAAACCGGGCGGCAGTCACTCGGCCAGAAAGACCGTTGCCTAGGGGCGTACATCCTAGATAGCCAGAGCGGCCAAGTAAAAACCATGGCCGCCGGGCAGACGCTGCTCGCTACCGGTGGTGCCGGCAAGGTTTATCTCTATACCACCAACCCTGACACATCAACCGGTGATGGCATTGCCATGGCATGGCGCGCGGGATGCCGTATCGCCAACATGGAATTCATTCAGTTTCATCCAACCTGCCTTTATCACTCCCGGGAAAAGTCGTTTCTGATCAGTGAAGCCGTTCGCGGTGAAGGTGGCTTGCTCAAACGTCCGGATGGCACCCGTTTTATGGACGAGTATGATCCGCGGGCTGAACTGGCTCCCCGCGATATCGTCGCGCGGGCCATTGATGCCGAAATGAAGCGCCACGGCCTAGACTGCGTGTATCTGGACATCTCGCATCAACCAGCCGACTTTATCCGCACCCATTTTCCGACGATTTACGAGCGCTGCCGTCAGCTCGGCATCGACATCACCAGAGAGCCGATTCCGGTGGTTCCGGCTGCCCACTATACCTGTGGCGGCGTGCTCATCGATCAGCATGGGCGCACGGACCTTGCAGGACTCTATGCTGCGGGGGAAGTCACCTGTAGCGGTCTGCATGGCGCTAACCGGCTCGCCTCCAACTCCTTGCTCGAATGCCTGGTGTACGCGCGGGCTGCGACAGATGACATGATCCGCAACCCGTACCCCGTCCCGGATGCGCTGCCCTCATGGGACGAAAGCCGGGTCACCGATGCTGATGAAGAAATCGTTATTTCCCACAACTGGGACGAGCTACGTCGTTTCATGTGGGATTATGTGGGGATTGTTCGAACAACCAAGCGCCTGCTGCGTGCCCAGCACCGTATTCGTCTACTGACCCGGGAAATTGACGAGTTCTACGCCAACTTCAGAATCAGTCACGATCTACTCGAATTACGTAACCTGGTGCAAACCGCCGATCTGATTGTTCGCTCGGCGCTACAACGCAAGGAAAGCCGTGGGCTGCATTACTCACGCGACTACCCGGACACCCTGAAGCGCGCAAAAAACACGGTGCTTCGCCGCCGAAGCTTGCGCTGAACGACCTTTGACGACTTCGCGCCTTTCGCCTTTACCGATTACCTACTTGCTGCTTTTGCCTGAACTGATCTGACGGCGCATCTGTTTGGCCCAGATCAGGACCAGCCGCCAATCATCAGGCATCGAGCCAGGCAGACTATCCGGTAGCAAAACCAACGTTCGTCGATTCGAGCGTGACACAACACCACCGATAGGATCGGCCAATTGATACTGCATCACAATCAGACAGCGATAGACACTCAACGCAACACAGCGTTGACTCTGTAGCACACCATCCTTCGTTTGCAAATCAAGGTTAAGGGGTCGAAAGGAAAGCAACAGAGAATGATCCGGCAGACGCCCAGCATGATACAGATGCCGCCAGGCATGGCCTAAAATTACGAGCAACAAGGCCGAGCCAAGCAGAAGCGGCCAACCATTCAGACTCGTCTGCGTCAGACCTACCATCGCCAGCAAGCCTACCAAAAGCAACGCCACCCGAAGGTGGCGTGAAACAACGGGCCGGATTTGCAGCCGGCGCATCATTGAAGTCAAAAGCGCTTGAAAACCAACGAACCATTGGTGCCGCCAAAGCCGAAGTTATTCTTCAGCGCGACATCAATCTTCATTTCACGGGCTGTGTTGGCACAGTAATCCAGATCACATTCCGGATCCTGATTGAAGATATTGATGGTCGGTGGCGAAATCTGGTTATGAATGGCCAGCACCGTAAACACCGACTCCAGACCGCCGGCGCCACCCAGCAGGTGACCCGTCATCGACTTGGTTGAGTTAACTACCAGTTTCTTCGCATCGGCACCAAACAACAGTTTGATGGCTTCGGTTTCGTTCTTGTCACCCAATGGTGTTGAGGTGCCGTGTGCATTGAGGTACTGGACATTATCGGTATTGACACCAGCATTCTTGAGTGCAGCTTGCATACTGCGCTTAGGGCCGTCGGTATCCGGTGCAGTCATGTGATAGGCATCACCGCTCATACCGAAACCGCTGAGCTCAGCATAAATCTTGGCACCGCGCGCCTTGGCGTGTTCATATTCCTCGAGCACCATCACACCAGCCCCTTCGCCCAGCACGAAACCATCACGGTCTTTGTCCCACGGACGGCTGGCCGTTGCCGGATCATCATTACGCTCTGAGAGTGCACGGGCAGCACAGAAGCCACCAAGACCCAACGGCGAAATGGTTGATTCAGCGCCACCGGCGATCATCACATCGGCATCACCATATTCGATCATACGACTTGCCAGACCAATGGCGTGCAGACCTGTTGTACAGGCCGTTACCGGGGCAATGTTCGGGCCCTTGAAACCGTACATGATCGACAGGTTACCGGAGATCATATTGATGATCGAACCTGGCACAAAAAACGGGGAAATCTTGCGCACACCGGCCGCATCGTAAGTGGCTTTGGTATCTTCGATCAGCGGTAAACCGCCGATACCTGAGCCAATACAGACGCCAATGCGTTCGGCATCTACCGGGTTTTCACCCAGACCAGCATCGCGAACGGCCTGAATGCCAGCCGCCATGCCGTAATGAATAAAGGTATCCATGCGTCGCGCGTCTTTGGCAGGCAGATAATCTGCCACATTAAAGCCTTTGACCTCGCCAGCAATGCGTGTAGGAAAGGTGCTGACGTCAAAACGGGTCACGGCTGTAATACCACTACGACCGGCAAGCAGGTTATCCCATGCTTCCGTAACGGTGTTACCTACCGGGCTGATGACGCCCAATCCTGTGACGACGACGCGACGACGCATGCCAACTCCTTCACTTTCCGGGGTTCAACAGCCCGGGCTGATAAAAATACGGCCGACACAACAGCGTCGGCCGCGTTTGACGCAACAAGCGACGACTTACTTCTGATGTGACTTGACGTAGTCGATGGCTTGCTGAACCGTGGTGATCTTCTCGGCATCTTCATCCGGAATTTCGCATTCGAATTCCTCTTCGAGTGCCATCACGAGTTCAACCGTATCCAGCGAATCTGCGCCCAGATCATCAACGAAAGAAGATTCATTCTTGACGTCAGCTTCGTTAACGCCGAGTTGTTCGGCTACGATCTTTTTGACGCGCTGTTCGATGTTATCCATTGAAGCTCCTATTACCCTTCTATTAGAGGTGGTGGAAAAACAGACTCTATTCTACCAAAACACAGCCAACCGCAAAGTTTTCGTGCGCAATAGAACAAAAAATAATTAAGGCAGGTACATCCCACCGTTAACGTGGATGGTACTACCAGTCACATAAGATGCCGCTGGCGATACCAGGAAAGCGACTGCCGCCGCAATATCTTCAGGCGTGCCCAAGCGTCCCAGTGGGATGTTGCCCAGCAGCATCGCCTTCTGATTATCATCCAGCGCCTTGGTCATATCCGTGTCGATAAAGCCCGGTGCCACACAGTTCACCGTAATGCCGCGGCTACCCAGCTCACGGGCCAGGGAACGCGTCATACCGCTCACACCAGCCTTGGCCGCACAGTAATTGGCCTGACCGGGGTTGCCGGCATGGCCGACCACCGAGGTAATGTTCACGATACGGCCGGTACGGGCCTTCATCATGCCGCGCATCACTGAACGGCACATACGGAATACCGACTTCAGGTTGGTATCCAGGACATCATCCCAGTCTTCGTCTTTCATGCGCATGGCCAGGGTATCGCGGGTAATGCCGGCGTTATTCACCAGCACGGTAATAGCCGATCCGGTTTTGGCTTCGATATCGGCAAGCAACGTATCCACACCGGCGGCATCACGCACATCCAGCGCAGCGCCCCACCCTGCACCACCCGCTGCTTTGATGGCCTCGGTAATACTGGCAGCCCCCGATTCGCTGGTGGCCGTACCAACCACCGTCATGCCCTGACGGGTCAATTCCATGGCAATCGCACGGCCGATGCCACGCGAAGCACCAGTAACAAGCGCAACAGTTGCGGTCATATGTAATTCCTTAGCTCAAAGACAGATTGGCATTCACCGACTCTGAATCGGCCAGCGCCACACCGGTAATGCCATCAGCACAGCGTTTGGTCAGACCGGCCAGAACCTTGCCCGGACCGCACTCGGCGGTGGTGGCCACGCCCATCGAGGCCATCTTCTGGATGATCTCGACCCAGCGTACCGGTTTGGCAGCCTGGCGTACGAGCGCATCTTTGATCTTGGCCGGATCAGTTTCGATAGCCACATCCACGTTATTAATCACCGGAATCACCGGTGTTGCCACGGCAATGTCGGCCAGGGCAACGGCCAGACGATCAGCCGCCGGCTTCAGCAGGGATGAATGGAATGGTGCCGATACCGGCAATAGCACGGCACGTTTGGCACCACGCGCTTTACAAGCTTCGCAGGCACGTTCAACGGCACCCTTGTGACCTGCAATAACGGTTTGACCCGGTGCGTTGAAGTTCACCGGCTCGACAACTTCACCCTGCGCCGCTTCGGCACAGGCCGCAGCGATACCATCATCATCCAGACCCAGAATGGCGGCCATGGCACCCGTACCGGCCGGCACGGCCTCCTGCATGGCCGCCGCACGCAAGCGCACCAGGGGCACCGCATCCGATAGCTTCAGCGCACCGGCAGCGACCAGCGCTGAATACTCACCCAGGCTATGACCGGCAAGCACGGCCGGTGATTTACCGCCCAGACTTTCCCAGAGACGCCACACTGCCACACCGGCTGTCAGCATGATCGGTTGGGTGTTCACAGTCAGCGCCAGCTTTTCGGCCGGGCCTTCGGCCACCATCGTCCACAGGTCTTCACCCAATGCGGTAGAGGCCTCATCAAAAGTGGCGCGCACCACCGGCGAATCGCCGTAAGCGGCCATCATGCCAACCGATTGAGAACCCTGCCCAGGAAATATGAAAGCGAACGACATGGATAATCTCCGAGTAAATCTCTAATTAATACTTGAGCAGCACGCTACCCCAGGTAAAACCACCGCCAACCCCCTGAAGCATTAAAGTTTGACCACGCGTCACACGACCATCTTTGACCGCTTCATCCAGTGCCAGCGGCACCGATGCCGCCGAGGTATTACCGTGGTGAGCAACGGTAACGATGACACGCTCGGTCGGTAGCGATAAACGCTTACCAATCGCATCGATAATGCGCACATTGGCCTGGTGCGGAATGAGCCAATCGATCTGCTCTGCCGAGACGCCGGCCGACTCGCAGCATTCAATCGCGCTATCGGATAAGGCACGCACTGCGAATTTGAACACGGCCTGACCATCCATGCGCAGGAATGGGTCACCGATCACTTTGCCGCTATGGACCTGGCCGGGCACGTTCAGAATGTCTGACTGCGAACCATCGGCATGTAGCGAGGTGGCCATAATGCCTGGCGCATCACTAGCTTTCAGCACAACAGCGCCAGCACCATCACCGAACAGCACACAGGTCCCACGATCCTGCCAATCCATGATGCGTGAAAAAACTTCAGCCCCGACGATCAGGGCCGTTTTGTGGCTCCCCGAACGGATGAATTTCTCGGCGATGGTCAGCGCATAAACAAAACCCGAACACACCGCCTGCACGTCAAACGAAGTTGCGCCGACATTACCGAGTTTGCCTTGCAGCAGACAGGCCGTGCTCGGAAAAATCATATCCGGCGTAGACGTGGCAACGATGATCAGATCCAGATCCTTCGCATCGATACCGGCATCGGCCAGGGCGCGACGCGAGGCCTCTTCGGCCAGCATGCTAGAAGTGACGCCTTCAGCAGCATGGTGACGCGATGCAATGCCGGTGCGTGACACGATCCATTCATCACTGGAATCCAGACCCTTGGCCTGAATCAGGGCCTCATTGCTGATCGGTGCGCCCGGCAGATAACTGCCGATACCGGCGAGCTGGGCGTAAATGCTTTGTGCCATCAGGCATCTCCCGTTGCCAGATCACCCTTAACGGGCTCCTTGAGCAACGCTGCAGTTTGTAAACCGGTGTAACTGGAAACACGGTGGGCGATCTTGTCGATCACACCGTTTTCAGCTTCGTAATAAGCGCGCTTGATAGCCTGACTGTAAGCAAACACATCTGCAGAACCATGGCTCTTGATCACAGTCCCTTTCAAGCCGAGCAGACTGGCACCGTTATAGCGACGATGATCCAGGCGCTTCTTGAAACGACTGAGCACAGGCAGCGCCAGCAAGGCAATCAGGCGGGTCAGAAGGTTACGCTCGAATTCTTCGCGAAGAAAGCGCCCCATCATCTGGGCCAGACCTTCAGAAACCTTCAGCGCCACATTGCCGACAAAGCCGTCACAAACCACCACGTCGGCTTCGCCCTTGTAAACGCCATCGCCTTCGACATTGCCCACAAAATTAAGGTCAGTAGCGCGCAGCAATTCGGCAGCCTGTTTGACCACTTCATTACCTTTGATGTCTTCTTCGCCGATGTTCAGCAGACCAACACGCGGCGCGGCGATATGCTCAACCGCACTGGTCAGAATAGAACCCATGATGCCGAACTGCAACAGATGCTCTGCCGTACAGTCGACATTAGCCCCCAGATCCAACAGACGGGTCTGGCCGGTCATGGTGGGAATCACTGTGCAGATGGCCGGGCGATCAATACCGGGCAGCATCTTAAGCACAAAGCGCGAAATAGCCATCAGGGCGCCAGTATTGCCGGCAGAAACGCAGGCAGCCACCTCTCCGGATTTCACCAGATTGATGGCAACGCGCATGGACGAATCCTTTTTATTGCGGAGTGCCAACGCCGGCGGATCATCCATCGTTACCACTTCACTGGCATGGACGACCGTCAGACGATCACGAATCGCTTTATCCGGCGCTGCACGGCGCAACCGCTCCTCTAGGCGATCTGCATGACCGACCAGAGAAAGTTCAGCATCCGGAAACTCCGCGGCAAAAGCCAGCGCAGCAGCGACCGTGACCTTAGGTCCGTGGTCGCCACCCATACAGTCAATCGCGATTTTGACGGTCATATCCGTGCAAAGCTCACGTTCAACTCGTGGTCAGGCAAAAAACCCTGACCTGTCCCGATTAGGCGTCAGTCGTCTTAACGACCTTCTTGCCGCGGTAAACACCCGACGGCGAGATGTGGTGACGGCGGTGAACTTCACCCGTCGTTGGCTCAATAGCCAGCGCCGGGTTTGTGAGCGCGTCATGGGCGCGGTGCATGCCACGCTTCGATGGGGATTTTTTGTTTTGTTGAACAGCCATGTTGTTACTCCTGATTAAATCGTTACTGCAGGTTATTGCCGGTTTTAAGCTGGGCCAGCGCGGCAAACGGATGATCATCCACCTGTTGTGAGGCTGCCTTAGGCAGCGCACAAACCTCGTGAAGCGGCACGATGGGTAGGGCGAGAATCAGTTCATCCTCAACCAGCGCCAGCGTCTCTACCCGAGGGGGTACAGGCATGGGCAGAAACTCCCAGTCCGGATCCGCAGACTCGTCATCAAGCGCATCCAGACGGGCCAGTTCGCCCTCATCCGCTACCCACTCTACCGTATGCTTGTGATCGATGATCACTGACACCGGCTGCAGGCAGCGCTGACAGGATTGTTCCAGTGTGGCCACCAGTCCGATCGTCGTTGCCGGTCGCCGATCAGCACTCATTGAGGCCTTCAGGGTAACGCGCACCACGCCATTCAGACTGGTCAGCATCTCTGCCAACCGCGAGAAAGCGGACACCGGCACATCACAGACGAGCGCGAAGTTCTCGCGCGCTATGACATTCGGGTCAAAACTTTCCGGCAAATCGGCAGACAACATCCAGACCTGTCCCGTTGAAAAACGGCGAATGATACCATCGGCAGACCAAATTGTTGACTGTTTTCTTGCAATATTCATCGCCAAGCCTTTGAAAGCGCACCAAACATGAGCTTCCCCCAAGACACGCCCACCCTTAAAAACAACCACCGCCCCCTGATTCTGGGCTCCAGCTCCGCATATCGTCGCGCCTTACTGGAGCGACTAGGCATGCCTTTTAGCGTGACCAGCCCCGATATTGACGAAACCCCCCTGCCCGGCGAACACCCTGCTGCCACGGCACGCCGACTGGCCCGTGAAAAAGCCAGGACCGTCGCCCAACAGCTCCCTGAGAGCCAGAGAAAATCACTGATTATCGGCAGCGATCAGGTTGCCGTTATGGGCGACCGTGTCTTTGGCAAACCCGGCAACCATGAAAAAGCAGTGGCGCAGCTGCAGACACTCAGTGGCCAAACGGTGGTTTTTGAAACAGCGCTCTGTCTTTACGACGCACACAGCGGGGAAGTCCACGAAGAACTGGTCAGTACCGAAGTTGAGTTCAGAACACTATCACTTGAAGAAATCGAGGCCTATCTGACTCGGGAACCCGCCTACGATTGCGCCGGTTCTGCCAAATCAGAGGCGCTGGGGATTGCCTTGCTGGATCGCCTGAGCGGTGACGACCCTACGGCCCTCGTTGGCCTTCCGCTAATTGCCCTTTGCCGCTTGCTGCGCCGGGCAGGCCTGAACCCGTTGCTGGCGACACCCGTATGAGCATGCAGCAACCCCTACCGGGACTGCACCTGATTCCGGTGCCACTCTCTGACCTCACTGACGCTGACCCTAATCACGCACTGCCAGCAGCCGTCCTACAAAAAACACGAGAATTACGTCATTTCGTCGTGGAAAACGCCAAAAGCGCCCGCGCTTTTCTCAAAACCGTCCAGATGCCCGTGCCGATAGCGGATTTGGAGATCCGTGAATTACCCGGACGCGGGAAAATGGGCAAATCAACCGCTAAATCCGCTGATTGGGAGGCACTTCTGGCCCCCATTCATCACGGACATGCCATCGGCCTGCTCTCTGAAGCCGGTTGCCCAGCGGTTGCCGACCCGGGTGCAGAACTGGTGCAACATGCTCATCAGCAGCATATTCCCGTTATCCCCCATATCGGACCATCCTCGATCCTGCTGGCCCTAATGGGCTCCGGGCTGGGGGGGCAGCATTTTGCCTTTCATGGCTATCTGCCTCAGGATGAAGCAGCGCGCAAACAGAGCATCGCCAGACTCGAGGAAGCGTCATGCCGTCTGAAGCAAACGCAAATCGTCATTGAAACCCCCTACCGCAACCGGATTTTTTTCCAGAGTCTACTAAACAGCCTGAAACCGGACACCCAACTCTGCGTTGCCGCTGATCTGACGCAGCAGGAACAATTCCTTAAAACACAATCTGTTGGTGCCTGGAAAAACAGCGAAGCACCCATGCTAGACAAACGTCCTGCTGTTTTTTTATTCAAACGTTAACAGATGGTTAGCCGTTATACTTAATCCAGTTTGACATTTCATGAATTGATCCAACCACGCCCACAGGCGAACACGCCTGGAGTGCATCCAGCGGGTGCGCGCCATGGGTCACGGCCAGACCATGCGCCCCGGCATTCCGAGCCATCAGCAAATCATGAGTGGTATCCCCGATCATCAGCGTCCGCTCTGGCGGCACCGCAAACTGATCCATAATTTCTTCAAGCATCTGTGGGTGAGGTTTGCTCCGCGTTTCGTCTGCCGTTCTGGTGGTATCGAAATAGCGCCCCAGGCCACTGTGTCCCAGCGCCCGATTCAATCCCAGGCGGCTCTTTCCGGTAGCCACGGCAACCCAGCGGTTCTCTGCCTGCAGCTGCTGCAACAGAGGCTCCACACCGGCAAATAGGGTCAGCTCATGGTCGCCCGATAAATAATGTCGTCTGTACGCGTTTACCAGATCATCGTAATGCGCTTCAGGCAAATCAGGCACGGCATGTTTGAGGGCATCAACGAGGCCCATGCCGATCACATAACGGGCCCGTTCATCGCTAGGTTCGGCAGCGCCGACATCCCGACTCGCCGCCTGAATGGCACGGACAATGGCTGCGGTCGAATCGAGTAGCGTGCCATCCCAGTCAAAAACAACAAGATCATAGCGTGGTTTGTTCATCTGGATTATCAGGATTTGTTTGGTTCAATGGCCTGCAAAAAACCGGCCAGTGCATCAGGCAACGGGGCTTCTACTGACAGCGGTTCCCCGCTGACCGGGTGCTTGCAACGCATGCTGGCTGCATGCAGAAACATGCGTTCAAGACGCCGACTGGTAGTCAACGACTTATTCAACGCAAAATCACCATACTTGTCATCACCAACGATCGGGTACCCTAGGGCTGCCAGATGCACGCGGATCTGATGCGTCCGCCCGGTTTTAAGGCGCGCCTCAACAAGCGCGTAACCCGGATACTGGTGTTTTAGACGGAAATGCGTTTCGGCCGGTTTAACCTCCGGACTCTGTAAATCCCGCCCTTTCGCAATACGTACTCGGCGCTCCCCTTCCGGGGTCAGATATTTGTAGAGCGGCAGGGTGACTTGCAGTGACTTTTCTTTCCAGATGCCAGGCACCAGCGCCAGGTAACGTTTGTCGCCGCGCTGTTCACGGAACATGTCGTGTAAACCGACCAGCGCCGCCCGCTTCTTGGCAACCAGTAGCACCCCCGAGGTTTCACGATCCAGTCGATGCGCCAACTCCAGAAACCGCGCTTCCGGACGCTGGGCGCGCAAGGCCTCAATCAATCCCCAGGCCAGACCACTCCCGCCGTGAACGGCAATACCGCAAGGTTTATTGACTGCGATAATCGCATCATCCTCAAAGAGGACTGGCAAATCGATCAACGGCGCGATTGGCGGCTTGTCTTCGGAAAAATTATCCCGACGTACCGGTGGCAAGCGGAGCTCATCACCTTCGAATAAGCGCTGATCTGGCTGACATCGCCCGCCATTGATGCGCACTTCACCGCTACGGACAATACGATAAATTCGACTTTTGGGGACCCCTTTCAGGTGTCGCAACAGATAATTATCCAGACGTTGCCCAGCTTCTTCCTGCCCGATGATCCGCCGCTGTACGGTTGCCGTTGACGCATCGGTGTTTTTTCGAGGCAAGTATTCAGCATAAGCCGTTGATTTATTGGGGCTTGCGTAGACGCCCCCATGGCCCGGGGAAGTTTTTTTGCGGATTGGGCCCGAAGGCATTCTATTACTGCGTGACATACCTTATACTCTACACGTTTGTGCTGCCAGCTGGTCGCTTCTCAGGCTTTTGCCGGATCGATCTGCCCGGATTCCGACCCGAGATCGTCGATCCACGCGTTCGTGATTCGTGACCATCCGGTGCAGCCAAACCGGGCTATGACGACTGGCCCAGACGAACACAAGCAGCCGTCACCGACTGACATACGCCCGGCGTTTGCAGTCCCGAATGCAGCAACGGCAGGTTAACCATCTCGCGATGACGCCGACCTGCCGGTCTTAATCGGTCTACCTTGTCCGTACGTCCGGCTTGGGATCCAACAGGATATCCCCTGCCTCGCCCTGAGAGCACGCCGCGCGGCCCCGTCCACCGATTGCAGTTCTGACCCTGCCACGGGATTGTGTGTGCCGGTGCTTTTGGAGCACCCATTCATGAAACGCATGCTATTTAATGCGACGCAAGCGGAAGAGTTACGCGTCGCGATTGTCGAAGGCCAGAAACTCATCGACCTCGACATCGAGTCCGCATCCAAGGAACAACGCAAGAGCAACATTTACAAAGGGGTTATCACCCGTATCGAACCGTCGCTCGAAGCGGTGTTCGTTAATTACGGTGCTGACCGCCACGGCTTTCTGCCCTTCAAGGAAATCGCCCGCGAATACTACGCCCCCAATGGCGAAGGCAGCCGCGCCAAGATGCAGGAGACCCTGAAAGAAGGACAGGAGCTCATCGTTCAGGTCGATAAAGACGAACGTGGCAACAAGGGCGCCGCCCTCACGACCTACGTGTCTCTGGCTGGTCGTTATCTCGTACTGATGCCGAACAACCCGCGCGGCGGCGGCGTCTCCCGTCGTGTTGAAGGCGATGATCGCTCGGAACTGCGCGATGCCATGGCCCAGCTGACCGTACCGGAAGGCATGAGCCTGATCGCCCGTACCGCCGCTATCGGCCGCACAGCCGAAGAACTGCAATGGGATCTCAACTACCTGATGCAGCTATGGACCGCCATTGATTCGGTGGCCAAAGACAACACGGCACCGCTACTGATCTTCCAGGAAGGTAGTCTGGTCATTCGCGCAATCCGCGATTACTTCCAGCCGGATATCGGTGAAATCCTCATCGATACCGATGATATCTATGAGCAAGCCCTGGCGTTTATGAGCCAGGTGATGCCGAACAACGTCAATCGCGTTAAACGTTATCGCGATGATGTGCCCCTCTTCTCGCGCTTCCAGATCGAACACCAGATCGAATCGGCTTACGCCCGTCAGGTAAACCTACCGGCCGGCGGCGCCATTGTGATCGACCATACCGAAGCACTGGTATCCGTTGACGTGAACTCGGGTCGTTCGACCAAGGGTAGCGACATCGAAGAAACTGCGCTAAAGACCAACCTGGAAGCCGCCGATGAAATCGCCCGCCAGCTGCGTCTGCGCGACTTGGGCGGCCTGATCGTTATCGATTTCATCGACATGGAAAGCGCCCGCAATCAGCGCGAAGTCGAAAACCGCCTGCGTGACGCATTGCACCATGACCGCGCCCGTGTCCAGACCAGCAAGATCAGCCGCTTCGGCCTGCTGGAACTGTCACGCCAGCGTCTGCGTCCGGCTCTGGCAGAAACGTCTTACATCACCTGCCCGCGCTGTACCGGTACCGGCCATATCCGCTCGACCGAATCGGCCGCCCTGCATATCCTGCGCATCCTCGAAGAAGAGGCGATGAAGGAAAACACGGCCGCCGTTCATACGCAGGTTCCAGTGGATGTTGCCACCTTCCTGCTCAATGAAAAGCGTGCCGATATCCAGGCCATCGAGCTGCGTCACAAGATCACCATCCTGATCCTGCCAAACAAGCACCTTGAAACACCAGCACATCAGATCCAGCGTCTGCGTCACGACGAACTGAATCAGGATGATGTCCGTGAACCGTCTTACAAGATGGTGGATCTGACGATCAACGAACAACCGGCGTACACGGCCGAACAGCAGAAGCAGCAGAACCGTCAGCAGGCGGCCATTCGCAACATTGCACCGGCACAACCGGCTCCAATCTCGATGGAATCGACCACGCCACCGGAACCCATGCCGGAAGAAAAATCCGGTTTCATTTCCAAGCTGTTCAGCTGGTTGAGTGGTGACACTAAGAAAAAACCACCGGTAGAAACGGCTCGCCCGCGCGCAGCACGTGAACCACGCGAAGGCCGTGGTAATGGCCGCCGTCAAAGTGGTGATGGCGAAGGTCGTCAGGCTCGTGGCAACGGCCGTCGTCAGAATGCGGACGGCGAAGGTCGTCAGGGTCGTAGTGAGCGTAATGAACGATCGCCGCGCGGCGAAGGCCAGGAAGGCCGTCGCAGCAACCGTGGCGAGCGCAATGCCGCTACACAAGCCGAAGGCACCACCAGCGACGAAAATCAGACCAGCCAGGGTACGGGTAACAACCGTCGTCGTGGTGGTCGTAGTCGCGATAGCCGGAATGCCAACAGCGCGGAAACACCAAACACTACTGTTGAAGCTGTCACTGAAGCTACGGCACTGGACGGCACCGTCAACACGGAAGCCCAGGCTGAGGGCACCGGTAATGGTGGCAATAGTCGCCGCCGAGGTCGTCGTGGCGGTCGTCGTGAACGTGGTGACCGCCAGAACACCGTTACCGACAGCAATGTAGAAGCAGCCGAGGCTTCGGTAACAGTCGCAGAAAACATGGCCGTGGTCGTTGATACGGCACCCGTTCCGGTGCCAGTGATGGAGACCGTTCAGGCTGTACCTGCGCCAGCACCAGCCGCAGAACCGGTGGCAGAGACTCCGGCCCAGATCGCTGTCGCTGAAACACCCGCACCCGTTGCTGTTGAAGCCGCTGTAGTTAAAGTCGATACCGTACCGGTTGTTGAAGCGCCCGTAGCTGCAGTCGTTGCAGCACCGCCTCCGGTTGCAGCGCCAACCGCCCCGAGCCCTGTTGCTCTAGAAGCGATTGGTCTGCAGATGGTTGAGACGGATCCGAGCAAGCATGCAACGACGGCTGCAGCCCCGGCCGAAAAGCCGGTGCGCAAACCACGTGCACCGCGCGCAAAGCCGGTGATTACAGACGAACCGCTGCAGATGGTTGAAACCCGCAAGGACTAAATCGTCAGAACCTGCAACAACAGGCAACAAAAAACCGCGCAGCGATGCGCGGTTTTTTTTCATCGAGGAAATTGCTCTAGCCTGCTTTCAGACCGGCCCGCCCTGCCTTCGCCGTTGGCTCACGCTCACCGCGTTCACGGAGAATGCTATCGAGTAAACCCTCTGCAGCATCTTCGATCATGTCGAGCACCAGGTCAAAATCATGAGCAAGGCCGTAGTACGGATCAGGCACCTCGTCATCATCAAATTGACGCGCATAACCCATAAACAGCTTGAGCCGATGCAAACGGTTGGCCGGACAGAGCTTGCGCAACGATTCCAGATTGCTGCGATCCATGGCCAGCACCAGATCAAAATACTCCAGATCTTCCGGAGCTACCTTACGGGCACGAATCAGTGATAGATCGTATTTGCGCTCGGCCGCCGCGCGCTGAGTACGCGCATCCGGAGACTCACCCACGTGGTAACCATGGGTACCCGCCGAATCAATTTCCAGCTCACCCAGCAGTCCACGCTGACCGGCCAGCCTTCTGAAAACAGCCTCTGCGGTCGGCGACCTGCAGATATTTCCCATACACACGAACAATACTCTGGTCATTCGTCTCCCCCTTCCGAACGTCTGCCTTTCATTCGGCAACCTGACAAGTAATGAAGCGCTACAGGCTTCCTCAAACTTTGACACGCTGCTGTTGCCTCTGATGGGCATTCGCAAACACTCTTTTATATATTGTTCCATAATTAGGAAAGAATTGCACCGATAGAACCATTCTCACTGTCACCATGAACCAGAAAACCTTCGTTACCCTATTCTGCGTGCTGCTTTGCGCTTGCACCTCGGGGCCATTCAAGATCAACCAGTCCGGCCATGCCGCCGAGGTAGTTGATGAACGCCCCAAAACCGCATCCCATAAAACCGGCTTTCAGGTACTGATCATTCCCAGTGGTGCGGTATCGACCAGCGTGATCTCCGACAAAGCCGGTACCGCAGGCGGCATTCTGGGTAGCATGGTCGTCGGCCCCATCGCGGGTCTGGCTGGAAGCCTGGCAGGATCGACTGCAGGCAGCCATGCTGCTTCGGAGGCTGAAGCCAAGGCAACCCTCAAGGCAGAACGACAGGATATGGTGCAGGCGGTTAGCACTGCCAACCTGCCTGTCTATTTTGCCAACCGGATTGCCGATCAACTGCATGCCTGCGGTATCGACGCGGTGATCTACACGCAGGTACTTGACGCTAACAAAGTCAACTGGAGCCAGAGCAACCTGAATCTACCAGCCGGTTTTATAGAACAGGCCGCGCCCTACCGATTTTTCATGCAGGCAGGTGTGACCTCAGTACAGGTGAAATCCGGCCTGAAGGACAACACACTCGAAGGCGCCGCCTATGTCCGCGTTTATGAAACGCTCAGTCTGCGCCAGATCGGTCGCTATGCCGACAACACCGGAAAAACCGGTTCAGTGACGCTGCAGCAATTCAATGCTGCCGAACCTGACCGAATCCGTGAGCTGACGCAAGCCGCCAAAGACGTCAGTCAGTATCTGGCCAGCGGCATCGGCACCGACATCTGTAGCGTGATGCGCAAGTTCTAGTGTTCAATGCTTGATGGCTATTTAGGCGCTGCGCCAAATAGCTGCTCCTTGAGACGGAACAACTGATCGCGGACCTGTCCAGCTGCTTCAAATTCGAGATTTTTTGCATGCTTCTGCATGGCCTGTTCCAGCTTGCGGATTTCAGCAGCAACTTCCTTCTCGGACATGGCCTCATAGTTCTTCCGGGTCTGCGCCGCTTTACGGGCCGATACGGCATCACCGGACTCTGAGTAACCGGTGGCATAAACGCCGTCAATAATATCTTTGATCTTTTTCTGCACACCCCGCGGCACAATGCCATTGGCTGCGTTAAAGGCCAGTTGCTTGTGTCGACGACGTTCTGTTTCATCCATGGCTCGCCGCATGGAACCCGTGATCCGGTCGGCGTAAAGAATCGCCGTACCATTCAGGTGACGTGCTGCACGTCCGATTGTCTGAATTAGCGAAGTCTCCGAACGGAGAAAGCCTTCCTTGTCCGCATCCAGAATTGCGACCAGCGACACCTCGGGAATATCCAGACCTTCGCGCAGCAAGTTAATACCCACCACCACGTTAAATATCCCCAGACGCAGATCACGGATGATCTCCACACGCTCCACGGTATCGATATCCGAATGCAGATAACGGACCTTGATGCCGTTCTCGGTCAGATAATCTGTGAGGTCCTCTGACATGCGTTTGGTCAACGTGGTGACCAGAACCCGCTCATCGGCGGCCACCCGCTTACGGATTTCCCCCAGCAGGTTATCGACCTGGGTCATTGCCGGTCGGACCTCGACGACCGGGTCCACCAACCCCGTCGGGCGGACCACCTGTTCCACCACCTGGCTGGAACACTGCTTTTCATAATCGGCCGGCGTGGCCGTAACAAAGATCGACTGACGCATGCGTTGTTCGAACTCGTCAAATTTCAGCGGACGGTTATCGAGTGCCGATGGCAACCGGAAACCATAATTCACCAGATTCTCTTTACGGGAGCGGTCACCCCGGTACATACCGCCCACCTGACCAATCGCCACATGGGATTCGTCAATAAACAACAGTGCATTGGCTGGCAAATAATCAATCAGGGTTGGCGGCGGCTCTCCGGCCTTGCGCCCGGACAAATGTCGTGAATAGTTTTCAATCCCTTTGCAGAAACCTACCTCCGTGAGCATTTCGAGATCAAACTTGGTCCGCTGCTCCAGCCTCTGTGCTTCCACCAGTTTGGCTTCGGCCAGAAACGCCGCCCGTTGGCCATTGAGCTCTTCCTTGATGCCCTCAACGGCACGCAACACCGTGGCTCTTGGCGTCACATAGTGACTTGAAGGATATACCGTGAAACGGGACAAGCGCTGCCGTATTTCGCCGGTCAGTGGATCAAAGAGTTGCAGCCGTTCCACCTCATCATCAAACAGTTCGATACGCAGGGCATTTTCCGCATGTTCTGCCGGGAAAACATCGATGACGTCCCCGCGCACCCGAAACGTGCCGCGCTGAAAATCCATTTCATTGCGGGTGTACTGCATTTCCGCCAGACGCTTCAAGAGGTCACGCTGAGGGATCTTATCGCCCTCGCGCACGTGCATGATCATCTGGTGGTATTCGTCCCGGTCACCGATACCGTAGATACAGGAAACCGTTGCCACAATCACGCAATCGGTGCGCTCGATCAGGCTTTTGGTCGCCGATAGACGCATCTGCTCGATATGTTCGTTGATCGACGAATCCTTCTCGATAAAGAGATCCCGACTCGGCACGTAGGCTTCCGGCTGGTAATAATCGTAATAAGACACGAAGTACTCGACGGCGTTTTCCGGGAAGAACTCCTTGAACTCGGCATACAGCTGGGCAGCCAATGTTTTATTGGGTGCCAGCACCAGTGCCGGACGTCCACTGCGGGCAATCACGTTGGCCATAGTGTAGGTCTTGCCCGAGCCGGTGACTCCAAGCAGCGTCTGGAAAGAAAGGCCGCTATCCAGCCCGTCAACCAGCTGTTCTATGGCTGCCGGCTGATCTCCGGCTGGCGGAAACGGCTGGTGCAATCGAAACGGGCTACCCTCAAAGGACACCACGTTTGACGATGCACCTGAAGCCACTGCCAGTTCGGAAATCGTTGCATTTTTGGAAGTCATGAATCCATTCTCTGTCACAGCACATACAACGGCATAGAAACGCTATGCCATGTTAGAATTTTCAGGTTATGAGGTGCCCTAGAGCACAGTTTAACGCGTCAACCCTTATTTCCTCCAGCCGGTACAAGCCGGCGACCACCGGAGTTTTTATGTCCTCGATTTTTGCTGATGTCGCCCTCGCACCGCGCGACCCGATTCTCGGCCTGACCGAAGCCTTTAATGCCGATACACGTTCCACCAAGGTCAACCTTGGCGTCGGCGTCTACTACGATGATGAGGGCAAATTGCCCCTACTCAAGGCCGTTCGCGCAGCCGAAGAGGCCCGCATGAAGAACCCGCCGGCCCGCGGTTACCAGCCCATCGAAGGCTCGGTTGCCTACGACCAGGCTGTCCAGGCCCTGCTCTTCGGTCATGACACCCAGCTGCTGCGCGACAAGCGCGTCGTAACGGCTCAGGCGATTGGCGGCACCGGTGCTCTGAAGATCGGAGCAGACTATCTGAAGCGTCTGGTGCCGAACGCCACCGTCTACATCAGCGATCCGTCCTGGGAAAACCATCGTGCGCTGTTTGAGGCCGCCGATTTCCCGGTCAAGACCTATCGTTACTACGATGCCACCACCCGTGGCGTCAACTTCGAAGGCATGCTGGCCGATATCAATGGCATGGCCAAAGACTCGATCGTCCTGCTGCACGCCTGTTGCCATAATCCGACCGGTGCCGACCTCAGCAATGAGCAGTGGGATCAGGTCATCGAGGCTATCCGCGCCAAGGGGCTGATTGCCTTCCTCGACATGGCCTACCAGGGTTTTGCCGAAGGCATCCAGCCGGATGCTATCGTCCTCGACAAGTTTGCACACTCAGGTCTGCAGTTCCTGGTGTCGTCGTCATTCTCCAAGTCGTTCTCTCTGTACGGCGAGCGTGTCGGTGCACTGTCGATCGTGACCGAATCGTCGGACGAATCAGCTCGCGTCATGTCGCAGCTGAAGCGCGTCATCCGTACGAACTACTCCAACCCGCCGACGCACGGTGCTGCAGTGGTCGCTGCCGTACTGACCAGCCCAGAGCTGCGGGTTATGTGGGAAAAGGAACTGGCCGAAATGCGTGAGCGTATCCGCGCCATGCGTGTCGCACTGGTCGACAAGCTCAAGGCCAAGGGGGTCAAGCAGGATTTCAGCTTTGTGATCCAGCAGCGCGGCATGTTCTCGTACACCGGCCTGACAGCTGCCCAGGTCGACGTGCTGCGTGACCAGTACGGTATTTATGCTGTTTCGACCGGCCGTATCTGCCTTGCGGCGCTGAACAGCAAGAACATCGATGCCGTCGCTGATGCGATCGCAGCGGTTGTTGCCTGATCAGAGGCGCTGTCCCCTGCGAAAACGCACCTTCGGGTGCGTTTTTTTTGGCATTTATTACGGTGATGGTGGTCGCTTATACGGTTGCGAATGCCGCTGGTGCTTCTGCCAGTTCTGCAGATATTTTGCTGCCACATCCGGTGAATCGATGATCACCAGGTTTTCAGCATTGTTTTTCTCGGCCGCCTTCGTAAAATTGTAGCTGCCGGTAATCACCACCTTGCCGTCCACAATCATGATCTTGTTGTGGGCAATCGCGTGGCGATCATCGATGAGGGTTTCAACGCCCCCGTGACTGGTGAAATCCGCCGCCGAATATTTCTGGGTACGATGACTTTTATCGAGCAACACCACAACACGCACGCCACGGTGTTGCGCACTGACCAATGCAGCAGCGATTGCCGGATTGGTGAATGAATAGGCCTGGACAAGGATCGAGTCTTTAGCCCCCAGAAGCTGTTCGACAATAGCCGACTCGGCCGAATCACCTGGTGTGAAATACACCCGAATGTGAGTTTGCGGCACGAATACCGCCGGCTCTTTGCTGGATTGCGCCTGCGTGATCGGGCTGAGGAACGCCAGAACGGCCAGTAGTAGACCGGCTATCCGGTACGGACGACCCAACACCGCCATTACCTGTTGCCCTGAAGCACAACTCCGGTCTGTACAGCAGACTCCGCACTGCTCGATTCATCCTCGTTGGCTTCATCCTCATTCAACGCCTGCGCGTGTGCCAGACCAATCTGGATCTGTGCTTTCATGATTTTTTCGGCAATATCGGTGTTCTGGGTCTTCAGTGCCCAATCCACGGCACTTTCGCCATTGCGTGTCCAGGTTGGGTCTGCGCCGGCTGCCAACAAACGATCCACCATGGCTTCTTGACCCTGCTCGGCCGCAAACATCAGCGCGGTTGCATGGTTCGGATTTACGGCATTGGGTTCGGCACCCTTATCCATCAGAAAAGTGAAAACCGGTAACTGCTTGCTGAACACAGCGTAGGTCAATGGCTGCCAGCCCTGCCGACGAGTGACCGGTACGCCTCGCGCCACAAGACTTTGCACAATCGACAGGCTCCCCTTGAGGGCGGCATAGTTGAGCGCATCATCCCCTACCTTATTACGAATGGTCGGATCAGCACCACCCTGGAGCAGTGCATCGGCGGCCGCCGGGCTCATATTGGCTGCGGCATGAATCAACAACGTATTCCCTTCCCGATCGACGTAGTTCGGGTTGAATCCGGCTTTAAGGCCTTCCCGGATCGTTGCCGGATCATCCTTCTTCGCGGCCATGACCATGTCGTCGGTCGTTGGCCCAGCATAGACACAGGCAGAGGCAACCAGCAGGCAGCCGATCAACAAGCGTTTGAAGATCATAACCCGACCCTCGGCCCGAGAACCGCAGCAGCAGCGGGAAAGAGTTTCAGGAAGTTACGACTACTGGCTTCGGCAACATCGGCAAAGGGTATCTGGCGTAAATCGGCAATCGCTTCTGCGACATGACGAACATAAGCGGGTTCGTTGGGCTTGCCGCGATAGGGCACCGGCGCCAGATAGGGCGCATCGGTTTCAACGAGCAATCGATCCAGTGGCACCCGGCGTGCCACATCATGCACCTGCGCTGCCTTCTTGAAACTGACAATACCTGATAACGATATGTAAAAACCCAGATCCATGGCGGCTTCAGCCACCTCAAACGATTCAGTAAAGCAATGCAGAATGCCGCCGACCGCTTCGGCCCCCTCTTCCTTCAGGATTCGCAGCGTATCGTCTGCGGCTTCACGGGTATGGATTACCAAAGGCTTATTCAGTTGCCGAGCGGCACGGATGTGGGCACGGAATCGCTCGCGCTGCCATTCTGGCTGATCCTTGTGCCAGTGATAATCCAGCCCTGTTTCTCCAATCGCCAGTACCTTGGGATGTTGGCCCAGCGTACAGAGGGTTTCGACATCCGGTTCCTGGTGATCGGCATACTCCGGATGCACACCCACCGACGCGAAAATCTGTTCATGCGCTTCGGCAATGGCGAGGACCTGCGGCGCTTCTTCCAGCGTGACCCCGATGGTCATACAGCCGCCGACATCATTGACGGCCATGGCAGCCATTACCTCGGGCAAGCGGTTGGCAAGGCCATCAAAATCCAGGTGACAGTGGGAATCGATCAGTTGGGTCATAAGATTCAGGCAGATGGTTCGTAGAGGTCGAGCGTGCGGGAAAAAACGGATTCGAGAAACAGGCGGATGTTCAGTGGATGACCACAGAGGCGACGCGCTTCCAGCAGAACCTCCGGGTAATGACTCAGACGATCATCGTTGAGACCGCTGGCCAGTTTTTGAAAAACAGCCGCATGTTCAGGGAACACGATTGGTGCAGCACCCAGTCGTACTAGCTGCAGATCCAGCGCCCAGCGTTGCATCCAGTCGATCAACAGAGCCAGCCGGGTTCCGGACAAGTCGCCCTTGACCAGGGCCTCACAGCTTTTAGCCAGGGCCAGCGCATCCATTCGGGGCCCCTGCATCAGCTGAGATAACAATGCATCGATCAGCGAGGTTTCGACAATGGCGTCATCAGTGGCTGCCGGGCGCTTTTCGGCAGCGGTCGCGAGAGCCATGGCAAAGCGCAGTGCGCCGGCACACCGATTCAGCCAGAGGTTCCCATCTTTCAATGGTGGCGTCATTGCTGCAAAAACCTGCAGCGCCGCCTGGCGACTGGGGACGCCTAGCGGCACCGCACGCGTCCGGCTACGGACGGTAGGCAACAATCGTTCCGCCGCATGACTTACCAGTAGAAAATGCACGCCGGTAGGCGGTTCTTCGAGGGACTTCAGCAGCGCATTGGCGGTGGCCTCGTTCATCGCCTCGGCAGGTTCGATCACTATGACTCGCCGGCCACGATGACTGCCCACCTGAATAAAGGCTTCAAGTCCACGCACCTGATCAATACGGATCTGTTCACTCTTTTTACGATCCGCCTTGGCCGAGGCCGGTTTGTCGGTTTCCGATTCCGTTGTCAGTTCTTCGAACGCCTCGGGACGCACACGACGAAAATCCGGGTGATTACCGGAAGCATGCCAGGTACAGGAAGTACAGTGACCGCAGGCACGGCCATCAGACTGCGGCTGATCGCACAACAGACTGGCAGCTAGGGATTCGGCAAAATCCAGCTTACCGATCCCGGCCGGGCCCGAGAGCAGCAAGGCATGAGACAGACGGTCACGTGCCAGATCCGCCTGAATCTGTGCCCAGGCGTTTGAATGCAGTTCGACCCAGTCAATCATCCGTCTATAAATCCGAAAGTGCATCCAGGATCTGTAGGCGCACGGCATCCATCGGGATATCGGATGCCACCAGACGAATCCGGGCCGGATACTGAGCGGCACGCTGATGATAGGCATCGCGCACGCGCTGATGGAAGTCACTGGCTTCCCGCTCGAAGCGATCCAGTATCCGCGTGTCATGCAAACGCGCCTGCGCGGTCTCGACTGATACATCAAACAACAGTGTACGATCGGGTTGCAGCCCCTCCTGCACCCACGATTCCAGTGCCGTAAACTTGCTTTCAGCCACGCCACGGCCACCCACCTGGTAGGCATAGGTGGCATCCGAGAAACGATCTGAAATCACCCAGACACCCTGCGCCAGGGCCGGGCGTATCACCGATGAGAGATGCTCCGCCCGCGCCGCAAACATCAGCATCATTTCCGTTTCCGGGGCCATCGGCTCGTTGAGCAGCAGGTTGCGTAAAGATTCACCAAGCGGGGTTCCCCCCGGCTCACGCGTCACCACCACGGCATGACCGGCGGCGGTCAGATATTCGCGCAGCCATTCGATATGCGAACTTTTGCCGGCACCATCAATGCCTTCTACTGAAATAAAGCGTCCTGTGGATTTTGCGTCCATGCGCACTACCTGCCTCGCTGAAATTGATTAACGGCCTGATTATGCGCATCGAGCGTGGCCGAAAACTGACTGCTTCCGTCACCCCGGGCGACAAAATACAGGGCATCGGTTTTAGCCGGATGGGCAGCGGCCTGCAGTGATGCCAGACCCGGCATACAGATCGGCGTCGGTGGTAATCCGGCTCGGGTATAAGTGTTGTGGGGCGTATCCCGTTGCAGATCCGCCTTGCGCAGATTTCCGTCAAATCCAGCACCGAGGCCATAAATCACGGTCGGGTCTGTCTGCAGGCGCATGCCCTTGCGTAGACGGTTAATGAACACACCGGCAATCTGGGTGCGATCTGCAGCGGCACCGGTTTCCTTCTCCACAATGGATGCCAGAATCAACAGTTCAGAGGGCGTCTTCAGCGGCAAACCGGGCTCACGAGCATTCCAGACCATGGTCAACTGCTTCTGCATGGCGCGGTTGGCACGCACCAGCAACTCCAGATCTTCCGAGCGCTTGTCAAAGCGGTAGGTATCGGGAAAAAACCAACCTTCCGGCGATTGCCCAGCCATCCCGAGCCTGTCCATGATGGCGGCATCCGTCATATCCCGAGTCAGATGCACCAGCGCTGGCTGGGCATTCAGTTTAGCCCGCAACTCACGGAAATTCGACCCTTCGACGAGCAGCAGATCCGCCTGGCTGGTATCCCCACTCGATAGCTTACGGAGCATAGCCCACAGGCTGATGCCATGATCGAATTCGTAGCTGCCGGCCTTGATGGACGACGCCAAGCCGGCGACCCGACCCACCCCACTGATAACCCAGGCGGGCACACCAACGCCACCATCATGCAACGTCTGGGCGGCCACCTTGAGCGATGCGCCGGCCGGCACACGGACCAGCAACTTGGGCTCTGCCAGCGATACCGGCCAGAGATGCACTATCAGCATGCCAATCACGGCAAGCAGTGCTGCAGCGGCGAAGAATTTGGCCAAATATTTCATAGACCATTATGATACCAACCCTACCCTCCAAGCTCTGAAGCTTTCTGCCCTTAAATCGACCCGGCGCGCCCTTATGACCACCGCACAACTGATCCCGCTCCCCCACCTGGCTATTCTGGATATTTCAGGCGAAGACGCCCAGACTTTCCTGCAGAATCAGGTACCCAGCGATATTCGTCTGCTGAGCCCCGAAAAAGCCCAGATTTCCGGCTGGTGTACCGCCAAAGGCCGTTTGCTCACGACCTTTGTTATCTGGCCGCAGAATGGTGGCTATCGACTGGTACTGGCGGCTGATGTGCGCGACAGCATTGCCAAGCGCCTAAAAATGTATGTGCTTCGCCTGAAGGTACAGATTCACGTATCAGAGGACCAGGTTTTTGGCCTGCTGAATCTTGCGACGTCGCTCGGCGCACTCAAGCTGCCCACCGAAGATTGGCAGTTGGTCACACAGATTTCAACGACGGGCGATATCAATGCCGTCCGGCTGGATGCTACCCGCTGCCTGCTCACCGGCCCGGCCAGTGGTTTTGCAATCCTATCGGGTGAATTTGCCTTGGGCAGCTCGCAAGACTGGTTGCGATCCGATATTGCGCAGGGCTTCCCGCTCGTGAGCCTGGCCACCAGCGAGCACTATGTGCCACAAATGGTGAACCTGGATAAACTGGGCGGTGTGAGTTTCAAGAAAGGCTGTTATCCGGGCCAGGAAATTGTTGCGCGGACCCACTATCTAGGCAAGATCAAACGTCATTTATATCGCGTGAGCGCTTCAGAAGCGCTGCATGCGGGTCAGGAGGTCCGTGCGACGGCGCTGAATGGTCAGAGTTGTGGCAGTCTTGTCACGGTCGCCCCGTCAGCGGATGGCCAATCATGGCTCGCTTTGGCAGTTCTGCAGGAAGATGCGGCCGAAGGCGCCATTTACTGCCAGAAAGAGAACGATGCGGCAGCAATCCCCCTGCACCTCTCCGGCCTGGTGTAAAGGCAGCGTTTTAGCTCAGTCTTCGTCAATGATGACCGGTGTACCCACGGTTACCCGGTCAAACAGATCCACCATGTCGGTATTGCGCATGCGAATACAGCCATGCGAACCAGGCACCCCCAGTGTTACGGAATCCGGTGTGCCATGGATGTACACATAGCGGCGCATGGTATCCACCTGTCCACCCCGGTTTTTACCCGGCTCCTCGCCACATAACCAGAGAATTCGCGTCAGAATCCAGTCGCGGTCGGGCTGAGCCTGCATCAGTTCCGGAGTACAGACCTCCCCGGTCGGGCGACGGCCGCGTAGCACGGCCCCCAGCGGGAGCCCATCGCCAATACGAGCGCGAATCCGATGCTGTCCCCGCGGTGTCTGATAACTCCCCATCTGTTCACCCACGCCCTTGGCCGCCGACGAAATGGTATAAGCCTTGATCACCTGACCATCATCGCGCAGAAGCTGGAGTGTCTGACGGGCCACCGAAATTTCAATCCGCATCGACCTCTCCTGTCCACAAGCCATCAGCCATCGTCCGTTCATCCGCTTTCAAGGCGCGGGCTTCTGCCCGACGCCGACGGAAAAATGCGGACACGGTCTCAGCACAATCAACTGCCAGAACACCCCCTTCGATTTGTGCATGATGGTTCAATCGGGGCTCGGCAAACAGATCAACGACACTGCCGCAGGCACCGGTCTTTGGCTCAGTGGTGCCGAATACCACTCGGGCAATCCGCGCATGCTGAATCGCCCCGGCGCACATGGCACAGGGCTCTACGGTCACATATAGGGTACAGCCTGGCAGTCGGTAATTGCCCAGGCGTTGTGCTGCATCGCGCAAGGCCATGACCTCGGCATGTGCCGTCGGGTCATGCCGACCAATCGGCTGGTTGAAACCCTGACCCACGACACGTCCATCCCAAACCACCACGGCACCCACCGGCACTTCATTATGCGATGCACCCTGGCGCGCCAGATCCAGCGCCAGCTGCATGAATCCGATATCTTCAGAAGCCATCAAGCCTAGGCCTCATCCAGATCATCGTCATCGATATGCATGCGATGCAGAAAACGGTGAATCACCGGCGTAAACATGATCGCCGTCGCAGCGATCAGCACCAGACCGCAGAAAATCGCATACAGACCGGCAAAGAGCTTACCTTCCACCGTGACCGGCGCTGCCAGCACGCCCATCCCGGAGAGGATCATGGCCGCACTAACGAAAGAATCGATCCAGTCCAGACCTTCAAAGACATGGTAGCCCGCCATGCCCGCAAACAGCGCCAGCCCGACAATCAGACAGCCCATCAGTATCGAACGCAGCAGACGACCGGCAAACTCCTGACGTGTGGCCAACGGCTCGCTCAAGCGTTCAAAGGCAATAATCTGGGGTATACGCATCGGTGGCAGGCAGTCTTCGCAAAGTCAACAAAAACAATCACCCTCGTATAATAACGGCTTATCCGGTAAACCTCCCACAGACTACCCTTCATGACGCTCGACATTGCCGGACAGGCGATTCTTTTTGTGACCGCGATCATCGCCAATTTTTTCTCAGCCCTCTCCGGCGGTGGCGTTGGCCTCATCCAGTTTCCGATTCTCATTTTTCTCGGACTGAGTTTTGCTGCAGCATTAGCCACCCACAAGGTCGCCAGTGTATTCCTGGGGGTTGGTGCCATTCTGCGCCACATGAAGGAAAGCCATCTGGAACGCCGCGCCAGCCTGATTATTCTGGGGTCTGGCATTCCCGGTGTAATTCTCGGGGCTTCGCTCATTCTCGAGGCCCCGGAAAAGGCGGCGCTCATGGTCCTGGGTGCACTGACCGTCAGCCTGGGCCTCTATTCCATTTTCAAACCCAAACTCGGTATCGACTACGCCCCCAAAAACTGGCATGGCCGCGGCCTCATCCACGGCATGATTGGCCTCTTTGTGGTGGGCTTTCTCAATGGGTCTATTACTTCCGGCAGCGGCCTGTTCCTAACCATCTGGCTGATCCGTCACTTCGGCATGGACTATAAACGGGCCATTGCCTACACTCTGGTGCTCTGTGGATTTGCCTGGAACGGCACCGGTGCCGTGGTCCTCGGCCTGGCCGGAGACATTGCCTGGGACTGGTTACCGGCACTGATCGCCGGCTCGGTCATCGGGAGCTACATGGGCAGCCACATAGCCATTCGCCAGGGCAACCAGCTCGTTAAACGGGCATTTGAAGCCACCACCATTCTGATCGGCTTGAAGCTCCTGTTCATCTAAAACCCCACTGATTTATGCCTATTCAGGCCTATAATCAAAGCATTATTGGCACCAGTTTTAAAGGTTATGGCATGAATCTGGAAAAAGTGATTTTTGGTTTTTTTATTGTACTGGCGGCAACGCTCAACTTCGGTTTTTTTATTGGCGACATCGACCGACCGGAGTTACACCACATCTATGAACTCTTCGCTGCCATCGTGGTCAACCTCATTGCCACCACCCTCAAGTTCGGCGACCGCACCCAGATCGGTGCCATTCATCTGGCCACCAGCCTGGTCGCGGATCTACAACTGATTGCTGCCGCCATCACCTGGGGCGTCTCCGTCCACGTGCTCGGCCTGGGTATGACGCCTGAAATTACTGCTAGTGTCGTATCACTGTCCGGCGGTGCCCTGTTCGCTAACGTGGTCTCGGTCATTCTATTAATTGCCGAAACACTAATGATGCGTCGTTAAGACAGCTCGCATGAACGACAGCGTGCTCTTTCTCGTGCTGCGCCGCATGCGGGCGCCGCTGATCGTCATGATCCTGATCTATGCGATCTCGATCTTCGGCCTCGTGCTCATTCCCGGTGTTGATGCCGCAGGTCGGCCAGCACCACCAATGTCTTTTTTCGATGCCTTCTACTTCATCAGCTACACCGCCAGCACCATCGGCTTTGGCGAAATCCCCAATGCTTTTTCCTACGGGCAGCGCTTCTGGGTCACGGTCTGCATCTATCTCACAGTAATTGGCTGGACCTATGCCATTCTGAGTATTCTTCACCTGCTCAAAGATGATGGTCTGCAACGGGCCCTGGCAACCAACCATTTCGGCCGCAAGATCCATAACCTTGCCGAACCCTTCTGCATCATCTGCGGTGCTGGTGAAACCGGCAGTCTGATCTGTAAAACCCTCGACCAGGTACAAATGCGTTTTGTCGTGCTCGACACGCGGCTTGAACCCCTGCAGGAGCTGGATCTGGGCGACTATGCGGCCGACGTACCGGCACTTCATGCCGATGCCCGTGAACCACACTTCCTGCTTCTGGCCGGACTTCGCCATCCGCATTGCAAAGCAGTCCTGGCGGTAACAAACAACGATGATGCCAATCTCGCTATCGCCATGAGTGTGCGACTGCTCAATCCCGGCATCCCCGTCATTGCCCGCGCCGAACACGCCGCCACCGCTGCCAATATGCACTCCTTCGGGACTAATTTTGTCGTTGACCCTTATGCCCTCTTTGCCCGTCGATTAGCGCTGGCCATGCGGAGCCCACCGAGTTACCAGCTGGTTGAATGGCTGACCCGCGTACCAGGTAGCCCACTGCCTGAGCTCCAGAAACCGCCCACCGGCAAATGGATCATATGTGGCTACGGACATTTTGGTCGCGCCATCGTGCAGCATCTCGACACCTTGGGCATGCACGATGAAGTACGCATCATCGACCCGCGCCCAACGACGCCAGATGACCACCTGAGTATTGTCAGTGCCGGTACCGAAGCTAGCCCCCTCATTGATGCCGGCATTCGCGAAGCCGTTGGCCTGGTGGCCGGATCTGATAACGATATCAACAACCTGTCCATTGCCATTACCGCCCGCGAACTCAACCCGGATCTCTGCATCGTCATGCGTCAAAGCAGCTCCGGTAACTCACAACTCTTTGAAGCCTTTGACGCCGACCTGACCCTGATCACGACTGAAACTGTCGCTCATGCCTGCCTCAGCTTCCTGACCACGCCGCTGCTCTCGCGCTTTATCCGTGAAGTGGAAAAACAGCTCCCCGAATGGTCGCAGGCAGTCATCGAACGGCTGTCACCACTGTGCAGTGGTGTCGTGCCCTTTGTCTGGACCACACGAATCAACCGCAATAAAACACCCGCCTTATTCAGCGCGCTTCAGCATGTCGGGAACAACGTCACGCTGGCGGCACTCATGACCTCCAATCGCTGCCGAACGGATCGTCTCAAACTCATGCCGCTCATGCTGGAACGCGCCGGTCAGATCACACTACTGCCAGAAGACTCGATGCCTCTGCACAGCGGTGACAAAATCATCTGGGCGGGTAGTCGCACCGCATGGAACGAACAGAAACTCACCACCGGGTACGGTAACGCACTGAATTTCGTGCTCACCGGCAGCAACAGTACGGGTAGTTGGCTGGGTAAATACCTTAATTCATGATCACCAAGCCCCGACGGCTGAACACCACTCTCGTTCTTGTGAGCACCCTGCTTGCCGGTTGCGCCTCATACAGTGGTGCTGGCTTAAAACCGGGTGCCAGTGTAGCCGAAGTCGAAGCCACGATGGGGCAGCCCGCCATGAGTTGGAAGAACCCACAAGGACAGATTCAACAACTCTCCTACCCGCGTGGGCCGGCGGGTTGGGTGAGCTTCATGGTTTATTTTGATGACAACGGCAAAATGACTCGCAAAGAGCAAGTGCTCGATCTCAAACACTTTACCGAAATAAAAGTCGGACAAACCCAGGAACAGGTACTACGTATTCTTGGCCCCTACCGGGACACCTACCGCTTCCCGCAGAAGCAAGCACTGGATTGGAACTGGGGCTGGTGCGATTCAAGCCTGCTGCGCATGGCCTACACCGTCAGCTTTAATCAAGACACCCTATTGGTACAAAGCACCGAGATTTGGCCAGATCCCTTCTATCAGCGCGGCGGCATGTACTCCACGTATTGCGAACCGTGGACAGGTGATGGTTCTTTTGAAAACCCTTAGCCTAAATTAAAGAACGGCTTCAAGACCTTTACGATCGACCAAGTTCAACAATTTGAAGGACGTGCCTCGCGGATGTTTCTTACCACCTTCCCACTGCACCACGTTAGACAGTGTGGTGTTCAACACAGCGGCGAAGACCGGTTGACTAAGATTTAAGCGGGTACGCAAGTTCCTAATTTGATCACAATCATAATCAGGAATGGGCTCAAGACAGAGCGCATCGTATTCCTGCATTTTGCGCTTATCGATAAAACGAGGCGGTGCAAATATCGTCGATCAGGACTCCGATAGCAATAGCTATAACCTGACGTGGTCGAACGGGTATCTCAACGCCAACCAGAGCTTCAAACTGAAGAATACCTGGGGCGTCTGTGATCAGGCTCCCCATCAAATACCACGTAATGCAACTAAGCTGAGGCGGCCACCTGTGACAAGTATGGTTATCTATTAATAGACTTCGCCAATCATCGTTTGACAATTTTTATGCTGCTGCTAAGGTTACAAAAGACGAGGAGCATACATGCCTACAGATCAATTAATTGCTAACCCATTATGGCGCGCTGACACAACGGAAAGCGCCAAAGATCTGATTGCTCGCGCTAAGTCTAACGCACACATGACAGAGTCTAGGGCCTTACGGGTTGCGGTCGCTGAGAACCGAATAACACGAAACCAAAACCACAAAATGTAAAACCCCTGGGAGCTTTCACTCACAGGGGTTCTGGAATCTGTTGGTGGGCGGTACTGGGATCGAACCAGTGGCTTCCACCGTGTGAAGGTGGCACTCTACCGCTGAGTTAACCGCCCAACGAAGCGCGGATTATAGACAACAAGTGCGTAGATCGCAATCCCTGGGAAAACCACACGGTCAGGAACCAACAGAGCCGGTAGAATTGCGCTTTTACATATTACCCGGATTGACTCATGGTTCGCACCCGCTTTGCCCCATCCCCGACTGGTTTTCTGCACATTGGTGGCGCCAGGACGGCGCTCTTCTCCTGGGCTTTTGCCCGCCATCACCAGGGGCAGTTTGTACTGCGTATTGAGGATACCGACCTGGCACGTTCGACCCCGGAAGCCGTGCAGGCCATTCTGGATGGCATGCAGTGGCTGGGGCTGGCCCATGATGAAGGCCCGTTCTACCAGACACAGCGTATGGACCGTTACAAAGCCGTGATTCAGCAAATGCTGGAAGCCGGAACGGCCTACCCCTGCTACACCACCCCGGCCGAACTGGAAGCCCTGCGGGCCGAGCAAACGGCCCGTGGTGACAAACCCCGTTATGACGGCCGCTGGCGCCCGGAGGCCGGTAAAACATTGCCGCCGGAGCCGGCGGGCATCAACCCGGTGATCCGTTTCCGCAATCCGACTGATGGCGTGGTGGCCTGGGATGATCTGGTCAAAGGACGGATCGAGATTAGCAACGCCGAGATGGATGACCTGATCATTGCGCGCGGAGACGGCACGCCCACGTATAACTTCTGTGTGGTGGTGGATGACTGGGACATGGGGATTACCCAGGTGATTCGTGGCGATGACCATGTCAACAACACGCCCCGCCAGATCAATATTCTCAAGGCACTGGGTGCGCCCGTCCCGGAATACGCGCACCTGTCGATGATTCTGGGGGATGACGGTCAGAAACTCTCCAAGCGCCACGGCGCCGTATCGGTCATGCAGTATGACGAAGAAGGCTACCTGCCGGAAGCGGTGATCAACTACCTGGCCCGACTCGGCTGGTCGCATGGGGATGATGAAGTGTTCAGCCGCGAGCAGTTTGTGGCATGGTTCGATCTCAACCACATCACCCCGTCAGCCGCCCAGTTCAACACCCAAAAGCTGAACTGGTTGAACGCCCACTACATCAAGCAGGCCGACAACGACCGGTTGTGTGCCGATGTACGCCGCCGGCTGGCCCAGAGAGACGCCACGGATACGGGGTTGCCAATGGTGGAAGGCATTGTCGCGCTCTACAAGGATCGGGCCCAGACGCTGGTGGAACTCACCGATGCCGTGGAACAGCTTCAGGGCCGCCCGCAGCCGACCGAGGAACTCAAAACCCAGCATCTCACCGAGGCTACCCGCCCTATTCTGGCCGCGTTTGCCGGTGCACTGGCAACAGTCTCTTGGGATGTGCCGGCCATTGCCGCTGCATTGAAAGCCACGCTGTCCGAGCACGGTGCCAAGATGCCGGCACTGGCAATGCCGGTGCGTTTGGCCCTCGCCGGACAAACGCAAACGCCGTCGGTCGATGCCCTGATTGCCCTGTTTGGCCGCGATGAAGCACTGAACCGCATCAATGCCCTACTCGCCGCTTAATGACTTGTCGCAATCAAATCAGCGGGTTGCAAACTTTGTGAGGATTTCTTCAAAAAAGCTTTGCAATCCACGGAAAAGATCGGTATAGTTCTGCCCTGTTCCTGCTGTACCGCGAATCTTTCGGGGGTATAGCTCAGCTGGGAGAGCGCTTGCATGGCATGCAAGAGGTCTGCGGTTCGATCCCGCATACCTCCACCAGTTCGAAGTATGGCAAGAACGTGACGTTAGCAGTATCGACGTCCCCATCGTCTAGAGGCCTAGGACACCGCCCTTTCACGGCGATAACCGGGGTTCGAATCCCCGTGGGGACGCCACAATTTGTTGCGCGGAAGTAGCTCAGTTGGTTAGAGTATCGGCCTGTCACGCCGAGGGTCGCGGGTTCGAGCCCCGTCTTCCGCGCCAACAATCCCTTGTGGAAATAGCCTCCAGAGACTCGTTAGTAAAGCAAGATGTGAACCGCCTCCCGGCGGTTTTTTGCTTTCTGCGACCTCTTTCGTTCTGACGCCACACCCCGTGGTGCACTGCCGTACAATAGCGGTTTGACCCGACGCTGCCTGACATTGATTTGATGCAACTACGCGCCCTCACCGTTTTCCTGATCAGCCTCTGTGCCCAGTGCGCCGTTTCGGCCGCAGCGCTGGCCGCTGACCAGTCAACGGGTGTGGTCGCTCCCGATAAATCCCCCATCAGCTGGGCCCGTGCTGTCAACACCCGTCCCGGTCGTGAAGCACCGGACCTGATGGAACGTCTGCGCGATGGCTTTGCCATGCCGGATCTGGATAACGAGCTGGTTCAGAAGTACCAGAGCTACTACATGAAGAATCCGGGTGCCATGAGGCGCCTGCTGGAAAATGGACGCCGTTACGCGTATTTCGTGCTCGAAGAGCTTGAGCGTCGCGGCATGCCGAGCGAACTCGCCCTGCTCCCCATGGTGGAAAGCAGCTATAACCCGAAAGCCATGTCACCGGCACGCGCTGCCGGCCTCTGGCAGTTTATTCCCTCCACCGGTCGCAGCTATGGGCTGAGCCAATCCTGGTGGGAAGACAACCGCCGAGATGTGGTGTCATCAACCGGTGCTGCCCTCGACTATCTCTCCTATCTGTTCAACCTGATGAACGACTGGCATCTGGCCCTGGCCTCCTACAACTGGGGCGAAGGTTCGGTGGGTCGTGCCATCGCCAAGAATCAGGCTCAGGGTCTGCCGACCAGCTATGACGACATCCGCATGCCGGCCGAAACCAAAAACTACGTGCCGCGTCTGCAGGCCATCAAGAACATTCTGCGCGATCCCCAGCTGGTCGCACAGCTGGGCCTGCCCGTGTTGCCCAATCGTCCGTACTTCGAATCGGTGGCGCTGTACGGCAAGCATATCGACTTGGATACGGTTGCCAAGCTTGCCAACATCAGCGTCGATGAAGTGAAGGCTCTCAATCCCGAGCACGCCAGACCGGTGATGAAGGTGGAGACCATCAATCTGCCCAAAGACCGCGTCACCCAGTTCAAGAGCAATCTGAATGCCCACCAGGAATCAGAAAAGCCGCTCTCACGCTGGGGCAGCTACACCGTGCAACCCGGAGAAAAACCCGAGCGCATTGCCGGCAAATTCAACATGTCTCTGGCCCAGTTGCAGGAAGCCAACGGCATCTCCATGAAGTCTTTGGGCAAACCGGGCCAGCCCCTGCTGGTACTGACCGATAGCGCCCCTGAGGCCTCCCAGGCTGCCACCTCGCTGACCACGATGAACGACAACACGCCGGTAAACGTGGCAGAGAGCGACAAGCCAACTCCGAGCAAAGACACGACCAAAGAAAGCAGCAAAGGGACCAGCAAAGAACTCATTAAATCGGCCAGCAAAACAGAAAAAACAACGAAGACCAGTAACGAGAAGTCGGTGGCACCGAAGAGTAGCAACACCAAATCTGCGGGCAAGACTGATGCCAAGGCCGCAGCGCCCAAAAACGCCAAACCTCCCGCAAAGAAAAACGAGTCGAAGAAAAACGGCAAGAACTAATACTGCCGTAGCATGTCTCGTGATTTAGCGAATACGCGGCACCGAGGCCAACAGTGTTTGTGTATAAGACTGCTGCGGATGTTGTAATACCTGATCGGCTGTACCGGATTCCACAAGCCTGCCCGACTGCATGACCAGCACCCGGTCTGCCAGATAGCGCACCACGCCGAAATTGTGCGTGATGAACAGGTAGGCCATGCCGGTCTCTGCCTGCAGGCGCTCTAACAGGTTCAGGATCTGTGCCTGCACCGAGACATCCAGTGCCGAGGTCGGCTCATCGCAGATCAGGACTTTAGGTGAAACGGCGAGCGCTCGGGCAATAGCAATCCGCTGACGCTGCCCACCCGAAAACTCGTGCGGGAAGCGGTCCAGCGCTTCCGGTGGCAAACCTACGCGATCAAGCAGGCGGATGAGCGCTGGCCGATCATAGGCAGCCGCCGCCAATCCGAGTGCACGCGGCCCTTCAGCCAGCACATGACTGATACGCTGCCGCGGGTCAAGCGATGCAAACGGGTCCTGAAACACCATCTGCACATCGCGTCGCCAGCCCGCAGGCGGCCGTGCACCCTCACCTGCAATCGCTGTGCCGTTGAGCAGAATCTGGCCCGATTCCGCATCAATCAGACGCAGAATGGCCTTGGCCGTCGTGGTTTTACCACAACCGGACTCGCCCACAATGGCCAGCGTTTCACCCGCTTTCAAATCAAAGCTGAGCTGATTGACTACCGGGGATGCCAATGCCTGGGATGGACGCGAACGACCTCTCAGAAGCGAAGCCATACGAGGTAGCCAGCGCTGATGCGCCGACGAGTAACGGATCACCAGATCCTTGACTTCCAGCACCGTGCCTGCCGGCGTGACCACCACCGTATCCCTCAGGGCATCATGTCCTATCTGCGAATTGGCATGGCCGATCTCAGAATTGATCAACTCGCCAACACGCCAGCAACGGGCGAAGTGCGGCGTTGGTCTCTGCTCGCACGCATCCGGTAGATGTACCCACGGTGGCGCCTCTTGGTCACAATGCGCTTCGGCCATAGCGCAGCGCGGTGCAAAACGGCAGGCCAGAGGCCACGCCCCAAGTGGAGGGACACGGCCCCTGAGCTGCGACAGTGGCTGTCCTGGTTGCGCACGTTCGGGTAGTGCCGACAGCAACGCACGGGTATACGGATGCGATGGCTGTGACAGCACATCCGCCACAGGGCCGGATTCAACAATCTGGCCAGCATACATGACCGCCACACGGTCTGCCCGTGCGGCGACAACGGCCAGATCATGGGTAATAAGCAGTACCCCCATCTGGCGCGCTTGCTGCAAAGACTGAATCAGATCCAGAATCTGGGCCTGCAGGGTCACATCCAGCGCCGTGGTCGGTTCGTCAGCCAGCAACATCGCCGGGTCACCCGCCAGAGCCATGGCAATCATGGCGCGCTGTTTCATCCCCCCGGAAAGCTCGAACGGGTAAGCCATGGCTGCGCGCTCAGGGTCCGGCAAGCCCACCTGTACGAGCAAGGCCCGCACTTCCGCCTGAAGCGCCGCTGCCGGCAGACCACGATGCCATGTCAGCACCTCGGCGATCTGAGCACCAATACGCATCACCGGGTTGAGGCTGGTCGCCGGTTCCTGAAAAATCATGGCCATGCGCCGGCCCCGAACTTGCCGCATACGGTCTTCACTCACGCGTAACAGGTCTTCCGGTCGACCGGTCTCCGGGTTAGCCAGAAAAACGTGACCACCCTGCAGGCGTGCCGCCCCGGGCAAAAGCCGCATGAGCGCCAACGCCGTCAGTGATTTCCCGCAACCGGATTCCCCCAGCAGAGCAAGCGTTTCACCGGCGTATAGTTCGAAACTGATGTCACTCAGTGCATCAACGACACCCGACACGCCCGACACGGGGTCATGTCGCGTAAAACCCAGGGACAGATTGCGCACCTGAAGCAGCGGCCGACTCATGACTGGCCCTCCGATCGGGGATCCAGAGCGTCCCGGACCGCATCGGCCAGCAGATTGGCGGCAAGCACCAGCAATACCATGAACAAAAACGCTGCCGTCAGGGACCACCAGACTACGGGTTCGCGTGATAGCTCCATGCGGGCGTTATTAATCATCAGCCCGAAGCTGAACATGGTGGGGTCTACCCCGATGCCGATGTAGGACAGCACGGCCTCCGCCAGCACCAGCGACGAGAACTCCATGACCAGCGTAATGAGAATAATCGGGAAAACATTGGGCAGAATATGCCGCAACAGTATCTGCACCGCACCGACACCGAAGGCACGCGCGGCCTGCACGTACTCATATTCACGCATTTTGAGGGCTTCGCCGCGCAGCAGCCGGGCAATGCCAGTCCAGCTCGTCATGCCGAGAATCACACACAAGGCAAGCAGCCGCACATCGCCACGCTCCACCGCAGTCGTGAACCATTCGGGATGATTATCAATCATCACCTGAATACTCAGCACGGCCGCGGCAATCAGCAACACACCGGGAATGGCACTGACCGTGGTATAGACATACTGGATGGCGTCATCGATCTTACCGCGGAAATACCCGGCAGCAAGGCCAAGAACGATGCCGATGGGCAGCGTCACCAGCGTGGGCACCAGACCGATGACCAGCGCGGTTCGCAAGCTTTTGAGTACCTGATACAACACATCCTGGCCGACCTTATCCGTTCCGAATACGTGAAAGTTCGTACTTAGTGCGGTCAGAATGCCACCCGTCACCAGCAACAAGGCCAGAGTCGTCCGCACCCAGCGCCACGATTGCACGTTGGCCACAGATGCGGCCGGAGTGCCTTTACGGCGCAGCAACCGCATCAGGCTATGACCCGCTAGCCAGGCCACCAGAAACAACACCCCTCCCATGAGTGCACCGGCACCCATCCGGTAAAGCACATCCGACCAGTAAGCCGTCGCGGGCACTGGACCGGGCGGAAACGCCGCCCCTGCCACACGCAGACGCGGGGCTTCACGACGGACTTCCACTGAGCCATCCGGCAAACTCAACGTCACCGGTTCTAGGGCAGACAGATTCGTCGCCATCGGTGCCGAATAGGTTTTTTCATGCGCTTTTCGTAGATCGGTGAGCAGCAGGTCCAGCACCGACCGGACCTCAACGCTGTAGCGCACTGCACTGTTCGTGCCTGTTGCAGGCAACGGCTCGCGCAAGTGAATCGAATCGAGCAAGGCAAAGCCAGCGGCCACGGCCAGCAAAACCGCCGACACCACGGCCAGGCGCTGGCGGAATACCCGCTGCCACATAGCCCGTTGCAGGGGTGAGCGGAGGATCACGGCCAGCGATAGCAGAAAAAGCACAAACAGGCTCCACAACAGCACATCGGTGGCCAGCCAGACCCATAGACTCTGATGGAGGGCATGTAGAAGTTCGAGCATCATCCCCCCTACTTCAGCCGGATTCGCGGATCGACCAGGGTGTACGACACATCGGTCAGTATCAGGCCGGCCAGATACAACACCGATCCGAGAAAGACCATCGCACGGACCACCGCGAAATCCTGGGCCGCAATGGCATCAATGGTGTAACTGCCCAGGCCGGGAATACCGAAAAAAGACTCCAGTAACAGCGAACCCATGAACAGTGACGGAATCACCACCACCACACCGGTCAGAATCGGAATCAGGCCATTTCGCAGCACATGCCGGAACAGCACCGTCGTCTCCGACAGGCCCTTGGCACGTGCCGTGCGCACGTAATCTTTGGCGATTTCTTCCAGAAAGAGGGTTCGATACCAGCGGGTCGACCCCCCGATACCTGCTACCACAGCAACCAGCACAGGGAGCACCAGAAAGTGCCAGGCCACCAGCGGATTACTCGAATAACCGGAAATGGGCACGAGCTGTAGCACACGGGCAAACAGAAACTGGCCACCGATAATGAAGAATAGTGACGAAATCGACATCAGGCCGACACAGAGAACCACACCGGTGCGATCCAGCCAGGTTCCTCGGAACAAGACAAGAAACAACGCCAGACTGACGGTCAGCCCCAGGCCAATAACAAAGGTCGGCACGGCAATCGCCAGCGAAGGCCCCATACGTTCACGAATCTCGCGGCCGATTTCACGGCCGTCTTCGCTGCGGCCGAAATCTCCGGCAAACAGTCTGGCCGACTTTTCAAAGAAAATAGTGTCCGTGATCTGTGTAAAGCCCTGTGCTGATTCGTTCACAAACAGGGGTTTGTCATACCCCCGTTCAGCCTTCCACTGCTGGATAGCCTCGGGCGTCACGCGTTTGACCCCTAGTTGCATGCGGGCCATGTCATCAGGACTGTTCACCATGAAGAACAGCGCAAAGGTGATGAGATTCACCCCGATGAGAATCGGAATCGCATACAACAGGCGACGGAGCAGATAGCCGATCATGGGCGCGTCCTTACCGGTTGTCCAAACGCATCAAGTGCCGAACGCGCCCGATAGGATTTCAAGGCCGGCCAAAGAAGGAGCAACAGCCCCCCAAGGATCAGCAGAAATGGCCAGCGCAAGGGTTCGTTCCATTCGGTTCGAAGTGCTGCACGACGCTGCACATCCACCCGCTGGTATTTGAGCGTGTTATTGGCAACATTATTGGGTTTGAGATTGTGCAGCCAGCCCTGACGCAGCACATAAGACTTCGGATAGAACCAATAGACCCAGGGCGCGTCCTCCCGCGCCAGCCGGAGCATCTGATTAATCACGGCCTGCCTTGCCGGTCCATTCGGCATATGCTTCATCTGACGGAACAAGCGGTCAAACTCCGGGTTGTCATAGTTCGCCGAGTTTTCGCCGCCATGGGCAACTTTGCCCTCCGGGCCGTACAGCAGAAACAGAAAGTTTTCCGGATCCGGATAATCCGCATTCCAGCCCATAAAGAACAACTGGGCACTCCCCTTACGCAGTTTTTCCTGGAAGCGGTTGAAATCGGTACTGCGCACCACGAGCTGGATGCCGAGCTGATTGAGCTGACGCGACATCCAGTCCATGGTCGCCTTATCGCCAAGACCACCCGATGTCGTGTCCAGATTCAGTACCAGCGGCTGACCGGTCTGTGCGTCACGGCCATCCGGCCATCCGGCCTTGACCAGCAGCGCTTTGGCCTCATCGAGCGGTCGCCGGTGCGGCGCACCATCTTTCCATTGGTATACCACCGGATTGATTCCTGCCTCCCCGTCCTGATACCCGAAAATACCCGGCGGGATCGGCCCCATGGCCGGTTGACCACGACCGTTCAGAAAGATGGAAATAAACTCTTCCTGATCGAGCACCATGGAAAGTGCCTGACGCAGGTAACGGGCACGCTGCTGCTCCTGCGGCGTTTTGCCGCCAACCACCGGATCGGTCAGATTGAAACCCATGTAGTAAATCGAAGTCCGCACCGAGGTCTGTAGCGCAATCCCCTGCGCCGACATCGACGGAGAGACATTCACATCGCCATTGATATTGACGCGGACCGCCTGATCAAAACTGTCCGATGAAATGCCGGAGAGATCGTAATACCCCTGCAGAAACTTGTTCCAGTAAGGCAGACTTTCCTTTTCCCGGCTGTAAACCACACCATCCAGCAACGGCAAACGGGCATTGCAGTCCTGGAGCAAACCTGCCGTCGAATCGCCCGCCTCACCATGGCACGGATAACGCTCATCATGGAAATTCGGATTCCGCTCCAGCAGAATGCGTGCATTCGGGTTGTTATGCGTCATCATGAACGGGCCGGTACCGACCGGCCAGCTATCAATGCTCACATTGCCGGAACGCAGCGCGGTTTGACCGTAGAACTGGTCGACTTCACGCGGTACCGGTGCAAAGAAGTTCATGGCCAGCCAGTAGGTGAACTGCGGGTACTTACCCTCTAGGGTAATCTCCAGCGTCTGGTCATCCAGTGCCACCGCACCCGGTAAATCGAGTGTATCCAGATCGACCCACTGACCGGGCGTTGCCTGCACCCGTTGTTTAATTTCAGCGGACAACGCTTTCAGGCCGAGGATGTGTTCTGCCATCGTGCTGTAAATCGGCGAATGCACGGTCGGGTTCGCCAGACGCTTGATCTGATAAACGTAATCCCGGGCTTTCAGAGTTTGCGTACCGGGATCGGGCAAGGCCATGGGACCAGCTGGCGACTGCAGGGAACGGGCCTCAGCCGCGCTTAATGCCATATAACGTAGCGTGCCATCTGCGAGACGGCTAAAGGCCGGGTGTGGTTGATAGCGGATATCGGGTTTAAGCTTGAGGCGATAGACCGTACGCGCCACCTGCTCGGCACTGGCCGCTTCGGTTAACGGTCGACCCGCCGCATCGTAATAACGCACCTGAGGCATTTCAGTCAGGGTTGTTGGCATCAGCGAATAAGGTCGCTGCAAATAATGATACTGAAGCGGCGGCTCATAGATCTGGGCAATGAAGCCAATCTCGCTATCCGTGTAGGAGACTGCCGGGTCCAGATGCTTGGGGCGCTCGGCAAAGGCGCTATATAGACGATTAGCGCCGCGTTCCGAGGCCGGATAGGGGTCGTTCCACTCGCTACCGCAGCCAGCCAGGGTCAATATGACGCCCAGCATGAGCAACCATCGCCAGCCGTACGTAGAAAATGACAGAAAACGCATGGCAAGAAGTCTAACTGATCTACCCCGTCTTCGAAGTATAATTAGACCTTATTCTTTATCCGGTCATGCCGTCTAATGGCGTTCGAGGAGTCACTATGGGTTTTCTTGCTGGCAAGCGTATTCTGATTACCGGTCTGCTGTCCAAACATTCCATTGCTTATGGCATTGCCAAAGCGTGTCATCGTGAGGGTGCCAGCCTGGCCTTTACGTTCCAGAACGAACGTTTTATAGACCGCGTTTCCAAGTTTGCCGAAGAATTCGGAAGCAATCTGGTTTTCCCGTGTGATGTCAGCAATGACGCTGAAATCGATGCCCTTTTCGTCGAACTGGGCAAGCATTGGGACGGCCTGGATGGTCTGGTCCATTCCATTGCCTACGCACCTGCCGAAGCCCTGGAAGGGGATTTCCTGGATGCCATCACCCGTGAAGCCTCGCAGATCGCCCACGACATTTCGGCCTACAGCTATGCCGCACTGGCCAAAGCCGCCCGTCCGATGCTGCTGAAAGGCAATAACCCGGCCCTGCTGGCGCTCTCCTATCTGGGTGCCGAACGTGTCATGCCCAACTACAACGTCATGGGTATGGCCAAGGCCAGCCTGGAAGCCGCAACACGCTACATGGCCGTGGCTATGGGCCCGCAAGGCATTCGCGTCAATGCGGTTTCGGCTGGTCCGATCAAGACGCTGGCCGCCTCCGGTATCGGCAACTTTGGCAAGCTGCTGGCCCATAATGCCAAGGTAGCCCCGCTGCGCCGCAATGTGACGACCGATGAAGTTGGTAACGTCGCGGCCTTCCTGCTCTCTGACCTGGCCAGCGGCATGACGGGTGAAATCACCTACGTTGATTCGGGCTTCAATATCACGGCACTGGGTCACGAAGAAGTTTAATCCTTCTCCAGTGCCAGTAAAAAGGCCAGGTGCGGAACCTGGCCTTTTTGTTTCTAGCGCATGACCAGCATTATTTATCGACGTCTGATCGCTTGGCAATCTTGACCGGGTGACGTTCACGCAAGGCTACCATCAGGCTCACCACATCGGCCTGCTGCAGAAAACGCTGATAGGCTGCACCGATCTGCGCACGCTTTTCATCATTCAACCCTGCACCGGCTTTAACGGCACTGACCTTATACAAGGCAAAGCCTTCGCCACCCGACGGCGCACCGGCATAACCCGGCAGTTTGTCTGCTTCAATGCCGCCTATCAGTTGCACGGCATCGGGCACTAGGCCATTGGGCTGCAAACGGCTCACGCTGCGGGGATTGGACCATTTCAGATCGGCTACGGTTTTGCCCTCCTTCAGTGCCGCGAGCTTGCCTTCGCCGTCCGCCGTGGCTTTTTCTACGGCGGCCTTACGCGTCAGGAAGCTACGGATATCGCCAGCAACACTCTCGAAGGGACGCATACCCACCGGTTCATAGGCCGCAACACGCACCGAGACCAGTACATTGGGCGCCACTTCGATGGCGGCGCTATTACGACGGTCCTTCAAACTGGCCGGGTCAAAAATCGCCTGCAGCACCTTGGGGTTGGCCAGCACGCCCTGGGCACCCTGTCCATTGGCACTGATCCAGCCGCTTTCCTCGATTTTCAGGTTGAGCACCTTGGCCACATCCTTGTAGCTGTCTGATTGCTCATACACCATGTTGCTGAAATTTTCCGATTCCTTGGCCACCACCTTAGGGTCGTTAAGAACCACATAGGCGACTTTCACGCGCTCCGGTGTCTGGAACTGCTTGCTGTTCGATTCGTAGAACTGACGCACCAATTCATCACTCACCGTGACTGTCTTCAGATAATCGGTAGCCGAAATCACTGCCACGGCCACTTCACGTTCCTGGGTTTCTGCAGCAATGATCTGATCCAGCTGGGTACGCGACATCTGGGTCGTTGCCGCCACGCCGCTGATCAGCATCTGCTGGGTCAGATCGCGCCGCAGATTCTGCTCGAAGGAAGTTGGATTCATGCCCTGAGCACGCAGCACCTGCTCGTACTTGGTCGGGGAGAATTTGCCGTTTTCCTGAAAGGCCGGAATCTGGGCGATCAGATCACGCAACACGACATCGTTCGCCACCAAGCCCAGACGCTCTGACTCAACCAGGAGCAGACGCTGCTCGACCAGTTCATTCAGAACGCTCTGACGAAACTGCGGTGACTCGAACAGCTTGGCATCAACCGAACCACCCTGTCGGCTGCGGATCTGGTCGGCACGTTCACGCATGGCCACATCCAGTTGCTGCATGGTGATTTTGCTGCTGCCGACACGCGCCACTTCATCCGTCGAGGCGGCATCCTTGAAATACGAATCAATGCCCCAGAAGGCAAAGGGCAAGGTAATCAGCGCCAGCAGAATCTGGACAAATTTGCGGTGTTTGTTAACGAGATCAAACATAAAACAACCTAAGTGTTGGATTGAAGACGGATTTTACGACGGGACATGACACTGCGCAGCAACGTCATGCCAAGGACAATCATCAGCACCGGGTCAAACAGATAATCCCAGAGGTTATCGGAAGCCAGGCCGTGCAGCGAAAATATGCCAAGATCCAGGCCGAGCAGCACGGTCAGTGCCGGCGCGCTGCGCCCCCGCCAGGCCACCCAGGCTGTTAAGCCTAGCAGCAACGGCCAAGGTTGATAGCCGAACGCATACGGATCAAAGGACCCCGAGCCAAGCGCCAGGACATAGAACACCACCATGCCCACCCACAGGATGAGTCGGCGTTTAAGCGGCATTTCGGTCTGGACCCAATACTGAAAAGCATTAGGAAACCCCAGCCAGACAAAGAACAAGACCCAGGTAGTCGGGCTCAGATCATTCACAAAGCCATAGACATAGCGCCAGAGAATCTGATCACCCACCGGCACCAACATCAGCAAGCTCAGCGCACAGACCCAGATTCGTGTCCGAAGATAGGGCAAAGAAAACAGACGAAGGACAAGATGCTGGCTACTCATTGCGCAATCACCGGGCTATAGGCAGAGGTGTTCGCAGACACCGGCTGGTTCAGCCAGGCCTGCGTAAAGCGCGCATGGCGAATGCCCTTGCGCATCCAGGTGTAGACCAGATGGATCATGCCCGTGCGGTCCTGAATCAATGCCGGATAGGAAAACTCATCCCGGTCATTCGGGCTTTGTTCGATCATGCGTACTAGGGACCAGGTGCTGCCCTGATCCTTCGAACGCAATAGGGCGAGCTGGTTTCGATTGCCCCCGATCGGATTACAGGCCATCAGTAACGATCCGTCCTTGAGGCCGATCATGGCCACAGCCGAGTTCGGATTAGGTATCGCCCGGGCAGAGGCCCCCTGCCAGCTACGCCCACCATCCCGGGTTTCGCTCCATTGCACCTGGTTCTCACCCGGGCCGGCATCACGCAACGCCGCAACCGCATGGGTCGGTGTCAGTGAGACCACCGCCGGTTGTAATGTCGCACGCGGCATGGGCATGCGTTCCTTGGCCAATACCCGACCCGTTGGATCAAGACGCAACCATTCTCCGTGCTTGGTGATGAACTCGTGATAGACCGGCAACCCGAGGCTGCCATCGGTGAGCCAAAGCCCCGGGTTCCGTACAAGGGTACTCAGGTTGAAAAACGGGCTGGTCACGATACGCTGCGCCGGTGTCCAAGCCTTACCGCCATCATCCGAATAGGCACGGTTAAGCGCACTCCCCGCCCAGCCCCCATAGGACACGCTGACAAAAAACAGATGCAGACGGCCAGGCTCGGTGACCAGCAACGGGTTACCCAGTTTGCGGATATTGCGTCCCAGCTGGTTCTCGGCCTGTTGCCGGGTCAGCATCTCCTGAGCCGGCATCCAGTCAAACCCGGCTCGCCATTCCGACTGATACAGCGACACATCCGCAGCACCCTCACGGCTTCCGCCAAACCAGGCCGCAACCAGCGTGACAGGTGCCAGCGCCGCTTCATGCTTTGCAATTGGCAGGCGCGTCCCAGGCAGCACCTCGGCCACCGTTGCCGCGTGGGCCGAAGGCGTCGGACGGGGTAGATCCGTCCAGGTAAATGTGGCGGGCAAGGCGGCCGCCTGCTTGGCAGCATCGGCAGCCGGTTCAGATTCACTGAAAACGGGTTGCTCCGGCAAGGTCGACGTTAAAACAGCCGCACCCAGACCTGTGACAAAAACAAGGGTCGGAACCCAGCGACTAGCCATGGCAACGCTGGAAAGGTGCTAACGGGATGATCATCATGGCGGTATTTTATCCCAAGGGCGGGTATCATTCAGGCTTTGCTGGCTTAATTAATCATCTACATGGATATTCGATTCCAACGCGCTGTTGATAAATATGCAGGTGTGCCGTTGTGCGCCCTGTTTACCGCCTGGGATTGGTGTCTGCGCAAACTGGGGCTGCGTCGCCAAAGAGCCGAAGTACCCCGCCGGATTCTGGTGATTCTGCTGTCGGAAATGGGTAGTCTGGTTCTGGCAGAACCGATGTTCCGCAAGATCAAGGCACGCTATCCGGGGGCCGAGCTGCACGTGATGCTGTTCGCCAAGAACCGGGAAGTGCTGGATTTGCTGCAAGTGGTCCCCAGAGAAAACGTGATCACCCTCAACGACGGCGATCTCAAGAGTTTTGCCGGCGACCTCTGGGAAGCCCTGCAAAAAATGCGTGCTCTGCGCTTTGACGTGGTCATTGACTGCGAACTCTTTGCCCGCGTCAGCAGCCTGATTGCCTATATGAGCGGTGCTCCCGTATTGGTGGGCTTCGAACCTCATACCCAGGAAGGCCTCTATCGCGGCGGCTATCTGACGAACCCGGTGATGTATAACCCCTACCGTCATCTGAGCCATCAGCTTCTGACCATGGTAGATGCCATCGACAGTACATCACATCCGGCCGGCAAGTCGGTGCCGGAAGACACGGCAATCCTGCCGCCGACCCTGGTGTTTAACGACGGTGAAGTCGCCGCCGAAACCACCCGGCTGGAGGCAGACTTCCCGACGATTGCCGGCAAGCCACTGGTGCTGATCTACCCGAGCGGTGGCATTCTGCCCATCCGTGCCTGGCCGCTGGAAAACTACTACCGGGTGGCGGATCATTTTCTGCAACAGGGTTATGCGGTAGGCGTGATCGGCCTCAAAGGTGACAAAGCCTTCGGCCAGGCGGTACTGAATCACTGCCGCCACCCGATGTGCGTGGACCTAACCGGCTACACCCGTTCGGTCCGTCACCTGCTGGCGCTCTTCCATCGCGCCGCACTGCTGATCACCAACGATGGTGGCCCCGGCCAATTTGCCGCAATGACCCCGATCCCGACCATCATTCTGTTCGGTCCGGAAACCCCCCGGCTGTATCGTTCTTGGGCCAAAAACGCCTACTTTTTCCATCAGCCGCTGGCCTGTTCGCCCTGTCTGACTGCCTATAATCACCGCATGTCCCCCTGCGATGGAGACAACCAGTGCCTCAAACAGATCACCCCCATTCAGGTGCTGGATAAAGCACACGAGTTGCTGGGCTTACCATCGGCTGCCCATCCGGTGGCATTCACGCTCGAAGCGCACTGATCTCGCAGCCGCATGCAGTCGTTGATCCAGACCCTCCAGAATCTACCGGTCATCGGTGCCTTCTTCCGCCCCCGCTTTATCAAGTTCGGCATCGTGGGTGCGTCGGGAGTCGTGGTCAATCTGGCCGTACTCTATGTCGGCCAGGAAATGCTGTTCAATGAAGTCCCGCAGGAAACTCTGCGCCTCAATCTATCGCTATCTCTCGCGATTTTTGTTGCGACGATCAGCAATTTCTTCTGGAACCGTCGCTGGACCTGGCATGACCGCAAGGCACAACGTACCGTACCGGTGGTTGTCCAGTTCGGCCAGTATGCGCTCGCCTGCTGGGTCGGTATTGCCGTGCAGTTCGGCCTGACCAATCTGTTTGCGCTCTTCCTGCACTATCTCATGGCCAACCTGCTGGCCGTTGTCATCGCCAGTGTTTTTAATTTTGTGGCCAATGACTTCTGGACTTTCGGGCGCTTCAAGATGAACCGCGCGGCCCGCGAGGCCCACACACAGACACCGCACGCGCACGAATGAGCCGCAAGAAAACGGAAAGCTCCGCCCGTTCGGCTAAGACAACTGCCACGTCTGCGCGGCTATCGACCTCGCCATGGGCGCTGATCTGGGGTGTGGCCATCCTGGTGATGGCCATCATCACTTATTTCTTCGGGCTCGATAGCCTGCAGATCCCCAAGAATGGCGACGAGTTTCCCTACGCCCACATTGCCCGCCTGACGGCTGACAGCGGTCACTGGCTCCCCTTGCAATCGACACTCGACCACATGCGCAACACCAAGCCACCGATGCTCTTCTGGCAGGGTATTCTGAGCACCAACTGGGGGCAGGACTGGACGCTCTGGCAGCTGCGTTATCCGAACGTCCTTTACACCCTGGCCACGGCCCTACTGGTCGGCCTACTGGGCTGGAAGATCAGCCACAGGCATGTACTGACCGGCATGCTGGCGGCGCTCGTCTGGCTCGCTTTTTTTAGCACTTACCGCTTTGGTCGCCCCTATCTGACCAATGCTGGCGAAGTCTTCTGGCTCTTCATGCCCTTCTTTCTGCTGCTCTTCGGTGGCCGCAAAAGCTTTGATTCACGGATGGCTATCCCGCTCATGATCGCTATCTGCATCGGTATCGGCCTGCTTTACAAATCCTTTGCCCTGTTGCTGCCGGTGGGTGTTGGCCTGGCCTTCTGGTATTTGCGCTACCGCCACTACCGCCTCGGTGAATTTATCCGCCGCGACCTCCTCAAACTGATCCTGATCGCTGCGCTCTCGCTCGGCATCTTTGCCCTGTGGTTTGCCTTCGACCCGGACCCGCAATCGGTCTGGAACGAATTCGTCATCGGCGAAAACGCCGGCAAATTCGACCCGCACGGCCCAAGCTATCTCTCGAAAATGTTCTGGGGTGATGGCAGTATCTGGACGCTACTGCCGGGCTATGGCCTCAATGCCGGGCTGCTGGCGGTTATTGTATTCGGCACGATCGCCCTGGCCCTCTGGCGGCTCTTACGCAACAATGATCTCGGCCAGGATGAAAAGTTTCTCTGGTGGTGGGTGCTCATCCTCTTTGTGGTGTTCTGCATCCCCAGCCAGCGCTCCAGCCGTTACCTGCTGGAGGCCATGCCAGCCCTTGCCATTCAGATAGCTCTCGTCTGGTTCCGTCTTAACCGCTGGCTGCTCTTTACTACTACCCTCATCTGCGCCATTGCCATCGGTGCCATAGGCTATCTGGGCTGGTTATTGCAGCATGATGTCGGTCAACCGCTGTATTCAGGCACCGAAGGCGTGCTGCTTGCCATCGTGGTCAGCATTCTCGCGCTGGCGCTGCTCATCCCCCGCATGCTGTCCTGGGTTACCCTGCCTGCGGTGTTTGCCGCCTATCTGACACTCACAGGTTTCCTCAGCGTTTTCGACGGCCCAATGGGGCGTTATGCCGAAAAGCTGCAATGGCAGGTTGCCGGACAAACCATCTGGGTCCCCTACAACTTCAACGCGGCCTACGAGCAATACCGTTTTCTACTGCCCGGTGCGGATATACGTGGCTATCGCAGTGACGCCGGAATGTCCCTGGAGGTGCTACGCCAGCACTACCCGATGCTGATCGTCCAGCAACCACTGGATGCGCCTATCTGCACCGACTGCCGGATACTGGGTGAACGCCTGGAGCTCAAGGGACGCCAGAGTGATGAGGAAATCAAAGCCATGCTGCGTGGCGAAGTGGCCCGACATCTGTTCCTGCGCGAACTGCTTATCGACAACCGGCCTTCAGGCGGCTGATCGCCAGATCCAGCGTCTTGCGGGTACAGGCAAAGTTGAGTCGGACAAAATCCGACCCACCGGGTAGAAAATCCTGCCCGGCCGATAGCCCGAGACCGGCCTGCTCGAAGAAGGCAGCTGCCGTCAGGCCGCTCGGCCGTGCGATGCCTGAGGCATCAATCCAGGCCAGATAGGTGGCTTCCGGGCTGTGCATGCTCAAACCGGGGATCTCCCGGATGGCACGCACCAGATGATCCCGGTTATCCCGCAGATAGCGCACCACCGCATCCCGCCAGGGCACCCCCTGGGTATAGGCGGCCACCATCCCGGTATACCCCAGCACATTGATGTGCGGCACAATGCCGGCCATGGCCCGCTCGAACCTGCGGCGCAATGTTGCGTCCGGCACCACGGCAAACGATGCGCCCAGTCCGGGAATGTTATAGGTTTTGGATGGGGCAAACAGGGTAATCGTTCGCCGGGCAATGTCCGGCGACAGACTGGCCAATGGGGTATAAGGACACCCCTGCTCCAGCACCAGCTCGCAATGAATATCGTCCGAACAGATAATCCAGTCACGCTGTTCGGCGATATCGGCAAGAGCCAGCAGTTCATCGCGTTGCCAGACCCGCCCAACCGGATTATGCGGATTGCACAGCATGAGCAAACGGGTGGCATCATCGGCAGCCGCCAACATGGCGTCGATATCCCACTGCCATTCGCCAGAATCGGCAGCCTGGGTAAGTTCAAAAGTCTGTAAACGGCGATTGCTTAAATGCGGCGCCGACATGAACGGCGGATAAATCGGTACCGCCGTCAGCACACCATCCCCTGTCTCACCTACGGAACGGCAGGCCACGTTGAGACCCGTGACGAGGCCGGGCAACCAGACCAGCCAGTCGGGATCGACCTGCCAGCCGAGATCTCTGGAAAGATGCAGCAATATCGCATCCACCACCTTGGTAGTCACCTGCGGGTAACCCAGCACGCCATGAGCAATCCGCTGCCTCAAAGCTTCGCGGATGGGTGGTGCTGCCGCGAAATCCATATCGGCAATCCACATCGGCAGGATGTCAGTATCGGCATACTTACCCCATTTAATGGCGTCATTCAGGGGCGGGGTTTGCCGATCAATCTCGCGATCAAAATCAAATTCGTTCATGTGCGCATTATGACGATAAAACCCGAAAGCGACTTAAAGATCAACTCGTCTCAGCCTTGAGAATAGCGCCGTTTAGAACCTATAGTTCATCTTAGCTGTTCCTGATTGCCCAACAAATCCCTGTCCCGCCTGAGCGCTGTACTCGAGCTTAACATCGACCTGCTCACCACTAAAAACCTGTATACCGGCATTTGTACTAAACAGAGCACTAGGTGCCTGCGCACTAATTTGGTACGTGCCACTGTTAGCCCCAACAATCGATGCAGCAATATTAGTTGTATTGTTGGTAATAAACATCGCACCAGCCGATATGAATGGGCGGATCCAAGATTCTTTCTTCGAACTCAGATCGATACGCCCACCGACCTCAACCATAGGGGATGCAATGAAATTGAAGCTGTTCTGAGTGCTGTATTGGAGCGGTACTGCTTGAGTAGCGCCGGTTTCTTGGTATGACGGCGTATGTATCCAAAGGCCATCCAAATCTAGGTAGGGCTTGATATACGTGTTTCGTGGCAGGTTGAACTGATACGCGTTTCTGGCTCTTACACCTCCATAATAGGCATTGCTATGTGACGTCATGTTGTAGTTTTGGCCTGTAAAGAAGTCTGTGCTGTATCGGTTATTAGACTGGCTAGACACACCAAATGCGCCAGAAACGCCAAGGTAGTAATCCCCAATGAGTTTCTTGATACCAACGGACACATCACCCACATTGGCCGTTGCACCGAAATTAGTAGAAGACGAGTTCGTCTGGCCGAAACGCCCCGAGGCGCCTACAAAGGTGTCTGTGGCAATTCGGAACTGTCCACCAATAGAGAACGTATTGTCATTAGCGCGATAGCCGGGATTGTTATCCGAATATGCCTGGCGCAATTGGCCACCGTTGTACTTACCCCATACGCATTCCGTCTCGCCGTATATGGTGCCATTTTTTTCGAATGTGGGACAGCTCAAAGCGTTACCCAACATGCTGTTACCCGTCATAACAACCGTCTGTTGTTGTATGGTCATAGCAGCACCATTCAACGTATTCAGAGCATTTTTGAGATCAACTGAAGCACCATTGGAGACTAAACTACCGATTGCTTTTTCTATCCCTGGGTCACCCGCGTTATAAGATTTAACAACATAGTCGAGAAAGTTCTTTTGGTTTTGGGTAAATGAATAACCCGCAGGATTAGAAGTGGTACCCTGGTATTGAGCCACAAGATTGTTACCCTGCTGTTGCAAGCCCCAGAGCACTAGGGGTGAAGTATCACTGATACTAATCGGAGTGGCGTCAACCCCATCCGCGCTCGATAAAAAACCACCTTGGGCAGTGACCAGTAAAACTGTCTTTCCAACCGTAGGAAGTGTATTGCGAGGGTGTCCTGAATTTTGTGTAAACGGTCATTTGGCAGGAAACTGCCGTATTGACCGGAGGCACCATGAGCAGCAAGAAACACGACGTACCTGAAGCATTACTCACATCTTTACTGGCGAACTA
>NZ_JBIJFP010000008.1:0-87749 GCF_057744235.1 Fluviibacter sp. | reverse complement strand
AGTAAGAAATGGACGATGCCCATCAAAGATTGGAAAGCGGCATTGACTCGGTTTACTATTGAGTTCGGCGATAGACTCGTTGTGAATTAAATGAAACACCGTTTACACAAAAATTCTGACACGCTCTCAGCCGAGCATCAGAAAATGGCTATTCGATTCATTACCTGTTTGCTTAGTAAATAGGTCCACGCCTAAAAAATGGGCAGTAGGCTTTCCGCAATCGGCTCAATTGTTTCTATTCAACTTATTCAGTTGGAAGACAAGCTTTAGTGCACCCTCTGATCTCTCGACAACCATTTAATGCGTTACTCCCGAGCAACCTAACACGGTGTTTACCACTCATCCGCGTATCGATTAGTAATCGGGTAACGCCAATCTTTACCAAAACCACGGCGCGTCAAACGAATACCCACCGGTGACTGACGGCGCTTGTATTCGGAAATCCGCAAGAGACGCACAACGCGACGAACATCGGCCTCCCGATAGCCTTGCGCGACGATATCACGTGGGCTGATATCTTGCTCCATATAGGCCGTCACAATAGCATCCAGCACCTCATACGGCGGCAGAGAATCCTGATCGGTTTGGTCCGGCCGCAGTTCGGCCGACGGCGGACGTTCGATGATGCGCCAGGGAATAATTTCTTTGTCGCGGTTCACCCAGCGAGACACTTCATAGACCTTGGTCTTAAGAAGGTCCTTCAGTACGGCAAAGCCGCCGGCCATATCGCCATACAACGTGCAATAGCCCACCGCCATTTCCGATTTGTTACCGGTGGTCAATACAAGCCAGCCGCTCTTGTTCGAGAGCGCCATCAGCAGATTACCTCGAATCCGTGCCTGCAGATTCTCTTCTGTCGTGTCGGCGGCCTTGCCGACAAAGTACGGTGCCAGCATGCTGTCGTAAGTCTGCATAGCCGGCTGGATATCGACGACATCACCCTGGACCCCCAGGTTGCTACACAGCACCCATGAATCATCAATACTCATCTGGGCGGTATACGGCGACGGCATGATGATGGGCCGCACTCGGTCGGCACCCAGTGCATCGACCGCCACACAGAGCGTGAGCGCGGAATCGATACCCCCGGAAAGTCCCAGATAGGCACCCGCAAAGCTATTCTTCGCGAAGTAGTCACGTACCCCCAGAACCATGGCCTGATAGATCTGTTGATTCAGTTCGGCGTGGGGTGCCAGCGGCGTCTGAGTGGACCAGAGACCCGTTGCTTCATCCAGATCGGCATAGGCCATGGCAGTTTTGAATTGTGGTAACTGCAGTACCGTCTGACCATCCGCCGCGATCAGGCTTGAGCCGCCATCAAAAACAAGCTCATCCTGCCCACCCACAAGATTGCAATACACAATGGCCATGCCGGTTTCAGCGACACGTTGTGCCAGTACGGTCTGACGATCGACCGTTTTATCCAGATGGTAAGGCGATGCATTGAGCACCAATAGCACCTCGGCGCCTGCCGCATGGGCCGCTTTGGCCGGTGCTGCAAACCAGATGTCTTCGCAGATCGCCAGGCCAAAGCGGCGACCGGCATAATCAAAGGTCACCGTTTCGTTGCCCGGCGTGAAATAGCGCAACTCGTCAAAGACTTCGTATTGAGGCAGATGCTGCTTGCGGTAGGTGCAGAGGCGCTTGCCCTCGAATAGCACACTGGCGGCGTTGTAATAGTGCGACCCAGCCTGCTCGGGGTGGCCGACAACAATGGCCATTGCCATATCGGCCGTCTGGCGCGTCAACTCGATGAGCGCCAAGTCAACAGACCGGTAAAAATCAGGACGTAGCAGCAAATCTTCTGGCGGATAGCCGCACAGACTCAGTTCCGGCGTCAGTAGGATATCCGTGCCCTCGGCCTCGGCATGCTGCGCCACTTCGACAATCCGCCGGACATTTCCGGCCAGATCACCGAGCACGACATTCATCTGAGCAACTGCAATCCGCATTCTGGTTTCCTACTGTCCCCGTCAAAGAAATCTCAAAAAAATGGCCCTGACAAGGGTCAGGGCCATTGTACGACTGATGGCTTTAAATTACTTGGCAGCCTTGGCACGCTCGACGCCCGAGGTAATCTCGGCTTTCGCAGCAGCGGCGTCTTTCCAACCCTTGACCTTCACCCACTTACCGGCTTCCAGATCTTTGTAGTGCTCGAAGAAGTGCGTGATCTGCTTGATCAGCAGTTCCGGCAGGTCATCGGTGCTTTGAACCTTGTCATAGATACCAGTGAGCTTGGAAACAGGCACGGCAACCAGCTTGGCATCTTCACCGGCTTCATCTTCCATGGCCAGCATACCGACTGCGCGGCAACGAATCACCACGCCCGGCGGCAGCGGATACGGCGAGACAACCAGCACGTCAACGGGATCACCATCTTCCGACAGGGTCGACGGGATGAAACCGTAGTTGCACGGATAGTGCATCGGCGTGGCAATGAAACGGTCTACAAAAACGGCACCCGAATCCTTGTCCAGCTCGTACTTGATACCCGGTGCATTGGCCGAGATCTCGATGACGACGTTGAAATCGTTCGGGACATCCTTGCCGATGGAAATGTTATCGATGTTCATGTCTTCTCCCTTTTTGGTGTGGTTGTGTGAACGTGCCGTGTGACACGTCCGTAGAGTGGCAATATGGCAACAAACCGGAAAATTATAGCGTCAGATCAGCTTTTTGGCTGCTTACGACGCAATAACAGTGAATTTCCGACGACAGAAATGGAAGAACAGGCCATGGCTGCCCCGGCAATGACCGGGCTGAGCAGACCACTGGCCGCCAACGGAATCGCCAACACATTGTAGATAAACGCAAAAAACAGATTCTGGCGGATTTTAGACAATGTCCGTCGAGACAGCAGAATGGCATCGACAATACCGCTGAGGCGATTATGCATGAGCACGATGCCGGCACTTTCCATGGCGATATCCATACCACCGCCCATCGCCACCCCCACCGAAGCCGAAGCAAGGGCTGGCGCATCATTAATACCATCACCGACCATCATCACACCGGCGGGTTCTGCCGCCAGCAGTGCCCGGACCTCGCCCGCCTTTCCGGCAGGCAGAACTTCTGCCCGCACACGATCCAGGCCCAAACCTTGGGCAATCGTTTCTGCTGCAGCAATTTGGTCACCGGTCAGCATAACGGTGCCCAGGTTCAACTCATGCAGACGTTGAATCGTCTCGGCAGCATCGACCCTGGGGGTATCTGCAAAAGCCAGCAAGGCAAGCGGCTGTTCGTCACGGATCAACACCGACAAGGTTTTGCCGTCTTTGGCCAGCATGAGCGTTGCATCGGCCCAGAAGCCCTGATCCGCATTTGCCCATTGTGTTGACCAGCGCACAACACCATAAGTCTGACCATCCATCACGCCAAACACGCCCTGCCCCGACTCATTGCGATACTGCTCAACCGGGCGCAAAGAGGACACACCAGCCGCCGCACGAATGGCATGCGCGACCGGATGTGCCGACCCCTGCTCCAATGCGGCCGCAAACGCCAGCACCTCATCACGGGCGACCAAGGCCTCCGACGGTAGAACGACATCCGTTAAACGAAGCCGTCCTTCGGTGAGGGTGCCCGTTTTGTCGAAAATAACCGTACGCACCGTGGCAGCTCGCTGTAATGCATCGGCGTCACGCACCAGAATGCCCTGACGCGCCGCTTCGCCAATCCCCACCATAATGGCCGTTGGTGTTGCCAAGCCCAGGGCACACGGGCACGAAATGACCAGCACGGCCACAGCACGCACGACACCGGCATGCCAGTCGCCGAGCCAGAACCCGGTGAACAGCAGGGTCAGCAGCGCGATCAGCACAACCAAGGGCACGAACCAGGCAGACACCTGATCAACGAGTGCCTGCACCGGTGCTCGCGAGCCTTGCGCCTGTGCAACCAGGCGGGCAATGCCGGCCAGCACGGTGCTGCGCCCGACACCGGTGACGCGACAGACCAGCACGCCGTCACCATTGAGCGTTCCGGCATAGACTTTGTCATCCGGCCGCTTTTCAACGGGGACCGGCTCACCGGTCAACATGGCTTCAGACACGGCTGAATCACCATCCAGCACAATGCCATCGACCGGTATCGACTCCCCACTCAGGACACGGACATGAGCACCGGGGCGAATATCACTGATTGGCACTGATTCAAACTGACCCGGCGACTTCTCCAGCCAGGCGGTTTTAGGCGTCAGGTGCAACAAACGCTCAATCGCCGAAGCGCTGGCGCGTCGCGCCCGTGACTCCAGGTGTTTACCCGTCATGATGAGTGCAATCACCACCACCGATGCCTCAAAATACACGTCGGCATGCAGATCAAAGACCAGGATGGCCACCGAATATAGATAAGCGGATAGCGTGCCCAGGCTGACCAGCACATCCATGTTGGAGGTACCCAGGCGCAGCGCATGCCAGGCACCACGATAGAACGGCCAGGCGACCCAGAGCTGGACGGGCGTGGCCAGCAGTAGTTGCCACAGCACCGGGATGTGCATTTCATGCCCCTGGAACCACATCCAGGGCATGATCAGCACCAGAGGCAAGGCACAGGCAATGGCAACCCAGAAACGCAGTTGCTCAAGTCGATCCATCGTTGTGGTGGTGGCCTGCAGTGGGTCAATGACTTCCGTGGCACCATAGCCGGCTGCCTCAATCACCTGAATGACTGTTGCAGGCGTCGTGTCTGTCGGTGCCCGCACAACGGCCTCTTCGGTGGCGAAGTTCACTTCGGCTTCGACGTCTGACAACTGTTCAATCGCTTTTTGCGCGGTGCGTGCACAGTTAGCGCAGCGCAAGCCGGTTAATTTGAAAACATGTTCGACTTTCTGTGCGCCGTTCTCTGCCATGTCAATTCAGACCCTGAAAAACTTGCAAGAGACCATAACTGCCCCAGGCAATCACGAGCAATCCGGCCATCCAGCGCACAGATGACTGACGCAAGCGGTTCAAAACGCCTGCACCCACCCAGCCAGCCAATAATAAATTCGGCAGGGTCCCAAGGGCAAAACCGCCCATCCAGAGCGCCCCGCCCCCAGGATTTGCACTGGCTATCGCGGTGGCTAACGCACTATAAACCAATCCACAGGGCAGAAATCCCCAGGCGAGTCCAACGATCAATGCGCGTAGCGGGGTTGTTACTGGAAAGTATTGGCGTGCTACAGGCTCGATGAAGCGCCAGACAACCTGCCCCCCCTGCTCTAAGGGGCGAACGAGGAAAGGCCATCCCATGAGATACAAGCCCATGCCGACCAACAGCAGATTGGCCAGCCCGAATAACAGGGTTGGCCCGATGCCGAGGACCAAAACCCCCGCAGAGCCCAGGAAGCCGGCGAATGCGCCCAGCAAGACATAGGTCAAACAACGTCCAAGGTTATAAGCCAGCAGTAGCAACGGCCGTTGAGGGCCTGGCACGCCCATCGACAAGGCACTGACGATCCCGCCGCACATGCCCAGACAATGCACGCCCCCCAGCCACCCGATCAGAATGGCTGCAACCCATGGTAGATTTCCGGGTTCTGAGGTAGGCATACGTTGTCACTACACCGTTAAATCACGCGGGAGTACCGCGGCCGGCCAACGGCGGCCTTCTGCCGATCCTGTTGCAGATAATAATCAAACGCCATGGCAATAATCCGCACCAGCAAACGGCCCTTGGCTTCTACTGTGATGCCCTGTGCTGTCATGGTCAATAGCCCCGCCTCGGCCAGCGGCACCAGCTGTGCCAGGGCATCCACGAAATAACTCCGGAAATCAATTGACCAGACTTGCTCGACTTCGGCAAAATCAAGCTTGAAGTGACACATCAGTTCCTGAATCACCGAACGGCGCAAAGCATCGTCATCGTTCATCCGATAACCACGCCGTACCGGCAGATGGCCGGCATCTAGATCGTCGTAGTATTCATCCAGGGTTTTGGCATTCTGTGCATAAACCGGCCCGACTTTGGCAATGGCCGATACCCCGAAGGCCAACAGATCCAGCTCGGCATGTGTGGAATAGCCCTGGAAGTTGCGGTGCAGTTTCCCTGCCTGCTGGGCCAGTGCCAATTCATCATCCGGTCGAGCAAAGTGGTCCATGCCGATAAAGACATAGCCTGCATTGACCAGTGTTTCAACCGCCATCGCCATCAGGGAAAGCTTCTCTTCGGCTTTGGGCAGTTCGGCCTCTTGAATCCGACGCTGCGGCATGAAAATCTGAGGCAGATGCGCATAGCTATACAAGGCAATACGATCAGGCAACAAACTGATCGCTTTATCGAGCGTCGCTTTGAAGCCTTCCAGCGTTTGCCGGGGTAATCCGTAAATCAGATCCACCGAGATGGATTTAAAACCGGCATCGCGTGCAGCCAGCAAAACATCACGTGTCTGCTCAAAGCTCTGGTGACGATTCACCGCCTGTTGCACCTGCGGATCGAAATCCTGAATCCCCAAACTCATCCGGTTAAAACCCAACTCGGCCAGCAGATGGGCTCGACGAGGATCCACCGAGCGGGGATCTATTTCGATGGAATACTCACCCTCCGGAAGAAACTCGAAACGGGATCGCAACATCGTCATCAGACGACGCATTTCATCGTCAGAGAGGAAAGTCGGCGTCCCACCACCCCAATGCAGTTGGGCCACTGACTTGGACCCGCTCAGCGATGCGAGCTGCATGTCAATTTCGCGCGCCAGATAATCCAGATAACGCGATGACTTGTTGTGATCCTTGGTAATGACCTTGTTGCAGCCGCAGTAGTAACAGACCGTGCTACAGAAGGGCAGATGGACATATAATGAAAGCGGTTGGTCGGATGCCGGCCGCTGTTGCAGGGCATCGACCAGAAGCTGGTGGCCCGGATTCGACTGAAACCGGTCAGCGGTTGGATAGGATGTATAGCGGGGGCCGCTGATGTCAAACTGACGGCAGAGAGCCCGATCTACCAGTGCAAGTGTTGAATTGTTCATAGCAGAATTATATGTCCACAAAGCAAGAACAACCGGGTTGTAAGGTAGATTCCGCAACAACATGTCGTAGCGGTGGGCTTGACCTTGCCGAGGTAAAGGCTCAGTGCCAGCACTGTGACATGAATCCGGTCTGCCATCCCCCGACGCTGGATGCCGTCCAACTGGATTCACTGGACCAGTGGTTTCCGACCCGCCGTCGTCTCAAGCGTGGTGAATCACTTTACGAAATCGGCGAACCATTCAACGCCATCTACGCTGTCCGCAGCGGATTCTTCAAAACACTCTTACCCAGTCAGCAGCAGCGTGATCAGGTCACCGGCTTCCAGATGACTGGTGAGATTCTTGGTCTGGATGGTATTGGCAACGGCTTTCACGCCTGCCGCGCCGTGGCGCTGGAAGGCAGCGAAGTCTGCATGATGCCCTACGGTAGTGTCGATGAAATTGCGGCAACCCTGCCAACGCTGCACGCCCATCTGAACAAATTAATGAGTCAGCGTATTGTTCAGGATCAGTCGGCTTTCCAGATCCTGGCGAATTTACGCTCAGAATCGCGTCTGGCAGCCTTCCTGATTGATCTGGGCAAACGATTCTCCAATCTGGGGTATTCACCGAATGCCTTTGTTCTGCGCATGACACGGGAAGAGATTGGCAGCTACCTGGGGCTTTCGCTAGAGACGGTGTCTCGGCTATTTTCTCGCTTTCAGGAAGAAGGCCTCGTTGATGTCCAGACACGTCATCTGCACATCTCCAATCTGGAGGCTCTCAGCGAGTTGGCCTCCGGTCGTCACTCTCATTGAAAGGCTTAACCATGTTCAAGCATCTCCTGATTCCTATCGATGGATCCGAGCTTTCCCTGATGGCCGTGCGTAAAGGCGCGGAGTTTGCGAGTGAAATCAAGGCCACGATCACCCTCCTCTTCGTAAAGCCCGAGTACCCGGTCAGCTACTATGGCGATGGTGCCATGATCGACCCGACAACACCGGAAGAGTTTGGCAAGCTCACCAAAACGATTGCCGACCGCAATCTCAAAGCAGCCGGTGATATCTGCAGCGCAGCGGGCGTCTCGTTCACCCTGGCTAGCGAGACGAGTGATATTCCCTACGAAGTCATTATCAGCACCGCTGAACAGAAGCAGTGCGATCTGATTTTCATGGCATCACACGGACGTCGTGGCATCACGGGCCTGCTGCTCGGCAGCGAAACCCAGAAAGTCCTCACACATTCTAAGACACCGGTTCTGGTCTATCGCTAATCCCTGAACAACAACCAGCAAAAAGCCCGGCACAGTTCGCACTGGCCGGGCTTTTACTTGGATCACCGGAAACGAATTACTCGTCGCTCGGCTTTTCGTTCATTTTCTTATTGAACATGCGACCAAAGAAGATCGACATGCCAATCACGAAAACGATAACAGCCAGACTACCCAGACCAACATCGGTCGTAAACAGTTCTTTCCAAGCCATGATGCGCTCCTTTCTATCAATAAAACAAAATCATTGGGGTCGTGCGTAAATTGTGACACCTGTCTTCGTTTGAATATCCCAAACACCATCCATGCGCCAACCGGCCAAGGGATCTTCGATCACGATCTTCCAGCGGCCTGTACCCGGATTAGCGGTTAACGGGGCACTAAAGACCACTCCCTCGCGATGCAGTATCAATGTCTGATCTTCACCCTTGCGTGTCGGGTGAACCAATCTCACCTGCAGCGTGTCAGGCAACGCTTCCTTTGGTAGACCATTCAGAACCAGCCGCACCGATTTTCCATCGGGCGACACATTCAGTACCGCTTTCAGGTTCAGTTCGGCAGCCAGCTGCTTCTGCTTGAGTTGCTGGTTCACTGATAGCCCAACTTTGTAATAGTTATCGTCGACCAGTCCATCATTGCTTTCAACAGCCAGCCAGGCCGTAATAAAACCGGCAACAATAACCACCGCTGGCCCAGCCATCAGAATCCAGGGCCAACGATGCTTATACCAAGGTTCGGTTTTCAATGTCATCACAACGATCAGGTTTAGTTAGGCTGAATGAAGGTGGATTTCTCGTCACGACGAACATCCGGGTTCTGCGTATCCAGAATAATGAAATTGATCGGATTTGCCCCTGACTTGCCCTCACCTGTAGGCACACGAACGTTAATCGGTTCGGTGACGTTCTGCAGTGGCGGCACCGTAAAGGATTCACGACCGTCCATGCGGATACCTTCAAGCCCTTCCGGCTTCACGGTAAAGGTACGTTCAGTATCCTGCATGTTCATGATGTGCAGCAGGTAGACGTTTTCCGTCATACCATCCCCCACTTCGCGCGACATCACACCACGGTCACGCAGTACATCGACGCGGAGGGGAATCCGGGTACTCAGCGAATAGACAAAGATTGCCGAAATCACCAAGAGGATACCCGTATACAACATGATACGAGGACGCATCACATGACGTAGCATTTCCTTCGACGTGTAGTGCTTGCTGACCGAGTTTTCAGTGGCATAACGGATCAGGCCGCGAGGGTAATCCATCTTGTCCATAATGTCATTACAAGCATCAATACACAGACCACAACCGATGCACTCGTACTGAAGGCCATCACGGATATCGATACCCGTCGGGCATACCTGCACACAAACTTTACAATCGACACAGTCACCCAGACCCTTGGCTTTCGCGTCATCCGATTTACGACGCGGCCCACGGTTTTCACCACGGGCAGCATCATAAGTCACAATGAGGGTATCCGGATCGAACATCACCCCCTGGAAACGGGCATACGGACACATGTACTTACAGACCTGCTCACGCATAAAGCCCGCTTGCAGGAAACAGAAGGCACTGTAGAACACCACCCAGAAAGCCGACCAGCCACTAATCGTCAGCGTGAGGAGATCATGCATCAGATCACGCATCGGCATGAAATAGCCAACGAAGGTGATACCTGTCCACAAAGACAGGATGCCCCACAGGAAAAACTTGCTGACCTTGATACGTAACTTGCGAGCCGTCATCGGAGACTGGTCAAGCTTGATCCGTGCGTTACGATCCCCTTCAAGCTTATTTTCAATCCACATGAAGATTTCGGTATAAACCGTTTGCGGGCAGGCATAGCCGCAGAACAACCTACCCGCTGCGGCCGTAAAGAGGAACAAACCGAAAGCCGACAACAGTAGAATGACCGACAGGTAGATCACATCTTGTGGCCAGAGGACCAGGTCAAAAATGTAGAATTTTCGTTCGTTCAGATCCAGCAGTAGCGCCTGACGGCCGTTCCACTGCAACCATGGACCGAAATAAAAAATAGCCTGCGTCAGAAATACCAGATACCAGCGCAGGGTATTAAATTTACCCTTAGTTTCGCGGGCATAAATTTTCTTATGCTTGGCGTAGAGCGATTGCTCAATCACATCGGGTTCAGACGCTTTTTTGGGGCTTTGCTCTTGCTGAGTCATGAATCACTTCCGTATGTCTGTTGCAACACCAACATTCTACGCTCTTATATATCGTTACGGTCCAACAAAAAACAAACGCCCCACCGGCAAACCAGCGGGGCGTATGCGTCATGCGATCACCTGATTACTTGGCAGCCGGTTTCTGCGACAGGCTATACACGTAAGCAGACAGCAGCTTCAGTTTGCCTTCGTTCAGACGCTCGCCAAATGCAGGCATCATGTTCTGACGGCCATTAAGAATAGTTTCTGTAATGGTCTTTTCCGAGCTGCCATACAACCAGACATTGTCTGTCAGGTTCGGTGCACCAATCGCCTGGTTACCCTTGCCATCGGCACCGTGACAACCGGCACAACCCGACGATGCAAAGAGTTCCTTACCTTTGGCAGCGGACAGCGAGTCATTAGCCAAACCCGACATCGAACGCACGTAGTTGGCCAGATCCTTGATAGCCTCGTTACCCAGATGGGCATGCGGCGGCATCATGCCATTACGGCCGGCCGTAATGGTTTGCAGAATGGTCTCTGGCGAACCACCATACAGCCAGTCGTTGTCGGTCAGGTTCGGGAAACCTTTCGCACCGCGGGCATCAGAGCCATGACACTGGTAGCAGTAGGTCAGATACAGACGCTTACCCACTTCAAGAGCCTGCGGATCCTGTGCAAGGTCGGTGATCGGCGTTTGTGCATACTTGGCAAACAACGGACCATACTGCTCATCGGCCTTGTTGACTTCCTTCTGCCACTGCCCAGCCGACGACCAGTCCAGCGCACCCTTGTTGTTACCCAGAGCCGGATACAGGAACACGTAGGCCAGCGCAAAAATGACCGTGATCCAGAACAGGCCCATCCACCACTTCGGCAGCGGGTTGTTGTATTCCTCAAGGCCATCCCACTCGTGACCGGTGGTTTCGACCTTGCCCTTGGGCAGTTTCACCCGGCTTTGGTTCCAGAGAATGAAACCGCAACCAAGGATGCTGCCCAGCACCACGATGGTGACGATAATTGAAGCAACACTAGTTAGCATGATGATTCTTCCGTAAGTTCGTAACGGGTTGGATTACTTCAGCGTTTCTTCGCGGGCCTCGTCCTGCTTGGCCTGCTCCAGGGTTTCAAACGGAATCCGGGATGCCACATCAAATCCCGGCTTCGACTTCCGATTGAATGCCCAGAAGATAATGGCGACGAAGGCAATGAAAGACACCACCGTCACCACAACACGAAGATCGTTCTGATCCATATTTACTGAGCCGCCGCAGGTGCTGCTGGTACCGAGGTCGCTGCAGCCGTGTTCGGCAATAGCGTACCTAGACCCTGCAGATAAGCCACCAGGACGTCCATTTCGGTCTTGTCACCGATGGCGTCCTTAGCACCAGCAATCTCTTCGTCCGTGTACGGAACGCCCACACGACGTAGTGCGGTCATCTTGGCATCCGCATCGGCGCCCACCGTGGCCGAAGCCTTTGTGGTCAACAGGTGCGGATACGCTGGCATGTTGGACTCTGGCACCACATCACGCGGGTTATTCAGGTGAGCCACGTGCCAGGCATCCGAATAACGGTTGCCTACGCGGGCCAGATCCGGACCGGTACGCTTCGAGCCCCACTGGAACGGGTGGTCGTAAACCGATTCACCGCCCACCGAGTAGTGACCATAACGCTCTGTTTCGGCACGGAACGGACGAATCATCTGCGAGTGGCAGTTGTAGCAGCCTTCGCGGATGTAGATGTCACGACCAACCAGACGGACGGCATCATAAGGCTTGAGGCCTTCGATTGGCGTCGTCGTGGATTTTTGCCAGAAGAGCGGGATGATCTCGATGGCACCACCAACCAGAACGGTCAGGAATGTCAGAACGATCAGCAACCCTACTTTGCGCTCAACGAGTTCTTGTGTAATTTTCATCGTAATTCTCCGATTCAGCTGCGCTTAGTGATGGGCCGGTGCCGGAACGGCAGCGTCATTCACCATACGGGCACCCTGCATCGTCTTGAGCACGTTGTACAGCATGAGCAACATGCCACTCAGGAACATCACACCGCCCAGGACACGAATGGCCCAGAATGGGTAGCTGGCCTTCACGCTTTCGATGAAGCTGTAAGTCAGCGTGCCATCGGCGTTCACTGCGCGCCACATCAGACCCTGCATCACGCCCGAGATCCACATCGAGGCAATGTACAGAACCACACCAATCGTGGCGATCCAGAAGTGCGCCGTTACCAGCTTGGTGCTATACATTTCCTGCTTGCCCACCAGCTTCGGAATCAGGAAGTAGATCGAACCGATCGACACCATGGCCACCCAACCCAGGGCACCCGAGTGCACGTGACCCACGGTCCAGTCAGTGTAGTGCGACAGGGCATTCACGGTCTTGATCGCCATCATCGGACCTTCAAAGGTCGACATGCCGTAGAACGACAGCGAGGTGATCAGGAACTTCAGGATGGGATCATCACGCAGCTTGTGCCATGCGCCCGACAGCGTCATGATGCCGTTGATCATGCCGCCCCACGACGGTGCCAGCAGAATCAGCGAGAAAACCATGCCCAGCGACTGAGTCCAGTCCGGCAGCGCGGTGTAGTGCAGATGGTGCGGACCCGCCCACATGTAGGTGAAGATCAGGGCCCAGAAGTGAACTACCGACAGACGGTACGAGTAGACCGGACGACCCGCCTGTTTCGGCACAAAGTAGTACATCATGCCCAGGAAGCCAGCAGTCAGGAAGAAGCCTACGGCGTTGTGACCATACCACCACTGAACCATGGCATCCTGCGCACCGTAGTATGCCGAATACGACTTCATGCCGAACAGGTTCACCGGAATTTCGGCACTGTTCACAATGTGCAACAGTGCAACGGCAATAATGAAGGCACCGTAAAACCAGTTAGCCACATAAATGTGACCGACTTTACGCTTGGCGATCGTACCGAAGAACACGATGGCGTAGGCAACCCAAACCACGGCGATCAGGATGTCAATCGGCCATTCCAGTTCGGCATATTCCTTACCGGATGTCATGCCGAGTGGCAGCGTAATGGCAGCCAGCACGATAATTGCCTGCCAGCCCCAGAAGGTAAAGGCAGCAAGCTTATCGCAGAAAATGCGGGTGTAGCAGGTGCGCTGAACCACGTAGTAAGACGTTGCGAACAACGCACAGCCACCGAATGCAAAAATAACCGCATTGGTGTGCAGCGGACGCAGACGGCCGAAAGTCAGCCAGGGAGCGAAATTGAGTTCAGGCCAGACGAGCTGGGCGGCGACTATCACACCAACCAGCATGCCGACGATCCCCCAGATCACCGTCATAACGGCAAACTGCCGAACAATCTTGTAGTTATATACAGATTGCGTATCCGACATTACAGACATAGGACGCACCTCTTTGATTAAACAAACATCGTGATTTTGCACGCAAAGCGTACCTTAACAAAGGCTTAATTCTAACTGAATAACAGTTCTTTGACCTAGATCAAATTCTCAGATAGCCCTGTGACCCAAGGCAAAAGGGCAAAAAAAAAAGGTGCACTGCCTGAACAGCGCACCCCAACCCCAACAGAGAAGCAGAATCTGGGCATCAGCCCGAACAACCCTGCGAGGCAAAGTATGCGTATATCTGATGTCTGATACAAGAGTGATTCAGTCGCGATTGATGCAATCCACCGACTATTTCACTTCTTTTTGATCTGCGTCAATAAACGCTGCGCCGCAACAACGGTCAATCAGGCATTCGAGCGTCGGAAGATGCCGATGGCGTCGTCTTATTTGACAAATCCGGTGATTTTGAGGCATCCCGATCCATCAGAATCCGGTGCGCCGGTCCTTCCAGATCGTCAAATTGCCCCGAACGCACCGACCACCAGAACAGACCGGCAATCACAAAAACCAGAATGATGGATACGGGGATCAGCAGATAAAGGGATTCCATAACTTCGGATTCTGCCCGAATGCGGCGTTATTCGCCAATTTTCAGGCGCTGCAGACGTAGCGAGTTGAGCACCACCCATAGCGAGCTCAGCGACATCCCCAGCCCTGCCAGCCAGGGCGTCAATAAACCGCTCATGGCTACCGGCAATGCAACCGCGTTATAAATGATCGCCCACCAGAGGTTTTCACGAATAATCCGCCGGGTGGCTCGTGACAACCGGATAGTACCCGGAAGCACCCGCAGATGTTGTCCGAGGAGCACGCAGTCCGCCTGCGTCCGGGCCAGCTCGGTCCCCTCACCCATCGCCACTGAGACCTGGGCGTGCGCCAGTACCGGTGCATCGTTGACACCGTCCCCCACCATACAGACCACCCTACCCGATGCCTGCAGTGCGGCCACTCGTGCCAGTTTGCTATCCGGCGTCTCACGTCCAGTCGCCTGTTCAATTCCCACCGTACCTGCAATGTGCTTCACCGTCGCCGAAGCATCACCCGACAGCAGTGAGACCTGACAACCCATGTCGGACAACTCACGTACGGCCATCGACGCATCCGGGCGAACCTGATCGGCAATCACAAACCTAGCCAGCCACTGGCCGGCGGCTCCTAGATAAAGCGTCGTGCCCGTCGCCTCATGATGATCGAACTCTGGTAATTCCGGGCACCCGACCAGCACCGCAACAAAATCCTGGTGGCCGATACGCATTGCTCGACCCTCAACGGTTGCCTCAATCCCAGCCGCCGTCTCATGACGCGCTCCCGTGGCCGGATATCGTGGCAAATCTTCGGTCGCCCGGCAAATGGCGATTCCCAGTGGATGTGACGACGACTGCTCCAGGCTGCCCGCCAGCGCCAGACAGCGTCGTTCGTCTACATCAGACAGGGCATCAACCCGTAACACACGCATACTGCCTGTGGTCAGTGTTCCTGTTTTATCTAGGACGACATCCGTGACCTGTGCCAGCGTTTCTACCGCGTGACCTCGTGTCACAAGCAGCCCTTCCCGCGCCAGCCGTCCGGTGGCAATCGTCAACGCCACTGGCGTCGCCAATGACAAGGCACATGGACAACTCACCACCAGAACCGCGACCGTCACGGGCAATGCCTGGGACGGATCAATCTGCCACCAGATGACGGCCGTAAGCGCCGCCAGCGCCAGCAACCCCCAGAGGAACCAGGATGCGACACGATCTGCCGTTGTTACCGCCACCGGCTTTTCCAGCGCACCACGCTCCATCAATTTCAGAATCGCCGAGAGTCGGGTTGACTCGCCCACCTGTGTCACACGCAACGTCAATGGGCTGGCAATATTCAACGAGCCACCGGTGACGCTGGCACCGACTTTTTTTTCAACCGGCAGAGATTCGCCGGTGAGCAGGGATTCGTCCACACTGCTATCCCCGTCAATCACACAGCCGTCGGCCGGTACCTGAGTTCCCGGTTTGACGAGCACCCGGTCCCCAATCTGCAGGGCAGAGACCAGTACCCGCTCGGTCTGATCCGGTGCACCGGCTTCGACCAAGCGATCAGCAAAGGCAGGTGCCAGGCGCCCAAGCTCTTCCGTCGCCCGTAACGCCTTCTGCCGGGCCAGCAACTCCAGGTAGCGCCCGCCCAGCAGGAAAAAGACAAACATATTGATCGAGTCGTAATACACGTGCCCGTTATTGCTCAGCGTCGCCCAGACACTAGCGACAAAGGCAGCACCGATGCCTAAGGCCACCGGCGTATCCATGCCAACTCGCCGAAAACGAATATCGCGCCAGGCATTGCGGAAAAACGGGCCACAGGCATAAAGAATGACCGGTAAAGTCAGCATCAGACTGGACCAGCGCAGCAACACCTCGACGTCCGGCGTTAAATCCCCATCACCGGCTACGTAAGTGGGATAGGCGTACATCATGACCTGCATCATGCCCAAGCCAGAGACGGCAAGGCGCCAGAGCATAGCCCGCCGCTCTTTCTGGGCGACGGCTTCCTGCCGGGCAGGATCAAACGGATGGGCGCGGTAACCGATCTCGGAAATCGCCTTGAGAATCTGTGACAGCGCAATCTGCCGGTCGTCCCAACGAACCCGGGCTCGACGGGTCGTGTAGTTCACTTCGACTGCCAATACGCCCGGCAAACGGGCCACATGCTGTTCGTTCAGCCAGACACAAGCCGCACAGGTGATACCCTCGAGGACCAATGCTGCTTCCTGCTCGTGCTCACCCAATGCACGGACAAAGGTCTTCTGAAACTCGGCCTGATCATAAAGGGCCAGAGAATCAAGAATCTCCGGGCGCACTCCTGCAGACCAATCGCGCGGCGACTCGGGCATGGCATCCCGATTCAGGTAGTACGCGCTCAGTCCATTCGCAACGATCGCTTCGGCAACTGCCCGACAGCCCTCACAACACATGGCCCTCGGCTGCTCGCCCACCGAAACCTCGAGTTTCACCCCGGGCGGAATCGGCAATCCACAGTGGTAACACGCTGCGTGGCTGACTGTTTCCGGGGTGGACATCATGTTCTCGATCAGCGCAACCCGCTGGGCAGCGCGAATTTAACGTCTTCGATGACACCATCCAGGTTCAGGGCCGCGCCAGCACCCAAGGCTTTCAGGCGCACAATGACTTCTTCAACCAGCACTTCCGGAGCGGAAGCGCCTGCGGTCACGCCAATCCGCGGCGCACCCGCCAACCAAGCTGGGTCAATGTTTTCGGCCCGATCAATCAGGTAGGCCTGCCGGCCCATCAATGCCGCGACCTCTCGCAAACGATTCGAGTTGGAACTTGTCACCGAACCCACCACCAGCACCAGATCACAGTTTTCTGCCAGCGTCCTGACGGCGTCCTGCCGATTCTGGGTGGCGTAACAGATGTCATCTTTTTTCGGGCCGACAATGGCCGGGAACCGCTGACGCAAAGCATCAACAATCACCGCTGCATCATCCACCGACAACGTGGTCTGGGTGACATAAGCCAGCTTGGCCGAATCTTTCACCTGCAGCAAGGCAATATCTTCGACGCATTCCACTAGATACATGCCATCGGTGGACTGCCCCATCGTACCCTCGACTTCCGGATGGCCCTTGTGGCCAATCATGATGATTTCTCGATCTTCCGCCCGCATACGCGACACTTCGACATGCACTTTGGTGACTAACGGACAGGTCGCATCAAAAATCCGTAGACCACGGTCAGCAGCTTCATCTCGTACGGATTTCGGCACGCCATGGGCACTGAAGATCAATGTGGCGCCGGCCGGTACCTCGGATAGCGCTTCTATAAAGATGGCGCCTCGTTCACGCAAACCTTCCACCACAAACTTGTTGTGGACCACTTCATGACGAACATAAATGGGCGCCCCAAACTGGTCTAGTGCTCGTTCCACAATGGCAATCGCCCGCTCGACGCCGGCACAGAAGCCACGTGGGTTGGCCAGAACAATCGGCATGGTTTTAGCGTTCATGGTCACAGCAATCCGATAATCTGCACTTCAAAACGCAGGCTTTTACCGGCCAGCGGGTGATTAAAATCCATCAGTGCATGGGTGTCATCGAGTTCACGCACAAACCCGGCAAATTCGGCACCTTCCGGTGACGTGAATTCGACCAGGGTATTTTCCTTGAGATCGTCCGCCACAGGCAACGCGCTGCGCGCGATCCGCTGCACTAATCCGGGGTTATGCTGACCAAAACCGGCTTCGGCCGGTACTTCGAAAATCGCATGCTCACCGGGCACCAAACCGACCAGACAGGCTTCCAAATTCTCGTTCAGCTCGCCATTACCCAGCATGATCGTGGCCGGACCCAGATCAAAGGTACTGACGACCTCTTCCCCATCCTGCGTGGTTAACCGGTAATGCAGTGTAAGGAAACTATCTGCTTCAATCCGGGGTGTGGTGTCTTGCACGGTCTGCTCCCTGCATGCCCGTTGGCATGCGACGTGTTCCGCTAGGGTTTCTGCGGCGATTGTTTCTGAAAAAGCACATACAGCACCGCACCAACACACACGGCACTATCTGCGATATTAAATGCGGGCCAATGCCAGCCGGCAGCATGAAGATCGATAAAATCAATCACCATGCCCAGCCACAAGCGGTCAATCAGGTTCCCCAGTGCACCACCCATGATCAGCACCAACCCGGTAGCCAGCCAGTTCCAGCAGGATAACTGTCGCAGCTGCCAGATAATCCAGCCGGAAATCCCCAGCGCAATGGCGCTGAAAAACCAGCGCTGCCAACCGGCATGGTCGGCCAGGAAACTGAACGCGGCACCAGGGTTGAATACCAGCACGAAGTTCAAAAATGCTGTCAGCTCAATCGCCTCACCCGGTACAAAGGTATTGAACACCCAGAGTTTGCTCAGCTGATCCAGCACAATCACGGCCAGTGCGGCCAGCAAACCGGGCACCAGAAGGCTTCTAGCTTTTCGGGGTGCCGCGGATGGGTTACGCATCGTGACATCATGCATGGACACGGATTTCGCCTTCCCCGTGAACATTGCTGATACAGCGGTCACACCAACCCGGATGCGCCGGGTCTTGGTGCACGCTCTCGCGTTGATGCCAGCAACGTTCACATTTGGCGTAGGTATTCGCGGTCACCGTCACATTGAGCGACTCCCCCAGAGTGACGGTTGCACCGGAACTGATCAGCACGAACTTGAGATCATCGCCCAGGCTTGCCAGTGCAGCGGCGTCATCGGCCGGCGCAATAATCGCCACATCGGCTTGTAGCGAGGAACCAATAACGCCTTCACTGCGTACGGCTTCCATGGCTTTGGCGACCTCGGCACGCACGGCACGAATTCTCGCCCACTTGGCCACCAGTGCATCAGCATCTGCGACTGCCGGTAACGGCTCGGCATCCGACAGCATGATCGATGCTGGCAAATTCGGATTTTTATTGGCGAGCAGCGACCACACTTCTTCTGTCGTAAACGACAGAATCGGGGCCATCAGGCGCAGCATCGTCTGCGTGATCAACCACAGCGCTGTCTGGGCGGAACGGCGGGCCCGTGAATCCGGCGCCGTGGTGTACAGGCGGTCCTTGAGCACATCCAGATAAAACGCCCCCAGATCTTCGGAACAGAAATTCTGCAGCGACTGCACGATATGGTGGAAGTCGTAGCGGTTGTAGTCATCTTCCACGGTGACTTGCAGGGCACGCGCCATCTCGATGGCATAACGATCAATTTCCAGCATCTCCGTCACGAGCACACCATCCACGGCCGGATTGAAGTCATCCGTATTGGCCAGCAGGAAGCGCACCGTATTTCGGATCCGACGGTAGCCCTCCACCACCCGCTTGAGAATTTCGTCGGAAATGGTTAATTCACCGGAGTAGTCAGTGCTGGCCACCCAGAGGCGCAGAATTTCGGCACCCATCTTGTCGGCCACTTCCTGCGGATAGATCACATTCCCCACCGACTTTGACATCTTGCGGCCCTTGCCGTCCACCACGAAGCCATGCGTCAGCAGGCCCTTGTAGGGCGCACGACCATCGAGCGCACAACCGGTCAGAAGCGACGACTGGAACCAGCCGCGATGCTGATCCGAACCTTCCAGATACAGATCCGCCGGCCACGCATGCTCGTCGGCATGAGAGCCACGCATCACATGCCAGTGGGTCGTACCCGAGTCAAACCAGACATCCAGCGTGTCGGTCAGTTTGCGGTAATCCTTGGCTTCGTCACCCAGCAGCTCAACCGGGTCGAGCTGGAACCAGGCCTCGATGCCTGACTGCTCGACGCGTTTGGCCACGGCTTCAATCAGCTCGGGTGTCCGCGGATGCAGTTGATTGGTTTCCTTGTTCAGGAAGAACGGAATCGGCACCCCCCAGTTACGCTGGCGAGAGACACACCAATCCGGCCGGTTACGGATCATCGCTTCCAGACGTGCCCGGCCCCAGGCCGGATAAAAATGCGTGTCAGCCACGGCGACTTCGGCCAGATGGCGCAGGGAAGAGGCACCCGGTTTCGGCGGCATATCCATACCGACAAACCATTGCGTGGTCGCCCGGAAAATGATCGGGGTCTTGTGACGCCAGCAGTGCGGATAGCTGTGCTGAAGCTTGACCTCGGCCAGAAGTCGATGAGCATTGCGCAGGGTTTCCAGCACTTTCGGGTTGGCTTCCCAGACAGTCAAACCCGCCAGCGCAGTTTCAGGTAACGGCAAAGTCTTCTGCAGGAAACGACCGTCGTCACCCACTGGGTTTTCAACCGGCAGACCGTACTTCTTACCGATATTAAAATCATCAACCCCATGGGCCGGTGCGGTATGTACCATGCCGGTACCGGCATCCGTGGTCACATGCTCACCGCAGATGATCGGCACGTCCTTACTGTAGAAAGGATGGCGCAGCAGCACGTGTTCCAGTGCGGCGCCCGTACACTTGCCCAGCACCTGCCCCTGCAACTCATAACGCTGCAATGCGCCTTCAGCCAGATCGGCACCCAGGATCAGATTGCCTTTGGCCGTGCCCACCAGCACATATTCAACCGTCGGATGCACACTCACAGCCTCATTCGCCGGCAGCGTCCAGGGCGTTGTTGTCCAGATCACGGCAAAAGCCGGGCCTTCCAGGTGATCCAGACCAAAGGCCTGGGCCAGTTTTTTGGCATGACTGTCATGCACTTCAAAGGCCACATCAATGGCGGGCGAGTGCTTGTCCTCATATTCGACTTCCGCCTCGGCCAGCGCAGAACGACAGTCCAGGCACCAGTTTACGGGCTTCAGGCCCTGATACAGATATCCATCCGCCAGCATCTTGCCCAGGGCACGAACCTCGTTGGCTTCGGCGCTGAAGTTCATCGTCAGATAAGGGTTACCCCAGTCACCCAGCACGCCGAGACGGATGAAGTCTTTCTTCTGACGCGCCACCTGCTCGGCGGCATAGACACGGCACAATTTGCGGACTTCATCGGCCGGCAGATTGCGGCCATGCTGTTTTTCGATCTGGTGTTCGATGGGCAGGCCGTGGCAATCCCAACCCGGTACGTACTGGGCATCAAAACCGGCCAGGACCTTAGAGCGGACAATGGTGTCCTTGAGGATTTTGTTGACCGCATGGCCGATATGGATATCGCCATTAGCGTACGGCGGGCCGTCGTGCAGCACAAAGCGCGGTCGACCCTGGGTATGCGCCTGGATCTTCTGGTAGAGACCATCCTGTTGCCATGCCTCGACCCATTGTGGTTCGCGTTTCGGAAGATCACCACGCATGGGAAACGGCGTGTCCACCAGATTCAGGGTGGCACGAGCCGCCTTGCTCGCATCAGAAAGGGCTGCGTTCTTGGATTTGTCAGTCATGGGAATACGTGTCTTACACCGTTAGCTGAGATTCAAAATAGGCATGCGCCTGCGCCATATCCTCACGGATCTGGGCAGTCAGCGCATCAAAACCGGCAAAAGTCATCTCATCGCGGAGCTTTGCCAGGAAACGAACATCAAGGTGGGCGCCATACAGGTCACCCGAGAAATCGAAAAGATGCACTTCCAGTAGCGGGCGGGTATCGCCACCGAGCGTGGGTCGATAACCGAGATTGGCGACACCGCGATAACGATGTGAGGGCTGGGGCACGGCCTGATCCGTATCATCCAACCCCACATCGACCACAAACACGCCACGCAGCGGCAACGGGTTATGACGAATCTGCACATTGGCGGTGGGTACGCCGATGGTGCGCCCCAGCTGCCGGCCATGAATCACCCGGCCTTCCATGGCGTAGGGATAGCCGAGCAAAGATTCGGCCCGGGCCAAGTCACCCGCTGCCAGAGCCTCTCGCACCTGGGAGCTAGAAATCCGTGCAGCCCCCAGACATGCCGAGTCCAATGCCGACACACTGAAACCATGCACCGCACCGAGTGCTTGCAATTGACTAAAATCGCCAGCGCGACGAGCGCCAAAGCGGAAGTCATCGCCAATCAGCACATGCCGGGCCTGCATCGCATCAACCAGCACCTGCTGAACAAAAGCCTCCGGACTCAGCGCCGCAAAAGGCGCATCAAACCGGCAGACCCGGGTTTCGGCAACACCGGCCAGGGCCAACGCTTCCAGCTTTTCCCGCAGGGTATGCAGACGTGCCGGTACCTGAGGTACGCCGGGCGTCACAGACGCCGGTCCGGCCACAACACCGGCCCTGGCGGCCTGACTGGCAAAGAACTCGCGTGGATGAGGTGCAAAGGTCAGGACGCTCGGCTGCAACCCGCGCAAGACTGCCTCAGCCTTAAGCTGACGCAGCAACGCCTGATGCCCGAGGTGCATGCCATCAAAATTACCGATGGTCACTGCCGCAGGCAATCTGGCAGGTAAATTCAGTCCGCGTACAACACGCATAAATCAGACGCAGGGTTCCGGAAGAAAACCCTGCATTATAAAGCTTACCTGACGAATTCAGCCGCTTCGGGTGCCGGCATGTACCGGATTCCGCGCCAGATACTGACGAATTCCGCGCATAATCGCCTCGGCCAACTTATCCTGGTACTCCTCGTCGTTAAGCCGCTTTTCTTCTTCGGGGTTGGAAATAAAGGCCGTTTCTATCAACACCGAGGGAATATCAGGGGCTTTCAGCACGGCAAACCCCGCCTGCTCGACCGATGATTTGTGCAGAGCGTTCACGCTACCCAGGTTCGAAAGCACGGATTTACCCAGTTTCATACTGTCATTTTGCGTGGCAGTTTGCGTCAGATCCATGAGTGTTCGCGCTAGATGCGGGTCAGATACGGTGAAATTAACCCCGCCCACTTTGTCCGCCTCGTTTTCCTTCTGGGCCAGATACCGGGCCGCCGCACTGGATGCCCCTTTTTCTGACAAGACAAAGACTGAAGAACCGCGCGCCTCGGGTTTAATCCAGGCGTCCGCATGAATCGACACAAACAGATCTGCCTGCGCTTTGCGGGCCTTCTGCACGCGGGTCTGCAAAGGCACGAAGAAATCCCCGTCCCGGGTCAGCGCCACCCGCATACTGGGGTCAGCCTCAATACGCTGACGCAAACGACGGGCAATCGACAGCGTCACATTCTTTTCCATAGAGCCTCGTGCACCAATCGCGCCCGGATCTTCGCCACCGTGCCCCGGATCCAGCATGATGGTCACCATCTTTCCGTTCTTCTTCGACGGTTTCAGCGGTTCGTCACTGCGTTTTTCTGCGATTTTTTGAGGCGCTTCCGGCTCGCTCGGCGCTGGCCGTTCACTCGGTTTTTCAGCCAGCGGTTTAGCGGGCTCCGGCCGCGATGGTTCTGCCACAGCCTTGGCAGGCGCAGGTACAGGTGCACTCGGTTTCGCCGAGACCAATTGCATTAGTGGGTCCTGCGGCACGGCCGGGTAGATATCCATCACCAACCGGCTCTGATAGTCCCCAACGGGTGCCAGATTGAACACCTGGGGCGCAACCTCCCCCTTCAGATCCATAACCAATCGCACGACACCCGGCTTGTTATTGGCAGCCCGCAACTGGCGGATATACGGGTCATTTGGCCCGACCTTATCGCCCAGGCTTTTCAGCACACCATTGAGCTCTATACCCTCGATATCAACGACCAGCCGCTCCGGGTTATGCACGATCGTCTGCGTAAACTTGACCGGACCCTTATGCTCAATCGTCACCCGCGTGTAGTCCTCAGCCGGCCAGACACGCACCGCCACAATGGATGACCCATTGGCAACGCTCGCCGCCAGCGCACCGACAGGCGTCACCGCCAACAGCCAGAGCGAGCCTGCGCCGCGCAGCAGCTGACGGCGATCCGAGCCTTGACGACTCACGCCAGACGCTCCAGGCAGCTTTGTCCCTGTTCGGTGCGGGCGACCACTTCGAGAACCCGACCACCATGAGCCGAATCGCTCAAGGAGACCACCCAATCCGGCGGTGGTAAATGGCCGGCAGCCCGACCAGGCCACTCGACAAAGCAGAGTCCGGGCACACTGAAATACTCATCAAAACCGGCCTCGCTAAAAGCCTCTGGCGTCTCCAGACGGTACAGATCAAAATGACAGAATTGACGGCCAGCCACCTGATAGAGCTCCAGCAGCGGATAAGTCGGGCTTTTAACGCGTCCCTCGAAACCGAAGCCGCGCAGAACGGCGCGAACCAGCGTGGTTTTACCGGCGCCAAGATCGCCCAGCAGATCGACATGAAATCGGGAAGCGGCATGTGCAGCAGGCAGTGCACGTGCAATCACCCCACCCAGGGCCTGCGTTGCCTCCTCATCCACCAGCTCGAAACGTAAAACGGACATCGAAACCTCATCAAAGTTTCGCTATGGTGCCCGAGGCGGCTAAGGATGGCTAGTAGTCCGGCAAAATCTGTGAGCCCCCTGCACGCATGGTTCAGGGCGTTTCTACCCAACGGGCCGCAAAACGACGCGCTAACGGGGCAAGGTAATAAATTACCGGTACGGCAATCACATAGGCGATGACGTATGCCCGCATCCAGCTTATGAAGAAACCATCGACCCAGCCCAGGTTAATCAACGTAATAAAAAACGTCATCACGAAGACCATCTTGGCCCCCATGACCAGCGAAAAAACGAGATGAAAATACTTACGATGTAATTTGGGCATAAACAGCGGTTCTCGAAACTCAGTAATAAACCCGACAACAACCGGGGCAAGACGGCGTAGGGCCCACCAGCAGGTTAGCCAGCGCCAACCATAGAAGCAAGAGCAGGAGGAGTAGTGGCAACCATAATATGGGGCGGCGGCAAAACTTGCCTCGCATGCGATCTAAAATACGGCGCCTGCTGTCCTGACGCACCGCTCCATCCACGATTAATGTGCTGCTTTCGGCATGGCCGTGCGCATCAGGCGAAGAAACAAGCCAAACGTGGCAATCTGCAGCACCATCAGAAAGGTCAATGGCATCCACATCGTCAGCGAGTCGACGACTTCCAGTGGTGCCAGCCCCCGGAAAACGACGAACATCCCCAGCACAAACAATCCGACGCCCGGACAAATCAGTGAAAAGCTGGCGGCCTGGGGCTGCTCGGTCACCAGATATCGCCAACCGTTATTGCGATTCATCACTGCCCGTCCGAGCAGATAAAAAAATAACTGGACCGCCATGAAGAGCAGCAAAACAGCCGCGGGCAGCACCTTGCCGACCTGAACGCCCCATACATGCTGCGCACTCATCAGCAAACGGAAAGCGGCAATACCAAGAATCGTTGAAACGGGGATCGCCATCCAGAGTGTCCCTGAAGCAGCCGGTTTGACACCGTCGCTCATCATTCGCGGAAACTGCACCACAAAGTGCGCTGAAGCGATTAAGAGTGCAAACACCATGAGAATCACGGCCCCGGCAAAACCGATACCGGCGGTGACCTTATGATGGCTCATGGCCGCCGAGGCCGAAAAACCGACACCCAGCATTGCAAATGTAAACGCCGGAAACATACCGGCCAAACCACTCCCTGCATTATCCGATGCACTCTGATAGAGCGCCGAAAGATGATCCATCCACAGCACCACAGCATCGACCGCAATCAGGAAAAAGGCCAGTAGCGCCCCCGGAAATAGCATCTCGCGTAGCTCCCAAAGCCCAGGCACAAAGACCAGACCGATGATAAACAGCACATTCACCATCATGGCCAACACTAGCGGTCGCACCATCATCTGCAATCCCATATGAGATTGCCAAAAGGCGCTGAACTGCGGTGACTTCTTGAATGCCGCAAGCCCCTTCATCATCCAGACCACAAGCGCCAGGTGGATCAGAGCAAAGATCAGAATACCGGCCTGCATGGCACGCACAAAGATACCCGCAAGATCGCTACTGGCCGCGTAAACCTGCAATGTCTCAAAAACCGGGACAGGAACCCCATCATGGGGCGTTAGGAACAACAGCCACATGAACAGGCTGACCGTTAGACCGCCCGCACCCAGTGTCGCCAGGCCATGCAGAGGGACGAATGTATTATCTGCCGTTTTGTTGTGCTTCATGCTAGATTCACCTCCAGCCCACGGGGCTCAGTTTGCCAATGCGGCCGAGTCAAAGCTCGTCTTAGTATATTATATACTGATATATATCGTTAATCTAAATCTAGCATGCCGACCCGAAAAATTGACCGCTCACTGCTTCAGCAAACCGCCAACGACGCCCGCTTGTCGCCGCGCGGCCGTAAGAACGCCAACTTCCATCCCAACGATGCATTTCCTTCGCATCGGCTCATCAATGCCATGCAACCCGGCTCCTACGTGCGCCCTCACCGCCACCTGGATCCGTACAAGGACGAAACTATTCTGGTCCTACAGGGACGTTTCGGTTACCTGAGTTTTGATGACCATGGCGTGATTGTCGAAGCCATCGAACTGAAGGCTGGTGGCGACACACTGGGCATCGACATCCCGAATGGCACCACACATACCATTCTGGCGCTGGAAGTGAACAGCGTCTTTTTTGAAGCCAAAGCTGGCCCCTTTTTGCCGCTGAGCCCGGATGAAATTGCTGCCTGGTCCCCCGCTGAAGGCACTGCCGAAGCCACAGACCTCTGGAACCTCTGGCGCGCACGCTTTGCCTGAACCCTCTGTCATGCCTGTCGCCTTCAATTCGGCAAAGCCGGTACACCAACCGCTTGATCCACAGCAAATCCGCAGTTTTATCGAAGATACTGCCGCAACCCTGGGCTTTTGTGAAGTCCGCGTAGGCGCACCGGTTATCGGCATCACCGCACAGGCACGACTGGATCACTGGTTGAACGATGGGATGCACGGCACGATGGCGTATATGGCACGCCACGCCGAACTGAGAAAATCGCCGGGCGCGCTGTTGCCGGGTACCTGTAGCATCATCAGCGTTCGCTTACCCTACTGGCCGGAAGACCCTCAGACGCCCCAGGCCTACGCACAACTCGCAAATCCCCAGGCAGCCTATATCTCCCGCTATGCGCTGGGACGCGACTACCACAAGGTCATTCGGCAGCGTCTCCAGAAACTGGCTGATGCCATCAGCAACCGATACGGTGCTTTTGATTACCGGGTCTTCACCGACTCCGCGCCGGTCATGGAAGTTGCCCTCGCCCAGCAGGCCGGCCTTGGCTGGGAAGGCAAACACACCTTATCCCTGACCCGTAGCGGCTCCTGGTACTTTCTTGGAGAACTGTTTACCAACCTGCCGCTCCAACCTGATGCCCCGATTGATGCCCATTGCGGTGATTGTCAGCGTTGTCTTGACGCCTGTCCCACGGGTGCCATTACTGAACCCTACCAGGTGGATGCCCGGCGCTGTATCAGCTATCTGACGATCGAGCATGACGGAGAAATCCCCGTCGAATTACGCCAAGCCATGGGGAATCGCATTTATGGCTGTGACGATTGCCAGCTGGTTTGTCCCTGGAATCGCTTTGCCGTGAGCGGTGACCCGGCCTTCGCCCCCAGACACGGACTCGATCAGGCAAGCCTGCTGGCACTCTACGAATGGACGGAGGCCGAATTCCTTATCCGCTTGGAGGGTAGCCCGATCCGCCGTATCGGCTACGAGCGCTGGCTACGCAACATCACCGTCGCTTTGGGCAACGCCCGCCCCACCCCGGCCATTATTGAAGCGTTGACGCATAAAAAAACCCACGCGAGTGCGTTGGTTAAAACGCACATCGAGTGGGCTTTGACGCAATTAACACAATGCTAAAGGCGCCGAACTAAGCCGTTATTTGCAGTCCGTTTTACAACCCGTACCGCAACCGGTTCCACAACCGCCAGTCTTACAACCGAAGATGCTGTAAGCCGGGCAATAACGGAACAAGCCGGTCAACAGGGGAACAACACCGATATAGCCCCAGGCCGGGATCGTCTCGGTCGCTGCCAGACCAACCAGCACGAGACCAACCACGATACGAAGGATGCGGTCCAGACCGCCGACATTCTGAGTCATTTTATTTCTCCTGTTAAAAGCTGAAGGGTTTGAACCACAGACTTCAATATTATATATAATTATAGATCTTAGCAATCCTAACACATCTCAACCCAAGGAGTCTGCCATGTCTGAAAAATCCTTTAAGACCGTCACCCAGGAACTGAGCAAGGGCCTCGCCCAATTCCGTGGTCAGGTGCCGGATGTGCAGGCCGGTTTCAGCGCACTCCACCAGGCTGCCATGAAAGAGGGTGCACTGGATGCTCTGACCAAGGAACTGATTGCGCTGGCCATCGGTGTTGCTGCCCGTTGCGATGGCTGCATCGGTTTCCACACCCAGGCCCTGATCAAACTTGGCGTGACCAAAGCCCAACTGGCCGACATGCTCGGCGTTGCTGTCATGATGGGCGGCGGCCCATCGCTGATGTATGCGGCAGAAGCGATGCGCGCCTACGAAGAATTCGGTGGCCAGTAATTAGATTTTTTTGCGCCAGATCGCCGCAAAAAAGCCATCCGTACCATGGCGATGCGGCAACAACTGCAGGCCCGGCAGACCAGTCGGGCCATTGAGCAGCGTATCGGCCGGTAACTCGATACCCACCGCTGCCAGCTGTGCCACAGGATCCACGACTTCGAACTGCGGATGGGCGTCACTGAAAGCCTGCTGAACCAGCGCATTTTCCACAGCCAGTAAGCTGCAGGTCGCATAAACCAGCACACCGCCTGGCCGCACCAGGGGTGCCGCTGCCTCCAGAATCTTGCGCTGAATCTCGGTCAGTTCGGCAATCTGCTCTGCCGTTTGCCGCCACTTCAGATCCGGGTTACGACGCAGGGTGCCCGTCCCAGAACAGGGGGCATCGACCAGAACGCGGTCAAACTTTCCGGCCAGGCGCTGGATCCGGTCATCCCGCTCATGCGCCAACCGAATCGTCTGTACATTCGAAAGCCCGGCACGGGCGACTCGCGGTCCAAGCTTGGCCAACCGCTTTTCCGAAATATCGGCGGCATACAGACGGCCGGTATTCTTCATCAGGGCGCCCAGCAGCAGCGTCTTGCCACCCGCACCCGCACAGAAGTCCAATACCATTTCACCGCGCTTCGGCGCCACCAGCGCCGCCAGGATCTGGCTGCCCTCGTCCTGCACCTCCATATCGCCCTTTACAAACGCCGGATGCCGCTGAATGGCCGGCTTGCCTTCCAGACGCATGCCCCAGGGTGAATATGGTGTTTCCTGTGCAGTGATCCCGTGCTTTTCCAGTTGCGCCAGAATTTCCGGGCGACGGGCGTGAAGCGGATTAATGCGTAAATCCAGCGGTGCCGGTGTCAATAAGACACGAGCCAGCGCATCCGTTTCCTCAGCCGGCATGCCAGTCAAAGCCTCTTCAAGCCAGTTCGGCCACTCGTGGCGCACCGCAGCGTCGCCCTTCTCCTGACCGGCCGCCTTCAGACGGCCAAACCATTCCGTATCCTCACCCTTGATCAGATGCTCGATTTCGCGCAAATTACGTCCCTGCAAGCGCACCAGTGCCGCCAGCACGAGATAGCGTGCTTCATTCGGACTTGGCGGCTCGGACCGGCTCACCACATCACGCAGACTGCGCAGGTGGCGGAGTACTGAATAAATCAGCTCGGCAATACGTCCGCGGTCGGTATGTCCCATCTCACGATGATTTTTAAAATAGTTGGACAGCACGCCATCGGCCGGTCGCTCGAATTTGAGCACCTCGGCCAGCAAACTGATCGCCTGCGCCACAAAGGGACGCGGCAAAGCGAGCTCAGCGGCACTCTTCGGTTCCGCAGGGGTTTGCGACGCTGTAGGGCGGCGCTTGGCGTTGGGGGTAGATGAGCGCTTCTGTGCAGGCGCTGGTTTTTTTTTAGTCATAACATCTCTCAGCCCACATGCGGGGCAATCAATCCAACATTATTAGCCAGTGCGCCATCCAGCAAGACGCGCTGGCCGACAACCTTCAAACGTCCTTCGGCAAACCAGCGGACCGCAGCCGGATACACCCGGTGTTCTTCAACGAGTACGCGGGCAGCGAGCGAGACCGCCGTATCATCCGGCAAGACCGGTATGGCCGCCTGGGCAATCATCGGGCCATGATCCAGTTCGGCCGTCACAAAATGCACCGTGCAGCCATGTAGATGGACACCGGCGTCCAGTGCCCGCTGATGGGTATGCAGACCTGTGAATGAAGGCAAGAGTGACGGATGAATATTGATCATCCGCCCGGCGTAATGATTCACCAAATCCGCTGTCAGTATGCGCATGAAGCCGGCCAGTACGATTAAATCCGGTGCGTATCGATCAATCGCGTCCCGCAACGATTGGTCATACACCGTCCGGTCCGTCACGCCTTGGGAAGGCACAATCTCGGTCGCAACGCCCGCAGCGGCCGCAAGCTGCAAACCGGGTGCATCTGCTTTATTGGCGATCACGGCGACCACGGCCGCCGGATAATCCGGTGCGGCTGCGGCTTCAAGAATTGCCGATAGATTCGAACCTCGTCCCGAGATCAGAACGACAACGCGGGCTTTAACCATGCATCAACCTTTGCTGCCTGCCGCACGGGCACGCAGCACCGCAATAATCCCCGGCAGAATCGACAGGAAAATAATCAGCAGAATGACCGCCGTCAGATTATTCTTGATAAACGGAATATTGCCGAAAAGATAACCCGCCAGCGTGAGCGAGATCACCCAAAGCAAGCCACCCGTGACGTTATAAAGAAAGAAGTGCTTTGCTCTCATCCCGCCAAACCCGGCTACAAACGGCGCCATGGTGCGCACAATCGGTAAAAAACGGGCGATCACAATAGTCTTTGGGCCGTGTTTTTCAAAAAATTGCTCGGTGTACTTCAGCTTCTCTGCGCTAATCAACCGTGTGCGTTTAATCAGGGCTTCACCAAACCAGTGGCCGATTGAATAATTGAGCGCGTCACCCAGAATAGCCGCAACCACCAATAGCACCATCAGCAAAGGCAGGCTCATTCCCTCCGTGACACAGATCGCCCCGGCCACAAACAATAACGAATCCCCTGGCAGAAAGGGCGCAATAACAATCCCTGTCTCCACAAAGATAATGGCGAACAGCAAGGCGTAGACCCAATCGCCATATTGCTGGACAAAAAACACCAAGTGTTTATCCAGATGCAGAACAAGGTCGGTAAAAGAGGCAAGCCATTCCATAGCGGGGCCATTTCTATTGATCAGGGACTAAGCCCGCTATTTTATCCGATCCCACTATAATCTCGACGATGAGCTTAACTACGCCACAACCTGTCATTCGTGCCCTCCCTGAGCATCTGATCAGCCAGATTGCTGCCGGTGAGGTTGTAGAGCGCCCGGCGTCTGTGCTGAAAGAGCTCCTGGAAAACGCCATTGATGCAGACAGCAGCCGGATTCGCATTGATCTGGAAGAAGGCGGCATGCGGCTCATCCGCATTACCGATAACGGCTGCGGTATTGATCAAAACCAGCTGGGGCTGGCGCTCACGCGTCACGCCACCTCAAAAATTCGCTCACTGGAAGACCTGGAACATGTGGGCACCATGGGTTTTCGGGGCGAAGCCCTGGCGGCCATAGCCAGCGTCTCTCGCCTCTCGCTGATCAGCTGCTCCCGAACAGCAGACCATGCCTGGCGGATAAGTGCCGATGGTGAATTAACCCCAGACGCCCTGCCCGCTGGGACCCAGGTTGAAATGCGTGATCTATATTTCAACACGCCCGCCCGCCGCAAATTCCTTAAAAGTGCAGCCACCGAGCAGGCGCACTGCATGGAGACCATACGTCGCCAGGCCTTAGCCCACCCCGAAATCGGCTTTACCATCAGCCGTGATGGCAAAGAAAGCCACCACTGGCCGCCTGACAACGCGGAAAGTCGGCTCCGGCAAGTGCTGGGCGATGACTTTCTCAAAGCCTGCCGAACCGTTCACCAGGGCAATGACCTGCTGCAACTGACTGGCTGGGCCATGATCCCTACCGCCATCTTGTCTGATCGTGAAGCCCAGCACACCTTCGTCAATGGCCGCTATGTGCGCGACAAGGTGATTCAACACGCCATTCGCGAAGCCTATCGTGATCAACTACACGGTAGCCGCCAACCGGGCTGTTGCCTCTTTCTCACTATCGATCCGGCACTCGTAGACGTTAACGTCCACCCTGCCAAAACCGAAGTGCGATTCCGAGACAGCCGCGCGGTGCATCAGTTCATTTACCACGCGCTCAAGCAGGTACTTGCGACCAGTACTGAAACGGCACCGCCCATTACGCTGGATCGCGTTGCAAATACCTACACCACGCCCGCCAGCTATCAACAGGGTTTGGGGCTGGCGGAGCCGCGGAGCCATTACCAAAGCGTTCAGATCTCCCCGTCTCAAAATGCAGCCACCATGCAGGCCTATGCACCAGCGTTCCAGGCCGAACAGCAACAACCCCCTTCGGAAATTCCGCCCTTAGGTTATGCCATCGGCCAACTGCATGATCGCTACATCGTTGCTCAAAATGCCCAGGGCATGATTCTCATAGATCAACACGCCGCGCACGAACGCGTGCTCTACGAGAAGCTCAAAACAGCCTGTGGCATGAGTCAACCGCCCCGGCAACCCTTACTGATTCCCGTAGCGGTTAGCCTGGACGACCTGGCTATGGCCTGCTATCACGAGCATCACACCGAGTTTGAGGCGCTCGGGCTAGAGCTATCGGAAGCCGGGCCCAATACCCTGGTCGTTCGGCAAGTCCCTGCAGGGCTTGGCCGTATTGATGCCGAAAGCCTGCTGAAAGAGCTACTCCGCACACTGCAAGAGTCACCGGCTCAGGCTAACTTAATTGCCCGGCAGGAACGACTCCTCGGCACCTGTGCCTGCCACGCCGCCATCCGTGGTCGGCACAGCCTAAGCCTCACAGAAATGAATGCCCTATTGCGCCAAATGGAAGACACGGAACGTGCAGACCAGTGCAATCATGGCCGCCCCACTTGGATTCTGGTCGACCTACCGGCCATCGATGCCTTGTTCCTCCATGGTCGCTGACACCAACAACACACTGCCGCCCGCCATACTGCTGCTCGGCCCCACCGCCAGCGGTAAAACCGATCTGGCGCTACAACTGGCCGATCTTTACCCGATCGATCTAATCAGCGTTGACTCGGCACTGGTGTTCAAAGACATGAACATCGGCACGGCCAAACCCGATAACGAGACGCTGCAGCACTACCCACACGCGCTGGTTAATGTGATTACGCCGGAAGAAAGTTACTCCGCCGCCCGCTTTCGGGAAGACGCATTAGCAGCCATGGCCGAGAGCACGTCTCGTGGACGCATTCCGCTACTGGTGGGCGGCACCATGCTCTACATCAAGGCGCTGCTTGAAGGCCTCTCGGATCTGCCGCAAGCCAACGCAACGCTTCGTGCCGAAATCGATGCACGCGCCCAACAACAGGGCTGGCCCGCGATTCATGAAGAACTGGCAAAGCTCGATCAAATCACTGTGGCACGACTAGCGCCTAACGACTCACAGCGCATCCAGCGCGCACTGGAAATCTGCCTCCTCAGCGGCCGACCTGCTTCAGCGCTCTACGCCGAACAACAGCAACAGCCTGCACCCCCCTATCGCTTTCTATCCCTCGCGCTATTACCCAGCGACCGCGCCTGGCTCCACGAGCGCATTGCCCTGCGCTTCAAGCTCATGCTGCAACAAGGCTTCATCGAAGAGGTCGAAGCGCTCCGCAGCAAATACACGCTCCATGCCGAATTACCTTCAATGCGCTGCGTCGGCTACCGCCAGGCATGGGAAATGTTGGAAGGCACCTTACCGGCTAAAGAACTCGAAGAGCGCGGCATCTACGCCACACGTCAACTGGCAAAGCGCCAGATCACTTGGCTCAATAACACCATTGGCTGCGAAGCTTTTGACTGCCTCCAAAACAACAACGCCGACCTGATCAGTCGGCGCGTTGCGGATTTTCTACAAAAAATTGCCAAATGTTGACATTTGGCGTGTATTTGTAAAAATGGCGGTATGAAATGCCATCAAGAAAAAGCCGCCTACCTCTGCAGCCGTCAAGGAATCCTTAAAACGAAGGATCTTGAAGACGCAGGGATTCATCGAGTTGCGATCGCGGAGATGGTTAAGAATGGCAAGCTGCTCAAGCTCAGTCGAGGGCTTTATGTTGATCCTGCTTATCCGCTTTCTGAAGAAAGCCAGCTTGCCCAGACTGCCATTAAATACCCGGGCGCGGTCTTTTGCCTGCTCACGGCACTTCAGATTCACGGGATAACGACCCAACTACCCCACGAGATATGGATCGCCATTCAAAGACACCAAAGCCCACCCAAACAGTCTTACCCACCGCTGCGCGTTTTCAGAACCGATTCCATTTCTGATGGCTTTGGTATTGAACAAAAGACCGTTGATGGGGTGGTTCAAATTCTGGTGACGGATATACACAGAACAATTGCCGAGTGTTTCAAATACCGTAACAAGCTTGGGCTGGATATTGCTCTAGAAGCACTGCATGAAGCGTGGGCAAAAAAAATAATTCATATGGATGCCCTGCACAAGGCGGCAAAACATCTGAGGGTCACCAATGTCATGCGGCCTTATCTAGAATCACTCTCGTGACGTACTCCAATATCATCGCGTCGATTCAAGCAAGGTTACTTAATCTAGCCAAGGCATCAAACCAGGAATACCAACGGATTTTGACGCGCTATGCCCTTGAGCGGTTTCTTTATCGACTCAGCATTTCTGAATATGCAGATAGTTTTACGCTCAAAGGCGCTTTGTTGTTCGACTTATGGTTTGACGTGCCACTACGGCCAACCCGTGACATTGATCTTCTTGGTTTCGGCTCTACTGAAGCCATACACGTAATTCAAACTTTTCAGGATATCTGTCGCGTGCCTTACACTGACGGGCTGACTTTCGAAGCAGACTCTGTAACTTGCAGCGATATCCGAGCGCAAGCGAACTACCCTGGGTTACAGGTTTCAATTCAGGGAAAGATAGGCAACAGCCGCTGTAATATCCGGGTGGATATCGGCTATGGTGACGCCGTGACACCCAAACCTGAATTTGCTGACTATCCCGTTTTGCTGGATAACCTAGCGTCACCCAAACTATTGGTATATCCACGATATACCGTTGTAGCCGAAAAAATTGAAGCCATCATTAAATTAGGCAGCACCAATAGCCGTATGAAGGATTATTTTGATCTTTGGATCATGCAACGCGAATTGACTTTTGATCCTATGATTCTTCGCATAGCACTGGAGGCAACATTAAACCGACGCGGCACACCCATGCCCGCTAAAACCCCTATGGGATTGAGTGATGAGTTCGCTGCTGACAATGCCAAGCAAACTCAATGGAAAAGTTTCCTGAAGAGAAATGCACTTCGGGAACCGACTCTCGAAGAAGCTGTAAAACAAATCCGAAACTGGATCTCCCCGCTCTTATGGCACGGGAACACGGAAAACACCTTGCCAAAAACAACAACGCCGACCTGATGGGTCGGCGTTATCGGTTAAAGCAGCGGAATTTCTCGCAGCCTAATCAGACCACGACGGTCGGTGCTTCACCGGCTTGGCTGGAGCGAATCACGCCAATACGGCTCACTTGTTCACCGTGCTCGGCCAGCACCTTGCTAACGGCATCCGCATTTTCCGGGGCCACCACGATCACCATGCCGATACCGCAATTGAATACGCGGTGCATTTCATCGTCGGCCACGCCACCCGCTTCCTGCAGCCAATTGAACAGCGCCGGACGCTCCCAGCTGTTGCGCTGGATTTCAGCCGTCAGGCCAGTCTGCAGAATACGTGGCACGTTTTCAGTAATGCCGCCACCGGTAATGTGCGCCAGGCCCTTAAGCGCACCAGGCAATGCCTGGAAAGCTGCCAATACCGACTTCACATAAATACGGGTGGGTGCCATGACCAGATCACCCAGAGTCACCTCATCCAGCAGATCGGTCGGTTTAGCACCGCTGCGCTCGATGATCTTGCGGATCAGCGAGTAACCATTCGAGTGGGCACCGCTTGAAGCCAGGCCTAGAACCACATCGCCCGCCTTAATGCTCTTGCCATCAATGATCTGCGATTTCTCGACAGCGCCGACAGCAAAACCGGCCAGATCATATTCACCCGCTGGGTACATATCCGGCATTTCAGCGGTTTCACCACCAATCAGTGCAGCGCCGGCCAATTCACAACCCTTGGCAATGCCACCCACTACAGCGGCGGCGGTATCTACATCCAGCTTGCCACAGGCAAAGTAATCCAGGAAGAACAATGGTTCGGCACCCTGCACCAGAATATCGTTAACGCTCATGGCCACCAGATCCTGGCCGATGGTGTCGTGACGGTTCCAGGCAAAGGCCAGGCGTAGCTTGGTACCTACGCCATCGGTACCGGAAACCAGTATGGGCTCTTTATATTTTTTGGAAATCTCGAACATGGCACCAAAACCACCAATACCAGCCATGACGCCTTCACGCATGGTGCGCTTGGCCATCGGCTTGATACGCTCGACCAGTTCATCACCGGCTTCCATGTCCACGCCGGCATCACGGTAAGATAGACCACCACCGGCCTTGGCATCATGAGCAGCAAACAATTGGCGAGCGTGATTGAGCGGGCAAAACATGGGCGATCCTTAAATCAAGATGGCGTTAAGAGTGCAACGTCTGGGGCTGAATGCCGTGTAAAATGGCGGCTTCTGACTAACGCGGGCGATTTTACACCGCGAATTGTAACCGATGAGGATACAACCTGCCTGACGATGCAGGTGACCATGCAACAACTGATACTCGATCTCCTGCCAGACCAGACGCCTGCCCTGCAGCACTTTCTGCCGGGTGAGAACGTGGAATTGCTGTCAGCGCTGGAAAACTGGCTGAATCAGCCGGTTGCGGCTTATCCGGGCAATCTATTCGTTATCTGGGGGCCTACGGGCAGTGGCAAGTCATTTCTGAACCAATGCCTGATCAGTGGCGGATTCAGCCCATTACCCCTATCAGACATGCTCTTAACGCCGCCTGCACAAGGCTGGGCACTGGAAGATGCCCAGAAACTGGATGCCAACGGCCAGCAAGACCTATTCCGTCACCTGGTACGCCTCGCGCACGCAGGCGAACGTCTGTTAGTGACTATGGATCTGCCGCCCGATGCCCAACCGGATTTACGGGAAGATGTCCGCACCCGCTTAGGGGCTGGCCATATCTACCGCCTTGCACCGCTGGACGAAGCCGCCCAACGCCTCCTGCTCGCGCAACGTGCCGAGCATCGTGGCTGGGTGCTTACACCTGATGTGCTCGATTATCTCTACCAGCGCGCACCACGCGATCTGTCTAGCCTCTCGGCCTTAATCCGCCGGCTGGACGAACTGTCTTTGGAGCATAAGCGCCGCATTACCCTGCCTCTGCTTCGTACGGCGCTGGCTGAATCTACTGTGACTGCAGACTAATTTATGACGCAACAACGCACCATCGCCCTGTTCGATCTGGACAATACCCTACTCAATGGAGACTCCGATTTTGAGTGGGCCCAGTTTCTTATTAGCAAAGGCGTGGTTGATCCGGAAATCCAGGCCGCTAAAAACGCCCAGTTCTACGCTGATTACAAAGCCGGCACGCTGGATATTCATGCCTTTCTCGACTTCCAGCTGGCACCGCTGGCGCGTCACCCTCGCTCGCAGCTAGATACGTGGCATCGTGAATTTATGCAAAAGCATATTCTCCCGATCATGCTAGATAACGCCCGCGCCCTGGTAAACCACCACCTGGAAATGGGGCATCTCTGTGCCGTGGTGACTGCCACCAATGCGTTTGTTACGGGTGACATTGCGCGGGAATTTGGCATTCCGCATCTGATTGCCACGATCCCGGGCGAGGTTGCCGGCCAATTCACTGGCAAACCGGTGGGCACCCCGTCATTCCAGAAGGGAAAAATTACTCGGGTAAACGCCTGGTTAGAATCGATTGGGCTCTGGCAAGGCAGCTTTGAGCGCCGCTGGTTCTATAGCGATTCGCACAACGACTTACCGCTGCTGGAATGGTCGACCAACCCCGTGGCCGTTGATGCTGATGACACATTGAAAGCGCATGCCATCGCTAAAGGCTGGCCTGCTATTACCCTACGCGACAGCAGCACGCCTGACGCGCTATTCCGTATGATTGGTCTTGCTTAATGATCCGCCGTTTCGTCAAAAAGATTTTTAACCGCCACGCCGCACCAGCGGTTCAGCAGGAACCTACGATCATTCCGGTAAAAACACACGGCATTACGCGCGACATGCTGAGTCGAGGTGCCGAACGGGTTTGTGAGGATCTGGAACGCGCAGGCTATCGTGCTTATGTGGTGGGTGGCGCCGTTCGTGACTTACTCCTGAATCGTGACCCCAAAGATTTCGATATCGCTACGAATGCCACACCAGAACAGGTTCGTCGTTGCTGCCGCCGCTCTCGCATTATCGGACGACGCTTCCAGATTGTGCATGTGATGGTCGGCCAGGAGCTGATTGAAGTCACCACCTTCCGTGCTCTGCATGAAGACGCCTCCGCCACCGATGAACATGGCCGTGTACTACGCGACAACACCTTTGGCACACAATCGGACGATGCCGCCCGTCGGGACTTTACGGTCAATGCGCTGTACTACGACCCGTACGACGAAACGATTCATGACTACCACCATGGCTATGCAGATCTTAAACAGCGCACACTGCGCATGATTGGCGACCCGAAGGTACGTTACCGTGAAGACCCGGTACGTATGCTGCGCGCTGTCCGTCTGGGTGCAAAACTGAATCTCGATCTGGACGTTGCAACACGCAAACCGATTCGTGAAATGGCTGATTTACTTGACAACGTGCCCCCGGCGCGTCTGTTTGATGAAATGCTGAAGCTACTCACCTGCGGTGATGCGCTGGCTTGCCTGAAGCGCCTACGTGATGAAGGTCTGCACCATGGCGTACTGCCTTTACTCGATGTCATCCTTGAGCAACCCTTAGGCGAACGTTTTGTAGAACAGGCACTGACCAACACCGACCAGCGGATCCGCGAAGGCAAATCTATTTCTCCGGGCTTCCTCTTTGCCGCCCTGCTCTGGCACGAAGTGCTGGCACACTGGAACAAGCGCAAAGCCAAAAATGAGATAGCCATTCCGGCACTGTTTGCTGCGATGTCTGATGTACTCGATCGCCAGGCAACCAAACTGGCCATTACCAAACGCCTGGTCGGTGACATAAAAGAAATCTGGTCACTACAGCCGCGCTTCGAACAACGCAGCGGCAAGCGCCCCTATGGCTTGCTTGGCCACCCGCGCTTCCGGGCGGGTTATGACTTCATGCTCCTGCGGGCACAAACAGGCGAGATCAATTCAGAATTAGGTGAGTGGTGGACAGCATTTCAGGAATCCGATGCCGCTGTTCAAGAGTCTCTGATTGCTGGCGCACCCAAGGATAACGCCGCCCCCGCCAAGAAACGCCGGCGCCGTAGCCCTAATCGTAAACGCAGCCAGAATGCTGACGGCGGTAACACGCCCACAAACCCTCAGGGCGAATAATGGCACCCCATTTACCGCATCTGGCCGTGATTGGCCTAGGCGCCAATCTGGGTGATGCACGCAATACATTGCAAGAGGCCATCCAAAAGCTGAAAAACAATGCCAGCACGGCTGAATGGCAGCTTTCTCCGTTGTACCGGACAGCACCGATAGGCAGCGAAGAAGCGCAGCCCGATTACATCAACGGGGTTGCCGCCTGTCGCACGAACTTAGCACCCGAAGCGCTGATGCGCTGGTTGCTTGAAACCGAGCGTCAATTCGGACGAGATCGCGGCAAGGATGTGATGCGTAACTCACCGCGCACCCTGGATCTGGATCTGTTGCTCTATGACACCGTGGTCATGGATACCCCATTGCTGGTGTTGCCGCACCCTCGCCTACATCAACGGGCTTTTGTGCTACGCCCGCTACTGGATGTAATGCCGAACATGAGCGTCCCCGGTCTTGGCCAACTGGATCAGTACCTGCCACAGGTTGCTAACCAAGCGATCGAACGTTTAGAAGGACACAATCGTTCTTAAACCGAGCACCGTAGCATTGGGAATAGCTAGCTGATTATTCTGAGGTTGCGGTGCCCGAGCACCGGGATTAATTACATAAGTAATGAACGGCTGAATCGCTAGCCAGGGCGAAATTACGGCCTGGTAATCCAGCTCTATGAATGATTCGAAATTGGGGATTGGTTGATTCGTCCCCTGATACTGGTTTTCATAGCGCACGTTGTTCGCATAACTTGAACTCATGTTCATGTAGGCAAAGCCGATGGCGCACTGATCCAGCGGCCGGCCATCCACCAGACCGGTATAGGCTAATCCCCCTTCCACAAACCAGTTTACCTGATTCCGGTCACTTTGCGGACTGATGTGCACACTGGCAAATACATTCGGCCCCTGGTTATCCGTGTTGGCATCCCGCCAGATGGCCTGGTCAAAACTGGCATACAAGGAATAATTGCCCTTGTAGCTTTGCGGCGTCGCATTATCACTCGCAGCCAGTGGCTGACCATCATTTGCCATGCTCAGGCTATTAAAGCTTTGTGAGTTGTACCACCCACCCAGCTTGTAAGTCCCTGGCATACCGCCTTTACCTTCGGGATTCAGGTTATAAATCGCTTCAGCGAAGCTCAGCACACCTTGCCCCAATGGGAACTCCAGCCCATTGCTATTGCCATTGGGGTTTTTGCCTGTAGGATTGCCGTTAAACACGGCGCCCTGAAATGCCCAACGTTCATTGGGCGTCAGGATCAACTGTGCACCGGGTACCGCATTCGGGTACGTAGGCCCGGATCCGGGTAAGTTCTGTGCCCAGATCGCCGGCCAGCCCCAGGTACTGTTCACCATAAAGGCCGCTGATTCGATGGTATTAAAATTCAGATCCGCTTCGATCTGCCCCACTTTAACGGCCAGAAACTCATCAAAAAGCTTTTGCTTGAGCCAGAATTCGCCCATCTTGGTGCCGTCCGGCGCGTATTCGGTATTGGTCACGGTCATGATGTTGTGGAGATTGGTCTGACTAATACCCTTCCCTTGAACCACATAAGCCGCGATATGGGCACTGCCCCCTGCCCACCCTACGAGCTTATTCAGGTCCATATCGACTTGAGGCTGGAATAAGCCGTCATATTCCACGCCACGACGCACACCACCATTGACATTACCCATCACATCGGAGGTTTGGGTCAGGCTAAAAACGACACCGTTATCTTCGAGCTTGCTGCGCAGACCGCCCCAATCGCCAGTCAGCGATGGTCGAACAAAAAAACCGTCCGGATTATCTTCGGATGCCGACACCCATCCCGGGGCTGCACAGAACAGCACCCCCAAAAGATAGGCAAAATAACGGGCATCCAGTCGGCATCCGGTCAAAACAGCACCTACAAAACTGACGACACCAGATCGCCAAGATTTAATAAAAACAGATAGTTACAAAATTATAAAACAGACAGGTTAATTTTTTGTGACATCAAAAACCACATGAGTCGTACACACAGTACTCAGGGTTGATTCTTACCCATTTCCAGAACAATCCGGGGCGGGCCTTCCAGGGGGACATCACAGAGAACAACCGCCGGCTCCCAGTTCTCGAAGAAACTGTACGCCCTGACACGGCCTTCCGCATAAATCCGGACTTTCTGATACGGCATCCCTTGCAACGTGCCTTCAAGGACATACGCTGTCTGCACCGATTTCGGCGTAAAACGCAGTTTGTTGAACACGCTACCGCTAGTCGTCTGTGCAAAGTCCTTGGCTAGGGCGACGCACCCCAGAAGCTCCGGTCGCTTACGAAAAAGCTCCTGCTCCGCGTACAAGGACTGATAACGGTCATTGTATTTGGTTGGTACACGCCCGGCAAAAGCCTGCGTCGTGATCAAACCAAACAGCAGCAACACCGCAATACGGATCGACCAGGCAGGCATCAAAGCCCGAATGCTCATGATCCACTCCCTTTTTTCACGGCACGGCCATCATAGGTTTTCTTCGTGACCATACTGTTCAACGCGGGCGCGACCACCTCGTAGGCCACAGGAAACAATCCGGCTTGCGTCTCGATACGCTGCGCATTTTTTAATGCCCAGGTCAGAAACTGGACGGTTTCTATGGCATCCGGGATATCTTCAGGTACTTGCTTCATTTGGCCATAAACAATCGATATAATCGGCCAGGCGTCCACGGCGGACACATTAACGGGGGCCATGGCTCCGGGCTTCGTCTGGCTCGTAAAACTCTCAAATGCCTGACGCACCCGCGCATTGCTTAACTTAACGTAATGCCCCTGTGCATTTTGCAGCTGAGTCGCCACTAAATTAAACGTTGCCAGATTCATGGTGGGCTGGAAACCCAGCGCGCCTTCGGTCTCGAGCACTTTTTGCGCCGCAGCACGGCTGTCTTTTTCACCTTCGCCCAGCGGCCAAATCAAACCGGATCCAATACCAATGCCTTGACGCCAATCGACAGAAGCGTCTGCGAGATATCGCATGAAATTGAGTGTAGCTACCGATCCATCCGACTGGGCTACTGGCACAATCGGCAACGATGGCAACCTCAGGCCCGGGTTGATTTCAGAAATTCTAGGATCATCCCAACGGTTAATGCGCCCCATGTAGATGGCGGCGAGAAGCGCCCCATTCAGGCGTAAGGACTCAGCCGGCACCCCCGGCACATTGGCTACGACAGCCACACCAAACCCAAAAAGTGGGAACTGAAAAAGGCCTAGCTGCTGAAGGCGATCCCCGGCACTTGGAAACTCCACAACCGCCAGATCATAAATGCCCACGAACAATTCCGAGGTTGAAATATCTTCCAGGGAATTCACATAAGACGTACGGATACCGGTTGCCGCAGTGAATGCCGCCTCATATTGACGGATTGTTGGCGCAACCAGCGAAGACCCCACGGCCTCAACGTTTGCTAATACCGGCATCGGTATTGTCAGCCCGAAAAAACCCAGACAAACTAACCCTGTCCGGAAAAATTTACGTATCATCACCAGCACCTTACTTGTGGCACAAAAAACAAAGGGGGTTGTGTGCACATCTCACAATACCGCGTCTGCCATCTTAAACTGAATCTATTACATCATGTCAGCACAAACCACTGTCCGCCGTCTTCACCCGCTTGACCTGGCCCGCCAGCGTGAACGTGGTGAAAAGATCGTCATGCTGACCTGCTATGACGCAACCTTTGCCCGCGTCTCTGAGGCCTCCGGCGTTGACGCCCTCCTGGTGGGCGATTCGCTGGGTATGGTACTACAGGGTCACCACTCGACACTGCCGGTTTCACAGGCCGACATGGCCTACCACGTTGCCTGCGTTGCGCGCGGCTGCGACCGGCCACTAATCATCGCCGACATGCCCTTTGGCACCTATCAGGAAAGCCCGGAGCTGGCTTTCCGTAATGCCGCCCAGCTCATGGCCGCCGGCGCCCAGATGGTGAAAATCGAAGGGGGCCGTGAGATGGCAGTCACCACCGGTTTTCTCACAGCGCGGGGCATTCCAGTCTGCGGCCATATCGGCCTCACACCACAATCGGTGTTTCAACTGGGTGGATACCGCGTTCAGGGTCGAGGTGATGGTGATCGCGAGCGGTTGCTAACAGACGCCATGGCGCTGGAAGAAGCCGGTGCCAGCCTGGTCGTTCTCGAAGCGATGCCGGCGAAGGTGGCTGACTTCATTACCAGCCACCTGCGCATTCCGACCATTGGCATTGGTGCCAGCACCGGCTGCTCCGGCCAGGTCCTTGTGCTGCATGACATGCTGGATATCGCCCCCGGTAAAAAACCCCGCTTCGTTAAAAATTTCATGACGGGCAAAGATTCAGTGGCCGCGGCCATTGCTGCCTATGTTGAAGAAGTCCGCGCCGGCACTTTCCCTGGCCCGGATCAGATTTACCCGGAATAAGCATGCAAATCTTCTCAAATGTTGCCGAGCTCCGTTCGGCGTTGGCTCAAGTACGTCAGCAAGGACGAACCATTGCCTTTGTGCCGACCATGGGCAACTTGCATGCCGGTCACATCAGTCTCATGCGCCAAGGTCGTGAACACGCTGACTGCGTCGTTGCGAGCATTTTCGTCAACCGGCTGCAATTTGGCCCCCACGAAGACTTTGACAAATACCCCCGCACCTTTGAAGCAGATTGCGCCCAACTAAGTGAAGCCGGCGTTGAATTCCTGTTTGCCCCCACCGAAGCCGACCTCTACCCCGAACCTCAGACCTACGTGATTGAACCGGCAGAGATCCAGTTTCTGCTGGAAGGCGAATGTCGGCCTGGCCACTTCCGGGGGGTTGCCACGGTAGTGATGAAGCTATTCCAGATTGTGCAGCCGGATGTCGCGCTGTTCGGAAAAAAGGATTATCAGCAGCTCATGGTGCTACGTAACATGGCAAAGCAATTCATGCTGCCCATCAGAATCATCGGTGGCGAAACTGTCCGTGCTGAAGATGGCTTAGCCCTATCTTCGCGTAATGGCTACCTCAGCCCGGAAGAGCGTGCCGAAGCACCACGCCTGCAACAGACCTTGCAAAACATTCGCCAGGCCGTGCTATCAGGTGACCGAAATTACGAATCCTTGTGCCAAAAAGCCACTGAAAACCTGGATGCCCATGGCTGGAAAACAGATTACATCAGCATACGCCGCCAGCAAGATCTGGCACCGGCAACCCCCTCAGACACTGATTTAGTGATCGTTGCCGCCTCAAAGCTCGGCACCCCTCGGCTCCTGGACAATCTAGAGATCTAGAACTCTTTGTTTTTGTTGGTTTTTTATCAATAAAACTTTTTGTTACAGGGTTATTGACAGCGCGTAATTCACGATTCACAATGCGCTTCCCTTTCCTGACTTCAGGTTGATATCCATGCAGCGAACCATGCTCAAGTCCAAACTGCACCGCGTAACTACCACGCATGCGGAATTGCACTATGAGGGCTCTTGCGCCATTGATGAAGACTTGCTCGACGCCGCAAACATTCGTGAGTACGAGCAGATCGACATTTGGAATATCAACAATGGCGAGCGCTTCACAACTTATGCCATTCGCGGTGCACGCGGATCGGGCATGATCTCCGTTAATGGTTCGGCCGCACGTCGTGCTGCACCTGGTGATCTGCTGATCATCGCGACCTTTGCCGTGTACAACGAGGTGGAACTGGCTAATTACGAACCCAAGCTGGTGTACGCCGATGCCAACAACCGCATTGCGCGTATTGGCAACGGGATACCTGCACAGGCTGCCTAAGCTTTTAGGCTGACCCGCTTCGGTGGGTATTCAGTTCGGTCTATAGAGCCGAACCACCTCTCCCACAATCAGTAGCGCCGGTGGCTTGATTGCCTCGGCGCTAATTTGTTTGGCCAGCGTTTTTAGCGTGGCAATAACTACCTTCTGATCTGGGCGAGTCCCGTGATAAATCACAGCGACGGGCGTTTCTGGCGCACGACCATGCGCCATGAGCGCTTCGGCAATACCGGCTGCAGCCGTCATCCCCATGTAAAAGACCACCGTTTGAGCCGGACGTGACAACCCGGCCCAATCCAGCTCATTCAAACCCTGTTTCAGGTGACCCGTTGCGAAAGTCACCGATTGCGCCCAATCGCGATGCGTCAATGGGATACCGGCATAGGCCGCACAGCCGACAGCGGCTGTAATACCCGGCACGACCTCCACTGCAATACCGGCTTCGAGCAAGGCATCCATCTCTTCGCCGCCACGCCCGAAGATGAACGGATCACCACCCTTTAATCGCACCACACGTTTACCGGCTCGAGCCAGATCGACCAACCACTGGTTAACTTGCTGTTGTGGCAACGCGTGTTTGGCCGCTTTCTTGCCGACGTAATGGCACTCGGTACCCTGATTTACCCACTTGAGGAGTTCCGGGCCAACCAGATTGTCATAGAGCACTACATCGGCTGCGGCAATCCGCCGCAAAGCTTTCAAGGTGAGCAATTCGGGATCGCCCGGCCCAGCCCCAACCAGACAAACCGACCCAGGACGAAAGGCCTTAGGCCCATGATGGGACTGAAGCAGAAAATTCTGGATCTGAGAAATCGGAAAGTTCGTCATAAAATTATCTGGGTGAAATCGAAAGAAATTACACACCCCTCTTGCCAGAAAGGAGCGGTAAGCATATCTTAATACTTCGAGCAAACCGTGTGCTTAAACAACAGGAGTCAGAGATGTCACTCACCATTCGCCAACTGCTGAACCATAAAGTTTCCGGCATCTATGCCATTCGCCCGGACGCATCGGTTCTGGAAGCACTCGAGCTGATGGCACGAGAAGACATCAGCTCGGTGCTCGTCATGGAAGGCAACGCCCTACAAGGCATTTTCACGGAGCGTGATTATGCTCGTAAAGTCATTTTGCGCGGCCGTAACTCACGCGATACCGTGGTTCGGGAGCTAATGACCAGCCAGCTCATTACGATGAGCCCCGATCAAACCATTGATGACTGCATGGGTATCATGACCGAAAAGCACATTCGCCACCTGCCGGTGATGGAAGGTGACAAGGTGATTGGGCTGGTATCGATTGGCGATGTCGTTAAATCAATTATCGCGGGTCATGAAGAGACTATCCAGCAATTGGCTGGCTACATTGCAGGCGATCTGAAAACCTAATTGTTTTCACCGAGGACCATCCGCCTCGCAACTGACCTTTGCTTGTATCGGTGTGATTCAGGAAAATCCTGAAGCACTCGCTCGTTTGCAATAAACACCTCTACCTGACGGATAACACCCGACGCAAGGACGCAAAGTCGATCCATCTTGCACACCTAGGCTGTTGCCAAAGCGTTGTGATTACCCAAAAACTTCCTTCAGAAACACACGAAATTATATGTACCCACTACGGGGTATTTATTGTTCTGAAAAAATCCATACACTTGGGAAAACTATCCTATGATTTAAGTTCAGCCACATAATATGTTGCACCTTAGACGTTTTTTGAACGCTGCTATTTGGCAGGTTGGGTTTCGACCATTTTTCGTTGTCACCTGCTTATCCGGTGCCCTGTTCCCAGTGTGGTGGACATGGATTTATAGCGGCCGTACATCATGGTCAGCACTGGATCTCACCCCCCTTCTCTCGGCATCTCGCTGGCATGCCCACGAAATGTTTTACGGATTTGGCTGGGCGCTACTCGGTGGTTTTCTGTTAACCGCCACAAAAAACTGGTTAGGTATTCGGGGACGGCACGGACCTATTCTTGTTGTGCTATGCGGATTATGGCTGCTGGATCGGCTTGTCATGGCTTATGGCGGTGCATGGCCGCCGCTCGTCGCCTACGCGCTATCTCCGCTATTCCTGATATTCATTGTGGTGCTCCTGAATATCGACCTGATCCGTCATCATGGCAAAGACAGCTTTCCCGATAATGTCTACCTGATCATGTCGTTGCCGATCTTCATCATCGCCAAGCTCAGCATGATGGTTGAAAGCATCGATCCTACTATAGGCACAACCATGACCTTGGCTCTTTTCAGACTGGCATTCTTGATCATGCTGGAAAGAACCATTCCAGCATTTATGAAGGGCGCTTTTTCTGTCGATCTGATCCAGCCGTCATGGAGCCAGCATGGCATCAAACTCATTGGCTTCGCACTGATCTTTACCAACTGGTTACCCGCCCCCTTACTCTCGGGGCTTTGTCTCTTGCTAGCAGTGCTGCTACTGATGCGATTTTTTAAGTGGTTTCCGTCCAAAGCATTTTGCCGGATCGATATCGGCATCATGTACCTTGGCTATTTGGCCATCGTGGCGAATCTTTTACTGAATGCTGCCACGCCTTATCTGGGGCACTGGGCAGGCGCTGCCTCGATCCACATGTTTACCCTAGGCGCCATCGGTCTTATTGCCCCCGCCATGATCATCCGCATCAGCAACGGACATACAGGTCGTAAAGTGCAATTCAACAAGTGGGACAGATACCCACTCTATCTGATGATCACCGCCCTGTTATTCAGGGTAATTGCTCCCTTCATTATTCCGAGCACCTACATCACTGAACTCACTTTATCAGCTCTATGCTGGCTAATCGCATTCGGGATCATTGGCTATCGCTATATCCCGATATTAATCAAACCACGCGTTGACGGACGACTACATTAAACACAGGATTTATGGATGTCCCTATGAGTACACCGCTGACGCCGCCTGAACTGCTCGACAAAACAGCAATCCTGAGCTGGCTTAAAACAGTCATCGACCCTGAAGCCGGGATCAATATCGTCGACATGGGTCTGATCTACGATGTTCAATACGATAGCCAGCAGATCATGATCTCCATGACCATGACATCGCCCGCTTGCCCGGTCGGCGATCTATTGATTGAAGATGTCGAGCGGTGCATACGATCCCATGTCGCGCCGGAAACCCTCATCAAAGTTGCGCTGACGTTCAATCCGCTGTGGGAACCCGCCATGATGTCCGAACAAGCCAGAGAAAGCTTCGGGTGGTAATGTCGATGGCACCTAAATACCGCCTGCCGTTCCTGTTATTAGGGATGCTATCGCTGGTGACAGGCGTGGCCACCGGCCTTGCCCGATTCGGAATATCAACGCCGGAGATGGTTCAATCGGCCAGCGGATCTCACAGCGCTTTCATGGTATCGGCCTTCTTCGGCACGCTCATCGGTCTGGAGCGGGCGGTGGCCACACGCTATCTCTGGGCCTACTTGGCACCGCTGTTCAGCGGGCTCGGTGGCTTGTTGCTTTTACTCCCGACACCCGACTCTCTTTCCAGCCATTTTGCTCCAGGTCTGATGATGCTGGCTGGTGCCGTATTTACGGCAGCCAGCGCCATGATCGTTATTCAACAGAAGGCACTATTCACCATCACGCTATGGCTTGCAGCAGCACTCTGGTTCCTGGGTACCTTCCTGTGGTTCTGGACAGGCAATCTATGGGTCAGCATTCCCCTCGGACTATGCTTTCTGGTCTTTACCATCGCCGGCGAACGTCTGGAACTCACCCGGTTCATGCCACCCCGCCAATCAACGGCCAAATGGTTTGTCGCCTTACTGGTGATTATGACGCTAGGCAGTCTGCGCTCCGGCATGACTGCTTTTACAGATAACACACTGCTGGGCCTGGGCCTTGCCGGCCTGGCTCTCTGGCTGTTCCAATTTGATATTGCACGAAAAACAATACGCCAAACCGGCATTACGCGCTTTGTTGCCTGTTGCCTGCTCAGTGGTTACTTCTGGTTACTGACGGGGGGGATGCTACTGACGCCGATCCTCCCAACCGATTTCAGTGCTTATCAGCGGGATGCGGCGGTCCATGCGGTTGCGCTGGGCTTCGTCTTTTCCATGGTCATCGGTCACGCCCCGATTATTTTTCCGGCCATCATGCGGGTGGCCATTCCCTTCAGTGCTCGGATGTACATGCCTCTCGCCTTACTGCATCTCGGCGTTGCCGTCCGCATCATGGGTGATCTCCTACCCGACACCACCATCAGAACTCTTGGGGGCGCACTCAATGCGCTGGCGCTGCTGGCTTTTATTCTGACGTTGCTGGTTCAGGTCAGTGCTGGGCGATGCAGAAACTAATTCTGATTTGGCCCATCGCTTCCTTGAGGCATCATCACCTTGCTCTCTAAAGCCTGCTGCTTGTGTCGCAAGCGCGCATTCTTTGCTTCATCATTAGCAAAGACATAGCGACCCGCCAGAACACAGCCTTTCATACCAGGGTTACATGCCCGCTGCGCCACTTTCTGGCAGCGTCCCTGTATCTCGTGCGGACAACCCCAGGATCCCATCTACGTGACTCCGCCTACTGCAACTCAATAGGCAATACACTGTTCACAGACAGTGCCGGTCACATCACGGCGGAGATGCGCCTCACGCAGTTTTACGAATTCCGGTGAATTCCAGGCATCCATGAAATGGGTTTGATTCAGATCTCCCATCGTCCAGTTAGCGGTGGCATCAAAGCAGCAGGCAGAAAGCCGACCTTCCGCTGTTACGTGCCCTTCTGTAAAGGCAGACCAACAGGGTAAGGGCTCACGAAGACTGCCAATGCGGCCTTGGTTACCCGCTGTTGGTTTATAGCCGAGTTCTTCTTCACGCTGTGTGGCAAATGCGCCCATTGAATATAGAGGCAACCAGTAATGCTGGTCGACATACGGCACGACTTTCTCGTTAATCAGAGTTTCCATCAGGGCTTGCTGTGTTCCATCGTATTGTATCGATGAGGCATAGAGGCCTGTTTTATAACCACCCCGTTCACGGATCTCCCAAGCAGCTCGCACATTGTCGTAAGCACGGTGAAAGAGCTTTTTGGAAACGCCCATAATCTCTTCAAACTGTTCTTCGTCTGCAGCGTTGCACGACCACTTAAGCGAATCAAGACCAGCTTGCATGCAAGCCTCAACTGCCTCCGGAAAAGCCATCGACCCGTTCGAAGTCAAAAATACATAGGGCATCCCGATCTCTTGTTTGAGATATCGAATGCAATCGACCAATAGCTTGGGCGCCATGAACGATTCGCCAAGGTAAAAGACACCGATTTCCTCGACACCAGCATCGCGCATTTCCCGAGTAATCCGCTTAAATAGATTGAGATCCATATCCCATTTGGGTTGAACCTCACGGTTTCTTAGCGCACAGAAGCCGCAACGATAATTACATCTCGGAGAGATCTCGATCTTGACGCTCTTTGGTGCCGGCAGCGTTGCGTGCTGGTAGGCGGCGGGGATTTTTGTAATCGCATCAATTCGATCGGTGATCATGACATCCGTCCTTGTTCAGGGAATGTCGGTATCGTCTCAAGAGGGGCTTAGGCTGTATATACCCCAAACGTGGTAATTGAAATGCAATAAAGTCTAATCAAGTCGCGCAATCGCTGACACACCAATCGGTTTGCCATCCTCTCCATGGACGAGCGAAAAGGCGATATTCAGATAAACCACAGTGTTATCACCGCAAACTGCCTTTGTGCGTACAACTTTTTTGTTAAGTTTGAGATGATTTTCTGATATCGCTTTGTGAAAACCTGTCCAATGGCTAATACGAAGATGTTCTGGGATGATCAGATCTAAGCTTTTCCCGATGGCATCGATTGCTGGGATTCTGAGTAGTTCAGCCGCTCGCGTGTTCCAAATCTGGATAATGCCTTTGAGATCAGAAACAATCAATGCGTCAGGGAGATCATTAACAAGATATCGGTAAAACTGTGTGGACATAGATCCATCTCTCAATTCAGTAAGTCTTGTTTTCTACCGCAATAGATAAATCCAAAACTGGCAACAACGCAATTTCTGTCCACAATTTCTTTGCGCTGTTGCCTCATTTTGAGAATTATCGGCGTTTTCTGACCACCTGATGCGGACGGATCAGATAGCCCAACGAGCCAAATCCACTCCAGACATGAACCAGACGGGTAAACGGAAATAGAACAAACAGCGTCATCCCGAACAACAGATGGATCTTATAAGCCCATGACACCGTGCTCAGATACTCCGCCGCACCAGGCTGGAATGTCACAATTGACTGTGCCCATCCGGCGAGTTGAAGCATAACGCTGCCGTCCATATGACCTGCGGAGAATGGAATGGTAAGCAGACCTAGAGCCAGTGTGACGAAGATCCAGACCAGAATAAAGATATCCATTCCGGTGCAGGTCTTGCGGATACGCGGATCGGAAAGTCGGCGCTGCAGTAACAGTAAAACACCGATCATCGCCATTGTGCCCATTACCCCACCAGCCACCATCGCTAGCAGCTGCTTACCTTCGGTTGAAAGGCCTACTGCGTGATACAGATCTTTTGGTGTCAGTAGACCAGCAAAGTGGCCGAAAAAGAGACCAATAATGCCGATATGAAACAGGTTGCTACCCAGTCTCAGTTGCCCACGTCGCAACAACTGTGATGAATCAGCTTTCCAAGTGTATTGATCCCGATCATAGCGAATCAGACTACCCAGTAGAAAGATCGAAAGTGCGACATAAGGATAAATGTCGAATAACAGATTATTCACATAGCTCATGGTTATGCTCCCAGAGTTTCGACAGCCGGTGCTTTTTGGCTGTCAGCACGTGGCATGAATTGCACGACGGATTCCCCAGAACCTGTCCCGTAATCTGGCGTGGAACAACCACCGCCAAAAGTGACAGGCTCTTCGGCCCAGACCTTGTCTAACTTGTCGTAGTCTTCCTGTTCGGTACTAAAGTCCATCGGCACAAATTCCATGTCGATACCCTTCTCTCCGGCCATTTCAAGTAGCGCCGAGCACAACAGGTAATAATGACTACCTCGCTTAGCCAGGTTTTCCCCGATATTACGAACCAGATGGGTGACTTCCATCAAGAGCTGTTTGGCCTTAGCGGCATCCAACTGAGACAGATATTCAAGAAACACTGGTAGATAGTCCGGCAGCTCGCCCGGCGGCAAATCAAAACCAGATTCGCCATACATGGTCAGCAAATCAACCATGGCCTGGCCGCGATCCCGCGATTCGCCATGAACATGCTCGAAAAGATACAACGAGGTACCACGACCTCGGTCGAACAAAGCTACGTAGTTTTCTTCCAGCAGATACAGATCGCCTTGTCCGAGATGCTGATAGAGCGCAGCCAGACGGCTGTGGTGAATCGTCGAATCGTCATTCGTTACAGCTTGTAACTCGGTCAGGTGATCCAGTAGATCCTGATCTGGATAGTGCAACAGTAGCGAAACCGCTTTTAATGTTCTCGGTTGCATCATTTCACCTCATGAATCGGAATTACACGTTCACCATTCTTACGGCCAAACAGGCTAGTTTCTGAATCACCATCCGAGCAACCATTCCCGAACGAGAATCCGCAAGAACCCTTCATATCAAAGGCGTTTTCCGCATATTCACGATGCGTGGTCGGAATAACAAAGCGGTCTTCGTAGTTAGCAATGGCCAGATAGCGATACATATCTTCAACCTCTGCTACAGTAAGATCAGCCTGATCCAAAACGGCCTGATTTTCGTACTTAGCGACATGACGATCTCGCATAAACCGACGCATAGCCAGCATGCGGTTAAGTGCCTCATGTACAGGCTTCTCTTCCCCAGCCGTAAGCAGATTGGCTAAATACTTGACCGGAATGCGCAGTGATTCCACATCTGGCAGCACACCCTTCATCTGCATCTGACCCTTTTCCATCGCCGTATTGATCGGCGAGAGAGGCGGAACGTACCAGACCATTGGCAGCGTGCGGTATTCCGGGTGCAACGGGAAGGCGATCTTCCAGTCAATCGCCATCTTGTAGACCGGAGACTGTGCAGCAGAATCAATCCAGGCTTGTGGGACACCATCGCGTAGTGCAGCGGCACGAACCTCTGGATCATTCGGATCCAGGAACATGCTCAACTGCTCGTGGTACAGGTCTTGCTCGTTTTCAATCGATGCTGCCTGCTCGATACGATCGGCATCATAGAGCAGAACACCGAGGTAACGAATACGACCGACACATGTTTCCGAACAAACCGTTGGTTGGCCGGATTCCAGACGCGGGTAGCAGAGAATGCACTTCTCGGACTTACCGCTTTTCCAGTTGTAGTAGATCTTCTTGTAGGGGCAAGCCGAAACGCATATGCGCCAACCACGACACTTGTCCTGATCGATCAGAACCACGCCGTCTTCTTCCCGCTTATAGATAGATCCGGCCGGACAGGCAGCCACACAGGCTGGATTCAGGCAGTGCTCACACAGGCGCGGCAGGTACATCATGAAGGTGTTTTCGAACTGTCCGTACATCTCTTTCTGGACATCTTCGAAGTTAGTGTCTTTCGAGCGCTTGCTGAACTCTGTGCCGAGAATTTCTTCCCAGTTAGGGCCACCATTGATCTTTTCCATACGCTCGCCCGTAATCAACGAACGAGGGCGTGCTACAGGCGCTGCCTTGGATAAAGGGGCGTTCTGCAGATGCTCGTAGTCGAAGGTGAACGGTTCGTAGTAATCATCAATCTGTGGCAGATCCGGATTGGCGAAGATCTTTGACAGAATCTTCAGCTTTGAACCCATCTTGAGTTGCAGTTTGCCGTTAGACTTTCGCTCCCAACCGCCATTCCATTGCTTCTGATCTTCCCAGTTATGAGGAAAACCAACTCCCGGTTTCGTTTCAACGTTGTTGAACCAGGCATACTCAACCCCTTCACGGGTTGTCCAGACATTTTTACACGTCACGGAACAGGTATGGCAACCGATGCACTTATCCAGATTGAGCACCATGCCAATTTGTGCACGAACTTTCATGATCAGGCCTCCATCGCCGGTTGTGCAGGACCATCCATCCAGTCCACTTTGTTCATTTTGCGAACCACCACAAACTCATCACGGTTAGAACCCACGGTGCCGTAGTAATTGAAGCCATAGCTCAGCTGGGCATACCCACCAATCATATGAGTCGGTTTGAGTACTGCACGGGTTACCGAATTGTGAATACCGCCGCGCGTTTGGGTAATTTCAGATCCTGGCACGTTCACAATCTTCTCCTGGGCGTGATACATCATCACCATACCTTCGGGCACACGCTGGCTCACCACGGCTCGAGCGCACAATGCACCGTTGCTATTGAAGGCTTCGATCCAATCGTTATCTTCAATGCCAACCTTTTGTGCATCTACTTCCGACAACCAGACAATCGGCCCACCGCGAGACAACGTCAGCATGATCAGGTTATCGGTGTAGGTACTGTGAATCCCCCACTTCTGATGCGGCGTGATGAAGTTAAGCGCAATCTCTTTATTGCCATTGGGCTTGGCATTCATCACTTGCTGATGGCTGCGCAGATCGACCGGCGGCTTATACGAACAGAAGCCTTCGCCGAAGGCGCGCATCCACTCGTGATCCTGGTACAGCTGTTGACGGCCTGTCAGCGTGCGCCATGGGATCAGCTCATGCACATTCGTATAACCAGCGTTGTAGCTGACATGCTCAGATTCAATACCGCTCCAGGTCGGGCTAGAAATAATCTTGCGCGGCTGCGCCTGAATATCCCGGTAACGGATCTTCTCGTCTTCACGGGTCAGCGCTAAATGACGGTGGTCGATACCTGTAAACTCTGACAGAGCTTGCCAAGCCTTTACGGCGACTTCACCATTCGTTTCTGGCGCCAGGGTTAGCACCACTTCCGTGGCATCAATAGCGGTATCAATATTCGGACGGCCATGTGCAACACCTTCGTTACGAACCTTATAGTTCAATTCGCCAAGAAGCTTGACCTCATGCTGGGTATTCCAGTTGATGCCCTTGCCGCCATTACCCAGCTTATCCAGGAGCGGCCCCAGGGAAGTGAACTTCTCGTAGATTTCACTGTAGTTACGCTCGACCACCACGAAGTTCGGCATGGTCTTGCCCGGAACGGCTTCGCATTCACCCTTCTTCCAGTCCTTGGTGTCATAAGGTTGGGCAATCTCACCGGCCGTATCGTGCAAAATTGGCACCGCGACGACATCCTTCTCGACACCCAAATAGCCATCTGAAAGTTCCGAGAAGCGCTTAGCAAAACCTTTGTAGATTTCCCAATCGCTACGGGCTTCCCAAGCTGGATCCACGGCTTTTGACAAAGGATGGATGAACGGATGCATATCTGAGGTATTCAGATCGTTCTTCTCATACCAGGTAGCCGTCGGAAGGACGATGTCCGAATACAGACAAGTCGTAGACATCCGGAAATCTAGCGTAACGAGCAGATCCAGCTTGCCTTCCGGTGCCTCGTCGTGCCACACCACGTCCTGAGGTTTAACCTCGCCGGTATGACCAAGATCCTTACCCTGAACACCGTTCGTGGTCCCGAGCAGATGCTTGAGGAAATACTCGTGCCCCTTACCGGACGAACCGAGCAGGTTTGAACGCCACACAAACATATTGCGTGGGAAATTCTTGGGGTTATCCGGGTCTTCACAAGAAAACCTGAGTTCACCCGACTTCAGCTGATTGACGACATATTCCTTAGGATCCAGACCCTTGGCGATTGCCTCACGACTGAGCTCCAATGGATTACGTTCCAGTTGCGGTGCCGATGGCAACCAGCCCATACGCTCGGAACGTACATTAAAGTCGATCAAGCTACCGCTGAACTTACCCTTGTCGGCCAGCGGCGACAGCAGATCTGCTACGCGCAGGGTTTCATAGCGCCACTGATCGGTATGTGCATAGAAGAACGAGGTGCTGTTCATATGGCGCGGCGGGCGATTCCAGTCCAGCGCAAAGGCCAGCGCTGTCCAGCCGGTTTGTGGGCGTAGCTTTTCCTGACCCACATAGTGCGCCCAACCACCACCGCTCTGACCGATACAACCGCACATAATCAGCATATTCATGATCGAGCGGTAGTTCATGTCCATGTGATACCAGTGGTTCATGGCCGCACCGATAATGACCATCGATTTGCCGTGCGTGTCATGCGCGTTCTGGGCAAATTCACGGGCAACCTGCGTTACCTGGTCACGCGGCACACCCGTGATCTTTTCCTGCCAGGCTGGCGTGTACGGAATATCGTCATCGTAGCTGCTGGCGACGTTATCGCCACCCAGACCCTGATCGACGCCGTAGTTAGCAACGTACAGGTCGTATACAGTGGCCACCAGCATCTCGCCCTGAGCTGTCTGGATCTTGCGTACCGGTACGCGGCGCTTCAATACATCGCTGTGCGAGGTGCTGTTGAAGTGTTCATGGGCGATGTTACCGAAGTACGGGAAAGCGGCTTCAACCACGGCATCATGATGCTTAACGAGCGAGAGGCGTGGTTTTATCTGACGACCATCACTGGTTTCTTCCTTCAGATTCCACATACCCTTATCGGCCGTCGGTGCGCCGTCTTTTTCCTGACCCCAACGGAACCCGATCGAACCCACCGGTACCGTTAGTGCATCGCTGGCTTCATCAATGACCAGCGTCTTCCAGTCTGGGTTGTTGGCTTCACCCATTGCACCGACCAGATCCGCGGCACGCACGTAGCGATCTGGCACATAGGCACCATCTTTTTTTACCAGACAGACCAGATTCGGCATGTCGGTGTACTGGCGACAGTAATTATCGAAATACTCGCTCTTGCCCGCGACGTGGAATTCCTTAAGGATCACATGGCCCATGGCCATAGCCAGTGCGGCATCGGTGCCCTGCTTCGGGTGCAGCCACATGTCCCCGAATTTGGCACCTTCCGAATAGTCCGGGAAAACGGAAACCACTTTGGCACCCTTATAGCGGACCTCCGCCATGAAGTGCGCGTCCGGTGTCCGCGTCTGTGGAACATTTGAGCCCCACATCATGATGTAGGACGAGTTGTACCAGTCAGCCGACTCCGGCACGTCGGTCTGCTCACCCCAGGTCTGTGGGCTGGCTGGCGGCAGATCGCAGTACCAGTCATAGAAGCTCATGCATACGCCACCGATCAGGGACAGATAACGACTGCCTGCGGCATAGCTGACCATCGACATGGCTGGAATCGGCGAAAAGCCGATAATCCGATCCGGGCCGTGTTTTTTTGCCGTGTAGATATTGGCAGCGGCTACCATATCATTCACTTCATCCCAGCTGGTGCGCAGGAAGCCTCCCTTGCCACGCTCGCTCTGGTAACGACGTACGGTCTTCGGGTCGGAAACCACAGCTTCCCAGGCGGCGACCGGTGACAGCGTCTGACGTTGCTTGCGCCAGGCCTTGAGCAACGAAGAACGCACCATCGGATGTTTGACGCGATTCGCACTGTACAGATACCACGAATAGGAAGCGCCCCGAGCACAACCACGTGGTTCATGGTTCGGCATATCCGGACGCGTACGCGGGTAATCAGTCTGCTGGGTTTCCCAGGTTACGATGCCGCCTTTGACATAGATTTTCCAGGAGCAGGAGCCGGTACAGTTAGTGCCATGTGTTGAACGCACGATCTTGTCGTGCTGCCAGCGTTTCCGGTAGGCGTCTTCCCATGAACGGTTTTCGGTCGTTGTCTGACCATGGCCATCAGAAAAGTGTTCTTTGTCTGCACTGAGGAATTTCAGTCGATCTATAAAGTGACTCATTTCGTTTCCTTTAGTACGTAGTTGTACAAATCAGCGGATTAACAAGGCATCGGTGCATTACGACGGCTGTAGAACAACCACGTGATGACGATGCAGGTGACGTAAAAGACGATAAAGCTATAGAGTGCAAATTCAGCGCTACCGGTGGCCGCAATTGAGGTGCCAAATGATTTAGGAATGAAAAAGGCGCCGTAAGCAGCAATCGCAGAGGTAAAGCCCAGCACCGCGGCAGCCTCCTTGTTACCAGCCACGATTGCGGCATCTTCTGCAGCTTTGCCTTTGCCAGCAGCTTCACGCTGACGTTCGGTCATGAAAATGATCGGGATCATTCGGAACGTCGATGCGTTACCCACGCCAGTGCCAACGAACAGCAACATAAACATGGCAAAGAATCCCCAGAAGCTTCCAGCGCCTGAAGCAGAAGGTGCAAACTGGATCACGCCAAACACTGCAGCGATCATCAGAATGAACGTCCAGAAAGTCACAACAGCACCACCCAGTTTGTCCGAAACCCAGCCGCCAATCACACGGGCAATGGCACCAACCAACGGGCCCAAGAAGGCATACTGCACCGGGTTTACTTCAGGAAACAGGGTTTTTGTCAGCAAGGGAAAGCCTGCTGAATAACCAATAAACGAACCAAATGTCCCCAGATAAAGCCAGCACATCAACCAGTTATGCTTGCGCTTGAAGATGACGGCCTGATCAGCAAAAGAGGCTTTAGCACTGGCAATGTCGTTCATGCCAAACCAGGCCGCCAGTGTCGATACCGCAACAAAAGGCACCCAAATAAATCCTGCGTTCTGCAACCACATCTGTTTGGTCTGCGCACCTTTGACCCATGTCTGGGCATCACCGCCGAAGGCACCAAACACCCCTGCAGTAATAACGATAGGTACAACGAACTGAACAACAGACACACCCAGATTACCCAGGCCAGCGTTTAGCCCCAGCGCACCGCCCTTTTGTGCTTTCGGAAAGAAGAAACTGATGTTCGACATACTGGACGCAAAATTGCCACCGCCAAAGCCACAGAGCAGCGCCAGCACCAGAAACGTTGCATAGGGTGTTTCCGGGTTCTGCACGGCAAATCCGATACCCATCGCTGGGAGCAAGAGTGATGCTGTGGAGATAGCTGTCCAACGGCGACCACCGAAAATTGGCACCATAAAGGAGTAAAAAATCCGCAGCGTCGCGCCCGACAACCCCGGTAATGCGGCCAGCCAGAACAGCTGATCGGTATCAAATTTGAAGCCGATGTTAGGAAGATTAACAACCACCACACTCCATACCATCCAGACCGCAAATGACAACAGGAGACAAGGGATCGAAATCCAGAGATTCCGACGCGCAACGGATTTTCCTTCGGTCTCCCAGAATTTTTTGTCTTCCGGTAGCCAGGTGTTTAAAACTTTCGCCATGATTTGCTCCGTTCGATGAGTGAATTCAATGTTATTTAGCGTGTTGTTTAGGTTGCGGTTCAGACTTGCGGTCCAACGTCGAGGAAATACGAACCTCTGTGTAGTACATCCAGATCAGCGAGACCCAGACAACGCCATACAGCAACATGAACGATGAGGAGCGAACACCCGTGAGGTCGACCAGGGCACCGAACATGATCGGCAAAATGAACCCGCCCAAACCACCGACCAGACCGACAATGCCCGAGATCACTCCGATATTCTTCGGATAATCATCAGAGATATATTTGAAAACAGAGGCTTTACCGAAGGCCCAGGCCACACCGATAATGAATAGCAGGATGGTGAATACGGTTGGTGTTAGCCCAATATGGAAGCTTTCGGGGCCATTCACGGTCTGGATTGTAAAATCGGTTTGCGGGTATGACATGATGAACAGACAAATCCAGCTCACCCACAACACCCACCAAGTGACTGAATGCGCGCCGTATTTATCCGACAACCAACCGCCCACCGCACGCAGTACGCCACCCGGTAACGAAAAACAGGCCGCCAACAACGCAGCAGTCTTCAGATCAAAGCCGTATTCTGAGACGTAGTACTTGGTCATCCACAGCGCCAGACCGACATAACCGCCAAAGACGATCGAGTAATACTGGCAGTATTTCCAGACGCGCGGATCTTTCAAGGCTTGCAGCTGATCGGCAACCGAAACACTACTGCTGACGTTATGACTCTTCTCAGTAAAACTAAACATCCAGAAGACTAGCGCGGTCACCAGCATTGCAACTGCATAAACCTTAGGCACCATTGTCCAGCCGAAAGCCAGAACGATTGATGGGGCTACGAACTTCGTTACTGCGGCACCCGAGTTACCTGCGCCAAAGATCCCCATCGCTAGGCCTTGATTCTTTTTATCAAACCAGCGGGCAACATAAGCAATACCCACCGAGAATGAGCCCCCGGCGAGGCCTACGAACAAACCAAGCACCAAGAACTGCCAGTATTCAGTTGCGTCCCCAATAAACCAGATGGGTACAACACAGGCCAGCATGAGAATGAAGAAAACAATCCTACCGCCCATCTTGTCGGTCAACATGCCCAGAGGCAAACGGATCAGAGAACCCGACAGCACCGGCATGGCAGTTAACAAACCGAATTCGGTTTCGTTCAGACCTAGTTTGGCTTTGATCGGAATCCCGATCACTGCAAACATCATCCAGATCGCAAAACAAATCGTGAATGCGAACGTACTGGATGAAACGACTGACCACTGCTTTCTGTTAAACATGACAACCTCCGTGCTTTCTCTTTTCTATTGGAAAGCATCATAGGAAGGTGCGTTCATGTGTGAAAGCCCCGGAAATCATTGGGGTTTTAAGACGTCTACGCCTTTAGTGGTATAGACCCGACACGAAGAATGGAGGAATATCCTTTTAGGAACAGGCGGTTATAAATCACCACATAGCAGTAGCCCATAGATTTGCCGAGTAAAGTTCAAAATAGTGGTACTCCCTAATACCCCCCGACATCCAGAAGGGTGAAAGAAAACGATCGACCCATGATTTTCTCGATTATTCCCACCAATATTTCGCTTAAGGACTCACTGCTGGCCAGATTGGGGCTTGCCATGGGCACAGTAGTACTGCTTTCAGTTATTTCCATGGCGCTGTCCACATCAATTGCTGACAACAGCCTAGGCAAAGCCAACGCCATTAACTCGGCAGGCTCCCTGCGCATGATGAGTTACCGACTGCTGAGTTATGCCGAAGCCAGTGGATCTCACCAGAAAATAGCCGCCGCCACGGCAGAGTTCGAGATTCGCCTTAATGCACTCGAAGATTTTATTCTTATCCGTGCCGCAGACTATAGTGAGCTACCGGCAAAGTTCAACGATATCCACACGACCTGGGAAAAGGAAATCGCTCCCTCCTTGATCGCCATTGGGGTCAGGACGAATAGCTCAACATTAAATCAGCTAGAACAGATCATTCCCGAATTTGTTCAACAGATCGACGATGTGGTTTTCCTGATTGAACAAGATCTAGAACAAAAGATTGCCCTCTTGCGATCTTTGCAGATTGCACTGCTCATCATGACCGTTGCCGTGTGTCTAATCAGCATGTGGATGATGAAAAACCAGGTTGTTCGGCCACTGAGAGATCTGCTTCAGGCAGCCAGTCGAGTGCGCGACAAGGATTTCTCGGCCAAAGCACAACACACGGATCTAGATGAACTGGGCCAGCTTGGCGTGGCATTTAACATGATGGTGTCGGAAATCGCCACCACCTATGACAACCAGAAAAAACTCATCGAAGAGCGCACTAGAGAATTGACCGAGAGCAATCGCTCCCTGGAGCTCATGTATAAATCAGCATTACAGTTGACTGACAATAACATCACGCCCGGCATGCTCAAAGACTTGCTCGATGATATCGAGGCCGAGCTAGGTCTGAGCGCCGGCACGATCTGCATCAGCGAACATGGTGTCTTCCCGGCACATCGCCTTACCTCTAATCTTCCCCCAAAGGAAATTCAACATCTGTGCGAAGAGCGTGACTGCGAAAACTGCTTCAAAAAGAGTCTTAGTAAAACGCATGGTGATCCTAACCATCCACAAAACATGATTTTTGTGCCGATGAAACATATGGGCTCGATCAATGGTGTCATGCCTTTCACCCTAAACTCCGATGCCGATCTACCCGACTGGAAGTTCCGCGTTCTGGAAGCCATTGGCAGCAATCTATCCATGGCGCTTTCTAAAATACAGCACCAGGAAGAACTGCACCGTATCGCCGTTCTGGAAGAGCGTTCAACAATTGCCAGAGAACTTCATGATTCCATCGCTCAGTCCCTCAGCTATCTGCGAATTCAGGTAGCCCGACTCGAAAAAAACCAGTTATCACCCGAACATCAACACGAAATTGTTGCAGAACTTAAATCTGGGCTGGCCACGGCTTACAAGGAGCTAAGAGAGCTGATCAGTGCGTTCCGGCTGAAGATTGACGAACGAGGCTTCCATACAGCGCTGATTGAAACTGCTGATGAATTCGGGCGCCGCTGCAATCTTAAGATTGATTGCCATAACGAACTATCACCCACATTACTATCAGCGAACGAAGAAATTCATGTGCTGCGCATTATCCGTGAAGCACTCGCCAACATCGAGAAACATGCTGGCGCAAGTAACGTCACGATCAATGCAACCGTCACGGAGCACGGCGTGGTCGCCGTCCAGATTACGGACAATGGTGTCGGCATTGGCGATGCTAAATCTCCGGAAAACCATTATGGATTGATCATCATGGAAGACCGGGCCCAATCCCTTGATGGGGTAATCACCATCAGAAACGGTGAACAGGGTGGCACAGAAGTTCTGCTGACCTTTGTACCCGAAAAATCAAATATCGACTCATAAAGGCAGATCATGAACAGCACCATCAAGACATTGATCATAGACGATCATCCGCTATTCCGGAAAGGCGTGATCCAGTTACTCGGCATGGAGCCGGAATTCGACATCATTGCAGAAGCCGCTTCAGGTGAAGAAGGCATTGCCCTGGCACTTGAACACAAGCCGGATTTGATTCTGCTGGACCTAAATATGAAAGGGCTGAATGGCATTGAAAGCCTTCAGCGGATGCGAGACATGGATGTGGATGCGCGGATCATCATGATTACCGTTTCCAATAGCTCAGAGGATCTGGTCGGTGCCATACGGGCAGGATCTGATGGTTACATTCTGAAAGACACAGACCCCGAAGAAATGATTCGTCTCATTAAAGAGTCGATGCTGGGGCGAAACGCCATCAGTGCGGAATTAAGCGGCCTTCTGGCCAGCGCTTTAAGGCAGGAGGCTATGGTCACCAATCGTTCCCAGGCTGGTCTGACGGAGCGGGAGTTAAGTATTCTGAAATGCCTGGCGCACGGTATGTCGAACAAACTCATCGCCCGTGAACTCGACATCATGGACAGCACCGTGAAGGTGCATATCCGTAACCTCCTTAAGAAGCTGAAGTTCCGTTCTCGTGTTGAAGCCGCCGTATGGGCTGTTTCCAACAACCTCAGTTAAACAATGTCGACTACACCCGAATGGGTATGGTCAAACTGAGCGCTTCCTGACGAAAATCTGTGTCTAGCTTCCCAAATGGCAGACACACATGCATCCCCCCAAGAAATCAGCCCGCCCCAGCAATTTGCTGAGCATTCAAGAAAGCCAGGCCAGACGAGAGCAACCGATGTCTGGTTTCGGCTTGTGGCGACTGGGCTTCAGACCCTTTTACCTAGGTGCCGTACTAATTGCCACTACGACCATACCTCTCTGGTTAGCACTAGTTTTCGGCGCGCTCTCACTCTCGGGCAACAACCTCACTGGCGTTGTCTGGCATGCGCATGAAATGGTCTTCGGCTTTGCTCTGGCTGTTATTGCCGGATTTCTGCTGACAGCCAGCAATAACTGGACAGGCATCCTGCCAGCAGCTGGCCTACCCCTGGCAATACTGTGTGGTATTTGGTTGGCCGCTCGCATTGCGATGGCGATGTCATTAGTTAATGACCACATCGTTCTGGCCGCTACACTGGATATCACCTTCAACGTATTATTGGCCGTCTTACTTTGCCGCGTACTCTGGCTGGCCAAGCTCTGGAAGAACTTCAGCCTGCTCGGCATTGTCACACTAGTTGGTGCACTGAATGCCTGGTTCTATACCATGCTCATCTCAGACACACAGAGCAACCTGCTGTATCCGATAGAACTGGCACTTCTGGCCATCATGATGCTACTCGTCATCATGGGCGGGCGAGTTATTCCTAACTTCACCCAGAATGCCATCCGTGGCATCGCTCTCTGGAAACCATCTTTCTTTATCGTGGCCACGCCCCTAGCTACCCTATTAGGCATTGCTGGTTGGCTGACGGCTGCCCCACGCATTGCCTTTTTTCTTTGTCTTGTTGCCGCTGCCATCAATACAATCCGATGGATCGGCTGGAGACCATGGAAAACATTGAAGCAACCCATGGTCTGTGTACTGCAGATTGGTTATGTCTGGATTCCCATCACGCTGATCTGTATGGGTTTGGAATCATTAGGCCTTGTTCCCCGTTCTTTGCCGGTGCATGCACTTGCAACCGGAGCAATGGGCCTAATCATTGCTGGCATGATCACGCGTACGGCCATGGGACACACTGGCCGCCCCATCATCGCCAGCCGCATCGAAATCACTTTCTTTTGCCTCATTGGCATTAGCGCCATCACTCGTGTACTTGCAAGCGCCCCCGTGACACTAGAAAACGGCTGGGCAAACCCCCTGCTGATCATTGCCGGTACAGCCTGGTCTCTCGGCTTTCTAATGTACGTCATTCGATATGCCCCATGGCTTTGGCGCCCTCGAATTGATGGCATGCCAGGCTAAGCATCTGATTGCGTCTACCACCAAAGGTGTAGCGCCTCTACCCCGGATAAGCCCGATACCAGCATTACTTTCATTTCATAATAAAAGTGTTATCACTACAGCGTACAACGCATTGAATGCGCAATAACCGCTGGCTTTAGAGGCAACGCCTGGAAGAAACCGAGGATAAGATGCACACGCTCATTGACCCGCACGGACGGCGTTTCAGCTATCTGCGTCTATCCATCACCGATATTTGCAACTACCGCTGCCAGTATTGCCTACCGGACGGCTACAAAAAGAACGGCCAGCCGCAGTTTCTATCCGCTGATGAGATTGAAAACCTGGTCACAGGCCTTGCCGGTCTTGGGCTTTGGAAGGTTCGACTGACAGGTGGCGAACCCACCATCCGCAAGGACTTTGCCGAAATCGCCGCACGCATCTCGGCTATCCCGGGCATCCGCCGGTTGGCTGCTACGACCAATGGTTATCGCCTGGCAGAAAATGCCGGCCTCTGGCATAAGGCAGGCATCTCTGCCATTAATGTCAGCGTCGATAGTCTAGATCAACAACGCTTTGCCGAAATTACCGGACAGGATCATCTACCGCAGGTACTTGCGGGAATACGTTCTGCCCAACATGTCGGTTTTGAACATATCAAGATCAACACGGTACTGTTACGCGACATCAATGACCACGAACTGCCGGCATTTCTCGAATGGATCCGGACAGAAGACCTGAGCATCCGTTTTATCGAACTCATGGAAACCGGTACAAACCGGGACTATTTTGAGCGGCATCATATCCGGGGCCACGAAATCAGGGATCGATTGCTGATACTGGGTTGGTCTCAACTTCCCCGCGAAGAGGGTGCCGGCCCAGCACAGGAATTCCATCACCCGGATTATCGTGGCCGGATCGGCATTATCGCCCCCTACAGCAAAGATTTCTGCAACACCTGCAACCGGCTCCGAGTCACTGCAACAGGGAACCTGCGGCTTTGTCTTTTTGGCAACGGGGGGCATGATTTACGCCACCTGTTACAACATCGCAACCAGCGCGAAGAACTACAAGAAACCATCGCCGCCCTGTTGGTTGAGAAAGCACCGACCCACCTGTTGCACTTTCATCAGACTGGCACAACCCCAAATCTGGCCGCCATGGGCGGCTAGATACAGGCATCAGCATGTCAAAAATGATCAGCTACAAAGAAGCGCTGGCACTCATTGCCGCAGAAGCCAAGCCCCAAGCTACACGTCTTGTCGACAGGAATGAGTCACTGGGTCTGGTCATTGCAAACGATGTTCTCAGCCAGATAGACGTGCCGTCGTTTAATAACTCGGCGATGGATGGGTTTGCACTACATGCCAGCAAGACTGCTGGCATCAACATCGACGCCCCTCGCCGTTTCGATGTGCGGCACTGCTTGGCGGCGGGCGACGTCCTCGATACGGCAGATCAGAGCCTGGCAATAGAAATCATGACAGGCGCCAAAATCCCTAATGGATTTGATGCTGTCGTGCCTGTCGAGCGTACAGTGGCCATAAAAAATGCCAATGGTGAAACCGTCGAAGTAGAGCTGACAAGCGCGCTGCAGAAAGGCGACAACATCCGCTATGCCGGCGAAGATCTCAAATCAGGTCAGGTGCTTGTCACCAAAGGCATCCGAATCCATGCGGGTCATATCGCTGCCATGGCAGCAACGGGCATTCATGAAGTCAGTGTTTTCCACATGCCTGAGGTCGAAATATTTACGACCGGTAAAGAAGTCAGCGATGCCTATCATTTACCACTCAAAGACGGAGAGATCTATAACTCGAATGCGCCCTACCTATTGAGTCAGCTCAGATCAGCCGGTATACCTGCATCCTATGCAGGCAGTATGGGAGATGACATACAGACCTTCATGGATACACTAAATGTCGGCAAACTTGCCAGAATCATTATCAGTTCCGGTGCTGTCTCTATGGGGAAATGGGATTTCATTCCCGAGTTACTTGAACGAAACGGCGCCAGAATCATTTTTCATGGTGTTGGTATCAAGCCTGGCAAACCCGTGATCTTTGCCGTGTTACCCGATGGGCGCTATTACTTCGGCTTACCCGGCAACCCCATCTCGACGGCCGTTGGGTTACGTTTTTTCGTACAGCCCTTGATCAGGCAACTGCTCGGCATGCCCGAGGAATCGTTCCATTATGGTGAATTGCGGCATGCATTTACCAAAAAAGGCGACCTGCGCAATTTCCTCAAGGCCCGGCTGGATAGCGATGACCATGGTCAGACACACCTCACCATTCTTGATGGTCAACAGTCTTTCAAACTATCTCCCATGCTCGACATGAACTGCTGGGCCATCCTCGGAGAGGGCCAGAATGATCTGGCAATCGATGACTCTGTCTGTATTGCGCCAATGGATCTCTTTCCACTGGCATTTTAATAAAACGGGACAAAAAACCTTATGGAAAAACCTCTGGAATTAAATATCAAGCTCTTTGGCGCTTTCCGGAAATACCACACAGGTACGCTTTGCCTCTCTACGATGGAGGGCGTTAGTGTTAGCCAAATTAAGAATTTGATCGGACAAAAATTACAAGAACTCGTACCGGGTTTCCGAGATGATGAACTTATTGAGAAATCAGCTCTGGCTGATAGTCGATGCGTGCTAAACGATAGTGATTGCATCTCCGAATCTTCGGATCTAGCTATTCTTCCTCCGGTCTGCGGTGGCTGATATGGGAGGGCTTAATCATCTTGCCATCTCTATGGCACCGCTTTCAACGGAAGAGGCTATCAACTTTGTTGCCGACCCCGAGCACGGCGCTGCCGATATGTTTATTGGCACAGTACGCAACCACAACCTTGGAAAGTCAGTCAAAGGCGTTTCGTACGATGTCTTTGAAGCGCTAGCCCTACAAACCTTAAGAGAACTGTGCGATGAAGCCCGGACCAACTGGGGTCAAAAGCTCAACATTTTTATTGAGCATTTCCAAGGTCGACTAGATATCGGTGGCGTTAGCATACTCATCGCCGTGAGCTCACCGCATCGTGATGAATCATTCAAAGCCTGCCGCTTCATCATCGAAGAAATCAAACACCGTGCGCCTATCTGGAAACAAGAGCATTACACCGATGGAGATAGCGAATGGGTTCAAGGCCATGCCCTCTGCTCACATGGCGCTGTCACTTATGAAGGCTGCACTAAAGATCATGCCAGCCATTAAAAAGATCGGCATCGTACTGGCGGGTGGGCGATCCGTCCGAATGGGGCGAGACAAAGCCGCCCTGCGTATTAATGGATTGACGCTCCTTGAGCGTTCACGCCTGCTGCTTCATACAGTGGGATGTGATCATGTGCTCATGAGTGGTGCAGACCGCCCGGATTGGCCAGAAGAGCCTCAAAGCATTATCCATGACAACACTCCCGGGCTGGGCCCGGTCTCTGGGTTGGTCAGTGCCATTAACTGGGTCAGCATGCAGACCACAGAGCCTGCAACCCTGATCTTTATCCCAGTCGATACACCCTTGCTGACCCAAGAGATACTCCAGCAACTAATCACTCATGCGCAAGGGTTTGATGGCTGTTATGTCAGCGGATCACCGCTGCCGCTTGTGATCAAACTGACCCAGGCCACCTGCGAACAGGCCAGACGCGCTTCAACCGATCTGGCTTTAGCACACGCATGGTCCATCAAGCGCTTTATTCAGCCACTTTGTATGAATATCATCTGCCCTCATTCAGATAGCGTCAGATACTTGACCAACGTTAACACCCCTGAGCAATGGGAGTCCATCATTCATGAAGTTACGCCTGGCCACAGAGCACATCCGTTTTCGAATTTCCCGATCTGAATTCGATGCATTGACAAACTCGCAGGTGATTACCGCAGAGCTCAGCCTGCCTTCCGGTAGCCGTTTACAGTACACGATCAAACCGGATGAGCGAATCACTAGCCCTGATGGCACTGCATTAGACTTTGAATCGAGCAGTGGTATAAACGGCATGATCTGGAATCTAACGGTTTATCGCAGCGCGATTGATATGCTTATCAAGCCAGAACATGCTAAAAACGGTGTCAAAGAGATTCTGACCTTTGGCCAGGGTGACATGCTAACCGTCTCCCTCGAAATCGACATCGACCGGCGCGCCTCAACCTAGCAGCCAACCAGCGTGCAGTTCAACGCCGCATAAAATCTATGACAACGAAACCAACGCTCCGTTGGATATACGACATTTCAATTTTGGCCCCAAAAGTAATGATCAGCTTTCGTATCAAAGAAAATGGCGCCTCCACATCCTGATATCTAAGAATTTCACCTGGATGTAGCGCCTTAAGCGCGTCAACCATGGCCATATCCCGGAATCGTCGAGAGATAATTTCTGCATCGAAATATTGCAGCGATGCCGTTGGTTTAATAGGGATGCCTTGATAGTCCATTATTCTTTGAGCTTGATTTCCCATGCGCTATGACAAGCCACACATTTATTCAAAGTCGCGGCCAACATGCCAGAAATCTCTGGCAATGGCACCTGCTTATCTGCAGCTTTTGAAATAGCATCCATGTCACTATGCATGCTGAATCCCAGTGTTTTAAATTCAAGCGGCAGTTTAGATAGAAAATTTGGATCCAGATCAATTGCCGACCCCATCCCTGCGGCTTTGGCCGCAGCAATAATCTGCTGGCGGTCATCCCGAGCCGCACCATCAATAATCTGCTGCGTGGCCGCAAGCATTGCTCGCATTTCTTCAAGCACTAATGCGCGATCGCTTTGCGAAAGAATAATAGCGTTACGAGCACCAGAAACCTGTTGCACAGCACCACCCCGAATGACGTAAACACCGACGATGAGCATTGTCACCAACCATAAAACAAATGAAATTTTTCCTATGTTTTTGAACATATTAGACACCCAAGGCCAATTAACTACTGAACGATTTTGAAATCAATGACAATGGCACCCGGATCTTTATTCACATAGTTCACCTCAATGCGATCACCATAACGAACCAGGAGTTGCTCAATCAAAGGTAGCGGATTGTGGTCATTGACAAAGCGCATTGCTTCACCAGGCGTCAAGGCACTGATCGCACCAAAGATTGCCGCGTGCCGGAATCGTTTGGAAACGCCACGTGCGTCGAACTGATAGACACCTTCAATGTTCACATGATTATTCGCACAACCTGACATCGCCTCACTCCTCCACTAATCCGACTAAACAAGTAGGAATATTATGAGAAGAAGCCAGACTGATTGAAATACCTCTTCGTAGGTATGGCCTAACGACATTTGGTGGCACGGACCATCTAAAACAGATAGTCCTCGATGAGATCGAGGGTGCCCGACAAGCTGGGGTGATAAAGACAAATCTGGTGTCTTTTGCGAGAGGAATAGTGAGCGCAATCTTCCGAGGGACTTTCACAGTTGGTCATGGAACATGAATTTATGACCAGCGCACTCGACTAGGAAAGCGACAGACCCATCGTGAAATTCTAATTATAACAATTAACACCATTAAGCGTTAATGGCGCCCAAGTCTACATGGAAAGGGATAATGATAGAGAAGCCTACGTCAATTTACTCATAATTTTCAGTAATTTGACTGTCCCATAGTCCGAGCCGAGCTGAAATTTCTGCAACGGAATAGCCTCGCTCAACAATTTGCTTTTCGGCTTCATCTTTAAATTCGTGGGTAAACCGCTCTGATTTCATTGCTTCCTCCTATAAACAAACCATAGGTCGGAATTGACTTCAATTATAGGAACAGTCCATGGCTTGATTTGTGGGTGCACTCCTGTTCATTGATTCATCTATCGAGTACTTGGCCGGTAACCAAGTACTCGATCTGACTTAAACCCCGCAAAGTCAATAGCATCAAGGGGTCAAGATATGTAACAGTGCCCAAGCACCCAAAATCTATGGGACACTTTGATATGAATGGGACAAATGAGAAAGGCCCCCATCGCTGGAGGCCTTGTATTCTGGCGCGCTCGGAGAGATTCGAACTCCCTACCCCTTGGTTCGTAGGTAGGTTTTTTAAGCCAATTTTATCCTTTATCAGGCAATGGGTTAAATCATCGAAGCTTAGCCCATGCATTAAGCACGCGAAGTTCTCTAACCCATTGTTTTGTTTCGCCACATGCAGACTCAATGGGACAGATTTTAAGTGCAAAATCTCGATCGCCGGAGCAATCTGACCTATTATTTTCGAAACCACGAATTGTTGGATGCGGCTCTTGATGAATTACTAACTACACCACCACACCAAGCAGCAAAGCATAGTTCTCATTTGGCAGCAAACCCTAACCAAGTTGCTAAATTTACTGTAAAGCCGGAATATGGATTTACAGGGAATTCGGAATGTGAATTTACAGTAAAGCAGGATTTAGGCTTCACTGGGAGTCAGGATTCTTCATTTACAGGAAATAAAGAATACCCACCTCCCCTAAACAGAGACTACAACACAGAAACTACAACAACCACAGAAGATAGCAATGCTATGACATCGAGTGGTTGTGGAGAAGATCTAATTTTTCCAAAATGCACCCAAAACGAAAGGATTGCTATCGGTGAGCTTATTGCCTCCTGCCCGGCTGAGATGCGACAGATCGTACTTGATGAGATCGAGGGTGCACGACAGGCTGGGGTGATAAAGACAAATCTAGTGCCTTTTGCGCGAGGAATAGTGAAAGCAATCATCAGAGGAACTTTCACAGTTGGTCACGGAACACGAATTTATGACCAGCGCACTCGACTAGGAAAGCTACAGACCCATCGTGAAATACCACTGGCGTTAGATAATGAAACTCAGGCCAAAGGAGCAGCATTCATAGCAAAGATTGATAGAAGCAGAATCAGCCAAACTCACCCGAAGCCTTCAATAACTTCATCGGAATGAAATAGCTACCAACTATAATCAAAACTACCGCAAGGCCAAGCAACAGTTCTTTGTGTTCGAACCAGACATCAACCTGCGGCACAAAGAATTTCAGAGCAATTAATAGCGCTACCCCAATGCTTGCGCCGCCCACAACGATCGTCATGATGCGTGAAACATTGCGAGCCGTAGCATCTGCCTTATTGATTAGGCGAGAAATCCACAGTCCATTGATGCCATCCGTAAAAAGCATCCCCAACGTAAAAACTAAACCAAACACCAGTGCATTTTGCCAGCCGCCAAAATAAGTAGCCGTCAATGCAAAAAAAACCGCTTGGCTCACCGTGTCGAAAGATAGTGCAAATAAAGCCCCAATCAGGGCCATTGAAAGCGGATTGTTAACTGCTAAATGCGTGCCGAAAATCCGAGACCTAAACCCTACAAATGCAACAACATCGGATGGTTTACTTGTAACTACAGCGTGTAGATTCATAACGCCAAGCATTAGCAAAATGACGAAAGAGGTTATCGAACCAAGAGCATTGAGCCATTCGGGCGGTTGCCAGTTACTTGCAAACACACTGACCGTTAGTGCAATCGTAATAACAACAACCCCATGACCCAAAGAGAATAAAACACCGCAATATTTGGCTAATGTGGGGTTAGCGATTGCGTTAAACCGGGTCATGCCATCGATTGTTGCCAGATGATCCGCATCGAAACCATGCTTCATACCTAGCAGGAATATCAATCCATATAGAGACGCTAGGCTATCAGGAGACGTGTTCAACATAAGAAAACCAAACTAGATAGACAACATACCCTTATCACGAACAAATTCTATGATTTTGGACAAGCCTTCACCAGTCTTGAGGTTGGTGAATACAAACGGTCGATGATGGCGCTGTGCCTTTGCGTCACGATCCATAACTTCAAGAGATGCGCCAACCATAGGCGCAAGATCGATTTTATTAATGACCAAGAGATCGGACTTTGTAATGCCTGGCCCACCTTTTCTTGGGATTTTTTCTCCGGCAGCAACATCGATGACATAGATTGTCAGATCAGATAGCTCTGGCGAAAAGGTTGCAGCAAGATTATCCCCACCTGATTCCACCAGAATAAGCTCGACGTCTGGAAATGCATTTTGCAGACGATCAATCGCTTCAAGATTAATCGAGGCATCTTCACGGATTGCTGTGTGGGGGCACCCCCCAGTCTCTACGCCAATAATTCTTTCTGCTGCCAATGCTGAATGGTCCACGAGGAAGCGCGCATCTTCCGCAGTGTATATATCGTTCGTGACCACCGCCATGTCAACTTTGTCCCGCAATTCCTGGCATAGCGCTAAGGTTAATGCCGTTTTACCAGAGCCAACAGGGCCACCAATGCCAACTCTTAGGGGAGGTTTTTTCATGATCAAGACCTAAAAAGACGTGAATATTGAGTTTCGTGACGAGCACTTGCAATAGCAAACGCCGGGGTTAAATTGGACCAATCGCATTCAGGCATCACTAACGCTTTTGCAGCTATAGTCGGGATTGATTCCGTTAACTTCATGAGAACACGCTGACCGCTAGCCTGCCCAAGGGGCACCGCTTTCAAGGCTGCCATCACTTGATTCTCACACCAGCTCCATAAATATGCGGTTAAAGCATCTTTTGGTTCTATATCCCACGATGCAGCAAAACCAGACCAGGCAGTAGGAAAGGAAACCTCAGGCATTTCCGCCAATCTAGTAATGAGTTGAGCGAGCGCTGGATCCATAAGTTCGCGAGCAAGACGAGTCATGGAATACCCCATCTGCACTGTTTCTGCCCGAAGCTCCGATGATTCACGCGTGGCAATAAATTCTTTGTTTAATCGGCTTAGAGTTTGGAGGTCTCCATCCGTCCAAACCTGAATCAGGCGTGCGATCAAGGGCGCTTCATAACGACCCATGCCATACATCAAAAGATCTGAAATCCAGGCGCAGGTAGAAGCTTCATCGACTATCGTGCCACTTTCAACCGCCCACTCTAATCCTTGGGAATAGGTGTATGCACCCACAGGCAATGCTGGACTGCTCAATTGCAACAAACGGATCAGTGACCTAGAAACTGGCACGAATGGATTTATTTCGTGTTGAACTGATGAATTTTGGGAACAGATCGATGCGGACCATGTCCAGGATCATGACGATGTTCGTCATGGTGATGATGCTCTTCGTGGACGTGGGCGTGATCATGGTGATGATGTTCTGCATGTTCATCAGGATCATGATGATGGTGTCCACCGCCATAAGCGCCATGTTCCGGCTGAAAGCCAGCTTCCGTCTCTCCGACCAGGCAGCCCAATCCTTTGACCATTTCTGCTAAAACATGGTCTGTCTGAAATAATAAGCGTCCGCCTTCTGGCCCGGGAATAATCTGTACTGGGACATGGCGGTTACCTAAGTGATAGGCAGCACGCGCAAAAAGTATCGATGTACCGGCTATCACCTCAATGAGCTTTTCCGGTGCAGCATGTATCTCAACTACCGCACCGCTTTCTCTATCCAACAACCGATCACCGTGATGAAGATGCTCTCCTCGTTCCAGCATGATGCCGGCTTCCTCGCCAGAATTTAGGGTAACTTTAAGACGACTACGCTTTCTATCATCGTAGGACAAAGCAACCGATTCTGTTGCTGGCACTGTAGTTTTTTGTGTAAATATCCGCATTGTCATCAAAAAAGGAAGTAACGTTGGGTCATTGGCAGAGTCTGAGCAGGATTACACACTAAATGCTCACCATCAGCCCGAACTGCATAAGTTTCTGGGTCAACCTCTATTAGCGGTGTGCTGCCGTTATGGATCATGTCTGATTTTTTCAGATGTCGCGTTCCAGTAACCGCAACTAAGGGCTTTGCGAGGTCCAAGGCCTTCACTGCGGGATTATCCAGCGCCGCTTTTGAAACAAATGTCACCGATGTTTTAAGTGCTTTACCAAAACTACCGAACATGGGACGGTAATGCACTGGTTGTGGGGTTGGGATCGAGGCATTGGGGTCTCCCATTGCTGCCGTAGCGATCATCCCGCCTTTTAAGACCAGAGTAGGCTTGACTCCAAAAAAGGCGGGTTTCCAGAAAACCATATCTGCCAACTTACCCACTTCAATTGATCCAACAACATGCGCAATACCATGTGTTAGTGCAGGGTTGATGGTGTATTTGGCGATATAGCGTTTAATACGGAAATTGTCGTTTCGTTCGGTATCTTCTGGCAGTGGACCACGTTGTTGTTTCATTTTATGAGCTGTTTGCCAAGTACGAATGATGACTTCTCCTACCCGACCCATCGCCTGTGAATCCGAACTCATCATTGAGAAGGCCCCCAGATCATGAAGAATATCTTCTGCAGCAATCGTCTCCCTGCGTATCCGTGACTCGGCAAAAGCAATATCTTCCGCGATGGCCGGATCCAGATGGTGGCAAACCATCAACATATCGAGGTGCTCATCAATGGTATTGATGGTGTAGGGCATCGTTGGGTTCGTTGAACTAGGCAAGACGTTAGGAAGCCCAGCGGCCTTGATGATATCCGGCGCATGCCCACCACCAGCGCCTTCGGTATGAAAGGTATGGATAGTTCTGCCTTTGAAAGCATCCAAGGTTGCTTCAACAAATCCCGATTCGTTCAATGTATCCGAATGAATAGCAACCTGCACATCCATTTCATCGGCAACACCTAGACAACAATCAATTGCGGCAGGCGTTGTTCCCCAGTCTTCATGGAGCTTGAGGCCCATAGCACCTGCCTCAACCTGTTCCCTTAGGGCTCCGGGAAGACTGGCGTTTCCCTTACCCAGAAATCCAATATTCATCGGAAAAGCTTCTGCTGCTTCAAGCATGCGATGGATATGCCAAGGCCCCGAGGTGCATGTTGTCGCAAAAGTGCCTGTTGCAGGACCTGTGCCACCACCGATCATCGTGGTCACACCTGAATTTAACGCTTCATCGATCTGCTGTGGACAAATAAAGTGAATGTGTGAATCAACACCCCCTGCCGTTACGATCATGCCTTCACCAGCGATGACTTCAGTACCCGGACCGATTTCAATGCTGATATCTGGCTGGATATCCGGATTACCCGCCTTGCCAATGGCGGCGATCTTGCCATCTTTTAAACCAATATCAGCTTTCACTATGCCTTGGATCGCATCAACGATGAGCGCATTTGTAATGACTGTATCAACAACCTTCTCAGCAAGACTCTGACTTTGTCCCATGCCATCACGAATGACTTTGCCACCGCCAAACTTCACTTCCTCACCATAGGTCGTAAAGTCTTTCTCAACTTCTATAATCAGGTCTGTATCAGCCAAACGAAATCGATCACCAACGGTAGGTCCAAACATCTCTGCATAAGACTGTCGGGATATTTTTATACTCATTACAGTGCTCCCTGAATCAGACCACGGAACCCGTAAACTGTGCGTCGACCAGCTAGGGCGACCAACTGTACGGTTCTGCTTTGACCGGGTTCGAAACGTACGGCCGTACCGGCCGCTATGTCTAGTCTGAAGCCTCTGGCAGCATCACGATCGAAGCTCAATGCGGCATTGGTTTCATAGAAATGGTAATGTGACCCGACCTGAATGGGTCGATCCCCCGTATTTGCTACAGTTAACGTGATGGTAGCGCGCCCCTGGTTCAAGGTAATTTCACCGGCTTCTACCAACATTTCTCCAGGAATCATAGTTAACTCCGTCGCTTAAACAATAGGGTGGTGAACGGTCACCAGTTTTGTTCCATCAGGGAATGTTGCCTCCACCTGAATTTCAGGAATGAGTTCAGCAATGCCATCCATCACATCATCCCTTTGCAAAACCTTAGTCCCCTCATACATGAGGTCTGCCACAGTACGTCCCTCACGTGCGCCTTCCATAATTGCGCAGGTAATCAATGCAACCGCTTCAGGATAATTAAGCTTCAATCCTTTGGCCTTGCGTCGCTCGGCCAAAAGGCCTGCTGTAAAGATCAGCAACTTATCTTTTTCGCGTGGCGTTAATTCCATAGCTTTTCCTCATGTGTTCCAAATTCTTGGAAGAACAGCGGGTCTTTCCAGGTATTCTGGTCTAAGTCTCGTCCAAAGTTCTGTAAACCAACTTCTGACGGCCTCACTGCTCTGCCCTAAATATCGTACCAATAACAACCCCGGCAAAAAGGTCACCCCATAGAGTGAATCATCAATTGGTGCAGTTTCACGGCATAGCGCCATTAAATCTTTTGCACTGGCATCAATACCTTTGTATGAAAGCATTAGGGTGCCACACACAGATCGATCATCAAGACCAACAACACTGTGGAGCAATGGGTCATCGCCCAAAAAACGTCCCCGTTCTATCCAGAGTGCTTCACCATCACGTTCTAGACGGTAGGACACATTAACAGCACCTTGGTTGAACACCTCGCCAGAAGCTAAACGACCAAGACAATAAATATCCCAGCCAAAGAAAGTACTGTCCGCGGATAAATTAACGTGGGTATGAAGGTTAGCGCGTGCCGCGTCATAAACAATCGTTTCTTGGGGCATCCACTCAACGAGTGCACCAGCTCCTACCGAAATGTCTACCGATTGTCTAGCTAAAGGGCCAGCTGAACCATACAGTTTGCCAGCCCCTGGTGTAGTCATTTGTACAAGGCTTTGCTCACTAGCTTCTACTGTTATTTGAAGGTCATCGCCTCCAACAATACCTGAAGGCGGATGCAACACAATTACCTGGCACAAATCCTTGCCCTCGGGATACAAGGCTTTTTGAACGCGAAGGGGTCCTTCATGCCGGCAATGCGCTAGCACAGTAGTTTCTTTACGCTTTTCGAAGCCCAAATGAAGGACTGCTTTCCAGCTAGATTGATGGCATTGCTCATCACGGTTCATAGCGTGATTATACGGACAGTGCCTCTCTAACTCCGTCGCGAGGCATATCTTCGCCACGGCCACGCATGATGAATTCACCTCTCTCCATTAACAGGTATTGATCGGCTAGCGATTCAGCAAAGTCGTAGTATTGCTCAACGAGCAATATAGCCATTTCACCTGTTGCTGCCAGGGCTCGAATTGCTCTTTCGATATCTTTGATAATCGATGGCTGTATGCCTTCAGTAGGCTCATCCAAAATGAGTAACTTAGGGCCCATTGCAAGTGCACGTCCAATAGCGAGCTGTTGCTGCTGCCCACCGGATAAATCACCTCCCCTACGATGCATCATTTGCTGAAGCACTGGGAACATTTCAAAGATTCTTGCAGGTATCGGGGTTGAGCCTGGTTTTGTTGCCAAACCCATCAGCAGATTTTCTTCTACAGTCAGCCGTGGAAATATCTCTCGGCCCTGAGGAACATAACCAATTCCTGCCTTTACGCGCTCGTATGATGGGAGGGTAGTAATGTTCTGGCCATCGAAAGTAATGCTTCCTGACTTTGTTTTGACGATCCCCATAAGTGATTTAAGTAACGTAGTTTTGCCTACGCCATTGCGGCCAAGGAGCGTTGTTACCTCCCCCAACTTAAGTTCAAATGATAAGCCGCGAAGAATATGACTTCCGCCGTAATACTGATTTAGATCATTAACAACTAACATGATTAACGTCCCAGATAGACTTCGATCACACGCGGGTCATTTTGAACTGTTGCGAGATCACCTTCAGCCAAAACCGAACCAGCGTCCAATACAGTCACCTTGCCACCCAGTTTTTCGATAAAGGCCATGTCGTGTTCAACGACGACCAAAGAATGCTTACCAGCCAGCGACACGAATAGCTCTGCGGTTCGCATGGTTTCATCATCGGTCATGCCAGCAACTGGCTCATCGAGCAAAAGCAGTTTGGGCTCCTGCATCAGCAGCATGCCAATTTCAAGCCATTGCTTTTGACCATGAGATAACAAACCTGCCGGACGATCAGCATCTTTATCTAACCTGATTAGACGCAAGGTCTCGGCAATCCGGTCTTTCTGATCTCCAGATATCCATGCAAACAGGCTTTTCATGACCCGCTTGTCAGTTCGCATTGCGAGTTCAAGATTTTCGAAAACCGTGTGATGCTCAAAGACCGTTGGTTTTTGGAATTTTCTCCCAATACCAGCATGCGCAATTTCAGGTTCAGTCATTCTGGTCAGATCAATGGTTTGACCAAAGAAAGCTGACCCAGAGTCGGGGCGTGTTTTTCCGGTTATGACGTCCATCATGGTCGTCTTTCCTGCGCCATTTGGACCAATGATGCAGCGAAGCTCCCCCACGTTAATACGCAAATTAAGGTCGTTCAACGCGCGAAATCCATCAAAACTGACCGTGATGTCTTCTAGATAAAGAATAACGTTATGAGATGTATCGAGCTGACCCGGTATGAACTGGTGTCCTAAACTCGAACCAACATCACCCCCAGATCCTTCATTGAGGTAATTGTTATTGATGACTGAGTTCATACAACCCCCTTGGCAGCTTTCATGCGTTCAGCAATTTTCTTCCACAACCCAACAAGTCCTTGAGGTAGGAACAGGGTCACGACAATGAATAACAGCCCCAGGAAAAATAGCCAGTACTCTGGGAAGCTGACGGTAAACCAGCTTTTAGCCAAGTTAACAACGAAAGCACCAATCACAGGCCCGATAAGTGTTGCGCGCCCCCCAACAGCTACCCAGATTGCGATCTCAATGGAGTTTGCTGGCGACATTTCAGAGGGATTAATAATGCCGACTTGTGGGACATAGAGTGCACCTGCAATGCCACAAAGCACTGCAGAGATAGTCCAAATAAAAAGCTTGTACCAAAGCGGGTTATACCCAATAAACATCACCCGTGATTCAGAATCACGAATGGCGGTTAGCACACGACCATATTTTGAAGTCACCAGCCAGCGACCAAATACTAAAGCAACGGCCAGTGCAAAGGCTGTTAATCCAAACAATACAATACGTGTTTCAGGTGCCGTGACCGAATATCCAAGAATGGTCTTGAAATCTGTAAACCCGTTGTTACCGCCAAATCCTGTTTCATTGCGGAAGAACAACAACATACCTGCGTAGGTTAGTGCCTGGGTGATGATTGAAAAATACACCCCTTTGATTCGTGAACGGAATGCAAAGTAACCAAATATAAAAGCGACAACGCTGGGCACTAGAAAGGCCAGCACTGCCGACCAGGCAAAATGATCTGTGCCGAACCAGAACCACGGCAAGGCTTGCCAATCCAAAAACACCATAAAATCAGGCAAGCCACCCGCATTACCATTGGCAATGGCTGTCTCACGCATCAGATACATCCCAAATGCGTAACCGCCTAGGGCAAAGAACAATCCATGCCCCAGTGACAAGATGCCACCATATCCCCAGATCAAATCCATTGCCACAGCGACGAGCGCATAGCACATGATTTTGCCAAACAAGGTAATGGCGTAGGTCGACAGGTGAAACGTACTTTCTTCTGAGGTGCCTAAATTTAGAAACGGGACGATCACTAGTGTGATGAACAGAAATAACCCTAGGGAAAGCCAAGCTTTACCACTCATGGATGACATGACGCGGGTAATCAGTGGAGTTCGCATGATTGTTACCCTTTACTCAACAAAGCGACCCTTGAGGGCAAAGATGCCCTGCGGACGCTTTTGTATAAATACAATGATGAAAACCAGCACAAGGATCTTGGCAATAACTGCACCCACCCAGGTTTCCAGAACCTTGGTAAACACACCCAATCCCAAGGCAGCCCAGACAGTACCGGCCAATTGGCCCACCCCACCGAGCACCACTACCATGAATGAATCCACGATGTAGTTCTGCCCCATATCAGGGCCAACGTTAGATATCTGTGAGAGTGCAACACCACCAAGGCCAGCAATACCTGCGCCCAAAGCAAAGGCCATCGTATCAATCCGTGCAGTTGGCACACCCACACAACTTGCCATAGGGCGATTCTGAGTCACCGCACGAATGAACATCCCTAGTCTGGTCTTGTTCATGAGAACCCAGACCAGCACCAGCACAAAGAGTGCAAAACAAACAATGAAGATTCGGTTCCACGGCAAAATCAGATTCGGCAGCAATGTAATACCCCCCGACATCCAACTGGGGTTCGAAACTTCGACGTTTTGCGCACCAAAGACCACCCGAGAGGCTTGGATCAATACCAGTGATAGTCCCCAGGTGGCTAACAATGTTTCCAGCGTACGCCCGTAAAGCCAACGAATCACCGTACGCTCCATCAGAATCCCCACAAGAGCGGCGGAGAAAAATGCCACGGGGATAGCGGCCGGTAGATACCAGTCAATTGCCCCTGGAAAATGAGTCCGGAAGATGCTTTGGACAACATAGGTGGCATAAGCACCAATCATCAACAACTCGCCATGTGCCATATTGATAATGCCCATGACACCATAGGTAATAGCAAGTCCCAGCGCAGCCAATAAAAGAATACTTCCTAAAGACAGCCCAGAAAATGCACTGGCGATAAAGTCAGCGATAGCCAAACGGCCATCAATCGCTTTAATCGCTTTGATCGCTTCCAGGCGTACCTTTTCGTTAGGTTCCGTTGCTGACTCTGTTAACGGCAACAAGAGTGTCTTGGCCATCGGTGAACCAGTATCACCGAGGACCTGAACGGCGGCTAAACGCGCTTTCGGATCCTGGTTTCCTAGATTCGATTCAGCATAAGCAACTGTAAGCAAAGATTTAACTTTGGAATCTTGCTCGCTAGCCAGCGCTTTTGCCAGCAATGGTGCGAGTTCTGCTGATGGGTTTTCCTCAAGCATCTTGGCGGCAGCCAGACGTACCTTGACCTGTGGATCAAATAACTTCAATGCAGCAATAGACGTTTCCAGTTCACCAACAATTTGATTGTTTGTTGTAATGCTCTCTGGTTCGGCAGGCATTTCAATAGGTTTACCGGTGGCTGCATCCATCGCCTGATCCCTATCAATGATCAATACCTGTTTGCCAGCAATGTACAGCTTGTCATCGGCCATAGCCTGTAACACTGTTAACGCTTCTGGATCTGCTGTTTGCGCAATCTTTTGGATTGCCAAAACTTTGATCTCGGCATCATCCGAGGCAAGCTTTCTTAAGAGACCAGTATCAAGACTTGCCCACGCAGGGAACGTCATGAAAACTAACAGAAGGGCTACTAGACGGTTTTTCATAGATTTCTCGCTCGCAGAACCGGCTCAGAGAGATGATCTTCATCACACTGAGCCGGTTTGCTTTTCAGCATGGTGCGGAAAACCGCACCGCTTCGAACTTACTTGGCTTCTGGCTCATCTTTCTTTTTGTCATTACCAGGAACGTAAGGACTCCAGGGTTGCGCTTTAATGGTGCCCTTGGACTTCCAAACTACCTTGAACTGACCATCGGCCTTGATTTCACCAATGAAGACTGGTTTGTGCAGGTGATGATTCTTGGGATCCATCTCTTCAACAAAACCAGATGGTGCGTTGAACTTCTGCCCCCCCATAGCCGCGATGACCTTATCAACATCAGTTGACTTAGCTTTTTCAACTGCCTGCTTCCACATATGGATACCAACGTAAGTCGCTTCCATCGGATCATTAGTCACAACTGTACTGGCGTTCGGCAACTTCTGGGAAACCGCCCAGGCCTTGTACATGTCAATGAACTTAGTGTTTGCCGGATTCTTCAAAGACTCAAAATAGTTCCAGGCGGCCAGATTGCCCACGAGCGGCTTGGTGTCGATACCGCGCAGCTCTTCTTCACCCACCGAGAAGGCCATGACTGGGACATCCTTGGATTTAATACCCGCATTACCCAGTTCCTTATAGAAAGGAACGTTCGAATCACCATTAATGGTGGAAATAACTGCGGTTTTCTTGCCATCTGAAGAGAACTTCTTGATCTTGGCAATAATGGTCTGATAATCACTAAAGCCGAATGGCGTGTATTCTTCCATGATGTCAGCGTCAGCCACACCCTTACTCTTCAGGTAAGCACGCAGAATCTTATTGGTAGTACGTGGGTAGACATAATCGGTACCCAGCAGTACGAAACGCTTGGCCGAACCACCTTCTTTACTCATCAGGTATTCAACAGCTGGAATTGCTTGCTGGTTAGGTGCTGCACCCGTATAGAACACATTCTTTTCGAGCTCTTCACCTTCATACTGAACCGGGTAGAACAGCAGGCCATTCAGTTCCTTGAATACTGGAAGCACTGATTTTCTGGAAACTGATGTCCAGCAACCGAACACTACGGCTACCTTATCCTTAGTAATCAACTGGCGTGCCTTTTCAGCAAACAGTGGCCAGTTTGAGGCAGGATCTACTACCACCGGTTCAAGCTGCTTACCGTTTACCCCACCATTTTTGTTAATCTCGGCAATGGTCATCAGTGCCGTTTCTTTTAACGCTGTCTCTGAAATGGCCATCGTGCCAGACAGCGAATGCAGAATACCGACCTTGATGGTGTCAGCAGCAAAAGCGCTCAGCGAGTTTAGCCCAACGGAAGCAACGGCAATTGATAGCGCAGTCGCTTTAAGGAAATTACGACGTTTCATCTTGATAGCTCCTTGAACATGAATAAACTGGGGCAGCATTGCTGCACTGCGATGCCAGATTACGGTTCAGAAGCTAAAGCTGAAATACGTCAGATTGCGTATACGAGCCTAAAACCCTCAGAGTCCGCGTATTTTTCCCTGCGCAAGATTAGCTGCGGCAGTCCGGGTTTCAACACCAAGCTTTTCAAATATGTGCTCAAGATGCTTATTAACCGTTCTGGGGCTGATCTCCAGGATATCGCCAATATCTTTGCTTGTTTTACCTTGAGTCACCCAGTAAAGAACTTCTGCCTCTTTTTGAGTCAGCCTAAAGGCTGCCACAATAGCCTCAATCGCTGAAGTATCGTTTTCTTCCCGAATAACCACCAACCACTCATCATCATCCATTTGATCATGAAAAGTAGCCATAAGCCGGCGATTTCCCTGCTGAATAAGCATCCCAGCAGGGTCACGCTGGGATGCGCGAGCTTCAAGAGCTCTATGAATCCATTGCAGAAGCTCTAGCGGAGCAACCTCTGGCGGTGAATCAAAAAAGGCTTTGAGCAGCTCTCGTGCCAAGGGGGTTTGCCAGACTAAACGAGTATCAGCCGGACGTATGGCGATTGTGGCCTGACCAAAGGCATCAAGTGCCGTTCGTGCCTGACGGATGTGCCGTGCATTATTCATATGGGCGGCGATACGTGCTAGAACTTCAACCGGCTTGAAGGGTTTTGTCACGTAATCAGCACCACCAGCACCAAAAGCGGCAACCACATGCTGAGTTTCTGTCAGGCCAGTCATGAACACGATAGGAATTTGGGCAGTAGTGAAATTGGACTTCATCTGACGAGCCACTTCGAAACCATCCATTCCTGGCATCATCGCATCCAGCAGCATGACATCAGGTAGGCTTTGCCGTGCCCGCTGAAGCGCTGCCTCACCATTAGTAGCAATGAGCACTGTATAACCGGCTTCATCCAGCGCATCATGCAAGAGCGCCAGATTCTCAGGGACATCATCAACAACCAGGACGATGCCTGCAGACATTCGTTCAGTGAGATTCATGCTCATATTTCCGGATGACTTGTGTCATGGCATCAAACTCGAATTGTTTGGCAAGATTTCGCAACACGTCAACGTATTCCGCGTAGCGCGGATCCAGGTTTTCTATAGATTGGAGAACTTCCAGGATGCCACGGAGATAACCAAGATTTATCGCTTCTTCAAGGCGCTTTCGGTGAATACCCCCTGGGCTAATAATTGGGGGGGGCGATATCGGTACACCATTTGACGGGATGTCATCGGGAGATTCAATCCATATCAGGTCAATTGCCTGACCAATCCACCGATATAGATCTTGAACCTTGATAGGCTTGACAATAAAATCTTCAGCCTCGATTCCACATGAATTTTCAAGACCTTTATCGAAAGCATTGGCTGAAATGATCGCTATTTTAGCGTTGGAAAGTTGTTGTGAACGGATACGACTGACTGTCTCCCACCCATCAATACCCGGCATAGCGAGATCCATGAAAATAATGTCGGGTTGGAACTCACCAATGACATCTAGGGATGCTTCTCCACTGTCAGCTTGTTCTACAATAAAACCGAGGGGAGTAAGTAATTGACTGAGTAACTCTCGATCAGCTTTCTCGTTATCAACAGCCAAAATGCGTCGTCTGGGCCCTTCATAGCCCAACGGACGAAGTCGCTGAATCGCGCGATGCTTTATCCCTTCGTGCAACTTAGGCAAAAACAATCTGATTCGAAAGGTGGTTCCCTTGCCAGCCTCACTGCTGACCTGCATCTCACCACCCATAAGGTCAGTCAGCATTCTGGCGATAGTTAGTCCAACACCACTACCGCTAGCCTGAGCATTACTTCCTCGAACAAAAGGTTCGTAGATATTTTCTAGTTCGGCTTCAGGAATGCCAGGACCGGTATCGGTAATTTCAAAAATCGCCATTTCACGAAGAAATTCGACTTTGAATACAACCCCTCCACTCAGGGTAAATTTAATGGCATTGCCCAAAATATTAATGAGAATTTGGCGGAGCCGTTTCTCATCTGCTCGAACGTAATCAGGCAGTTTTCCGGATTCAATGTAGTCAAACGATAATCCACGATTGCGCGCCTGTAATTCGAACATACCGACTATTTGAAGTAAAAACTCTTTAAAAACAAGGGGCCTAATATCAAGGGCCAAACGCCCTCCCTCAATCTTCGCGATATCAAGAGTTCCTTCAATCAGTGACAACAGGTGGTCTCCACTTTTACGTATTACACTGACTGCCTGCTGACGGTGTGGCGGGATATCCCCATCGGCATCTAGTATCTGTGCATACCCAAGAATACTGTTCAAAGGCGTACGTAGTTCATGGCTAATTGCGGTAATGTAGCGACTCTTAGCTTGATTAGCTTGATCAGCCAAACGGGTAGCTCTTTGTAACTGCTCATCTGTTCGCTTGTGTGACTCTATTTCTTCGAGCAATAAGGTGGTTTGGCGATTTGACTCTTCCTGAGCCACCCGACGGCTTTGCTGGGTGAGAACCATCCACCAGGCAATAACTCCAGACAGAAGCGACAGCATGGCAAAGATTTTTAGGAAGCTGTCTTTTAAGTAGAAGGCCAGATCATCGTTCCCAATAGGATGACTCAGGGATTCGTGGGTGTACAGCATTGCAAGAACTAAGCCGAGTACCGGAATAATGCATCCCATTAACAAGAGATAATGCCCTAGACCTGATTCAATATAGGGTAATGCAACCTTGGGCAACACAACCCTCAGAAAAGCATGCCACTGTGCTGATAAGCTGGCATTGGGTTTGCAACGATCATGACAGCGAGCATCCAAAGCACAACAGAGTGAACATATGCTCCCCTGATAGGCTGGGCAATAGGCCATATCAGGGGTTTCATAATTACCCTCACAGATTACACAGTGCGTGGATAACGGTCCCTTCTTAGGTTCGGACTGGTCGTGCACTAGGTAGTACTTGCCAGCAGTCACCCAAGCAATTATAGGAGACACAACGAAGGCACTCACGATAGCCACAAATGAGGCAAAAGGCTGAATTTTGTCGCCTAGGCAACCCGTATAAGTGAGAATTGATAAGGTTGAAGCGATTGCCATCGCGCCGACCCCGACGGGATTGATATCATAAAGTTTGCTGCGCTTGAATTCGATGCCTGCCGGAGAAAGACCCATTGGCTTATTGATGATCAGATCAGCCACAACTGCTGCAATCCAGGAAATGGCAATGTTCGAATACAGCCCAAGGACCTGTCCAAGCGCTTGAAAAACATTCATCTCCATCAGAAGCAATGCAATCACGGCGTTGAAAATTACCCAGACAACACGACCCGGATGACTATGTGTGAGCCGTGCAAAAAAATTAGACCAAGCGAGAGACCCCGCATAGGTATTCGTCACATTGATCTTGATCTGAGAGATGATCACAAAAAGTACAGTGGCCCATAACGCTAGCCACTCGCTGTCAAATACGTGGGAAAAGCCAATTAGATAAAGCTGGTTAGGATCAACGACCTTTTCGGGGGGCAACGTTGCTTTTAAAGCCACATAGGCCAAAACAGCGCCACCAAGCATTTTCAGAACACCTGGTATCACCCAGCCTGGGCCTCCAAGAAGCACACCCGCCCACCATCGACCGCCATTTGACGGTTTCTTTTCAGGCATAAACCTAAGATAATCAACCTGCTCTGCAATCTGAGGCACCAATGCCATGCCAACGGTTACTGCCCCTCCGAATAAATAAGGGTTAAAACCAACGTTTGCCTGATCAATATTTAGACCTGCGTATAGCCACAAACCTTCTAACGCTGCCGGCTGTTCGAGCAAGAGAAAGACAAAGGGCAACGCAAGCAATATCAGCCACACAGGCTGGGTCCAGGATTGAAGCTTGCTGATGACCGTCACCCCATGAGTCACCAGCGGGATAACGACCAGAGCACAAATAAGATAGCCCCAGACAGGTGAAATACCAAAGCCCAGCTCTAGCGCATAAGCCATGATTGCCGCTTCAAGCGCAAAAAAAATGAACGTGAAACTGGCGTATATGAGTGAGGTAATGGTTGAGCCTATATAGCCGAACCCCGCGCCACGGGTCATCAAATCCATATCAAGCCCTTGCCGGGCAGCGACAAAACAAATCGGCAAGCTCAATAAAAGTATGAATAACCCAGTGGTTAAGATAGCCCAAAACGCATTAATAAAACCTGCATTGAGCAACATGGTTGCCCCGACAGGAGCGTGTCAGAATTTTTGTGTAAACGGTGTTTCATTTAATTCACAACGAGTCTATCGCCGAACTCAATAGTAAACCGAGTCAATGCCGCTTTCCAATCTTTGATGGGCATCGTCCATTTCTTAC